>NZ_JBHSPA010000018.1:0-175661 GCF_042656245.1 Nonomuraea insulae
GTGCGCCACCTCACCCACCCCGCCAACCTCACCCATCCCGCCAACCTCATCCATCTCGCCAGCCCCGTCCATCTCGCCAGCCCCGCCCATCTCGCCAGCCCCACGTACCTCGCCCACCTCCGGCCGCTCGGTCAGCTCAGCCATCCGATACGGCCACACCATGTCATGATTTATCGCGATAAATGACCAGGCCATCCACTCGATCCGCAGACAGTTGCCGATCGCCCGCCACTGAATGATCCGCGTCACCGACGCATCCCCCCGGCAAGCGGCCGACACCCACACCCGCGCCACCGCCAACTGCTCACCGGCACGCAACGGCGCCGTACCGCGCGCGTACGCCCACGCCCTGGCCACGACCGGATCGGCCGCCAGCTCCTCCTCGTCGGGCTCAGGCAACAACAACCACGCGCAGAACGCGATCGGCTCACCATCGCGCCGATACACCCGGAACGCCTCCGGCCGTCGCTTCACCCAGAAGGCCGCCGACTCCTCCCCCTCGGCCACCCGGAGCAACGCCTCCACGTCACCGGGGCCCAGGTCCTCCTCCCGCACGTCGGGCTCCTGGAAGCCGGCCGAGTCACCGCGATACAGATACAGCAGCGACGCCACCGCGCCGAGCACGTCGGGTTCCGCCGCCGTGCGCGCCTTCCCGGCCAGATGCGCGTGGATGAGGTCGTGCATCTCGGCGTGCCCCTGCGGGTCCCGCCAGCGGAAATCTTTCTCCAGCGCCTCCCGTACGACGTCGTGCGGCACCAACCCGAGCCTGTTCGACCTCATGAAAGGCAACCGGCGCAACCAGCCGAACAAGGCCCCCGCGTCCTGCGGCAGGACCGCCCGCAGCAGTTCCTCCGTCGTCACGTACGCATGCGCGCTGATCTCCAGGGCATGCCGGTGCGCCGGCGAGGGCACCTCCCCCACGAGCTGATCCAGCAGCGTGGCCAGCGCGTCCTGCCTCGGCGACGTCCCGCCGTCGGACGCCGCCACCGCCGCCGCCAGCAACAGCGCCAGCGGATGCCCGCCCGCGAAGGCCAGCACGTTCTCCCGCCGTTCGCCGGGCGCCTCGCTGGAGTCGAGCAGGGCCCGCGCGTCCTCGGGCACCAGGTCGCCCAGCGGCATCACCTCCAGCGCCGCCGCCCACCCGGGGTCGGCCTGCCAGCGGATGTCCGGCGAGTTCCGCCCCGACAGCACCACCAGCGCGCCCATCGGCACCTGGGGCAGGAACGTCTCCCGCAGCCACCCCTCCAGGCCCTGGATCCGCTCGAACGCGTCCACCAGCAGCACCCCGTCGGCATCCAGCGGCAGGGCCGCCGCCGCGAACGCCTCCTGTGAGGCTTCCAGCTCCCGCCCGTCGAGCCGCGTCACCGGCCGCCCGGCCGCCGCGGCCTCCTGCGCGAACCTGCGCAACAGCGCCGACTTGCCGATGCCGCCCGGCCCGTGCACGAACAGGACATTGCAGCCCCGGCCGTGCAACGCCGCGTGGAAGACGCCCAGCTCCTCTTTCCTGCCGACGAACGCGAGCTCGCGCGCCGCGTGCACCCGCGATCCCAGCGATCCGGAAACGATCTCCACTGACATGCCCCCCGCCTCCTCTGCCACGGTGAGAAGCGCCCTTCTCGTGGCACCTCGAAACTAGGAGAACGCCGGGGGCCACGGCGATCCCGCGCACTGCCCACCTCGGGGTACAGCAGGCGGTAAAACGGCGGGCAAAACTTTCTGGCCAAGGGTGAGTAGAGACTGGACAGAATCTGGACTCAAAAGTGATCAGGCGATCGGTGCACAATCGGGCGGCCGGGTTCGTGACGGCGGACAAACGCATGCCATGGCAAGAGAGGCTGATCGATCATGACTGAACGCCTGCGCGTGGCCGTGCTCGCGGGCGGGCCGTCCGCGGAGCACGAGGTGTCGCTGCAGTCGGCGCAGGCCGTGCTCGACGCCCTGCCGAGAGACCTGTACGAGCCCATCCCCGTCATCATCGACCGCCAGGGCAGATGGCCGCTCGACCTGCGCCGCGACGTGGCGGACGTGGTCTTCCCCGTCTTGCACGGCCCGTACGGCGAGGACGGCGTCATCCAGGGCCACCTGGAGACCCTGCGCCTGCCGTACGTGGGCTGCGGCGTCCTGGCCTCGGCCGTGGCCATGGACAAGGTCGCGATGAAGCGCACGTTCCTCGCGGAGGACCTCCCGGTGAGCCCGTACGTGTGGTTCACCCGGCACGACTGGGACACCGCCACCGACCACTGGGGCCTGGTGAAGTCGCTCGACTGGCCGATGTACGTCAAACCGGCCAACATGGGCTCCTCCATCGGCATCTCCCGCGTCACCTCCATGGAGGAACTGAGCACGGGCGTCGAGCTGGCCTTCGGCTATGACCGGGTGGTCGTGGTCGAGCAGGGGGTGAACGGCCGCGAGCTGATCTGCGGCGTGCTCGGCGACCACGACACCCCGCAGGCTTCGGTGCCCGGCGAGCTGCTCGTGAACGGCGACTGGCTCGACTACGAGTCCAAATACCTCAGTCAGTCCGAGATCGCCACAATCCCCGCCGTGCTGCCCGAGCAGGTGGCCGAGGAAGTACGTATGTTGTCCCTGCGCGCCTACCAGGCGATCGGCGGCTACGGCCTGGCCCGGGTCGACTTCCTCTGGGAGGAGGGCACGGGACGCCTCTACGTACTGGAGATCAACACCATGCCGGGATTCACCGCCCGTTCCGTCTACGCCAGGGCGTGGGAGTCGAGCGGGCTCGCCTACCCTGACCTGCTGCGCCGCCTCATCGACCTGGCGATGGCGAGGAGCGGCTCGTGATCCCCATGACGCTGGCCGAGATCGCGCGGGTGATCGACGCCGAGATGCACGACGTACCCGACGCGGCGGCCCTGGTGACGGCGCCGTCGGCGGTCGACTCGCGGGACGTGGTGCCGGGCGGCCTGTTCGCCGCGACGGCCGGCGCCCGGGTGGACGGACACGACTACGCGGCCAAGGCGGTGGACTCCGGAGCCGTGGCCGTGCTGGCCGCGCGGCCCGTCGGGGTGCCCGCTCTCGTGGTCGAGGACGTCCAGTCCGCGCTCGGCCTGCTGGCCAAGCACGTGCTCGAACGCCTCAGCCCGGCCGTGATCGCGCTGACCGGCTCCGTGGGCAAGACCACGACCAAGGACCTGCTGGCCCAGGTGCTCGAACGGCACGCGCCGACGATCGCCACCGACCGGTCGTTCAACAACGAGCTCGGTCTGCCGCTCACCGTGCTGCGCGCCGACCCCGCGACCCGGTACCTGGTGCTGGAGATGGGCGCGGGCCAGAAGGGCGACCTGACCTACCTCACCGGCATCGCCCCGCCGCACCTGAGCCTGGTGCTGAACGTCGGCGCCGCGCACGTGTCGCGCATGGGCGGCGGGCTGGCCGACGTGGCCGAGGCCAAGGGGGAGCTGGTCGCGGCGCTGCCGGCCGACGGGTTCGCGCTACTGAACGCCGACGACCCGTACGTCATGGGCATGGCCGCGCGCACCAAGGCCCAGATCGTGCTGTGGGGCGGCTCCGCGGACCTGCGCGCCGAGAACGTGGTGCTGCGCGAGGGGGCCAGGCCCGCGTTCGACCTGGTGACGCCCGCCGGCCGGGCCAGGGTGGAGCTGGACCTCATCGGCGAGCACCAGGTGAGCAACGCCCTGGCCGCCGCCGCGGTCGCCGTGACGCTCGGGCTGCCCGCCGGCGCGATCGCCGAGGGCCTGACCCAGGCGAAGCGGCGCTCGGGGGGCCGCCTGGAGATCAGCGAACGACCCGACGGCGTCACCGTCGTCAACGACGCCTACAACGCCAACCCCGAGTCCATGCGCGCCGGGCTGCGCGCGCTGCGGGCGCTGGCCGGCGGCCGGCGGGCCGTCGCCGTGCTCGGCGGCATGGGACAGCAGGCCGAGGCCTCGCGGGAGCGGCACGCGGAGATGGGCAGGCTCGTGGCCGATCTCGGCATCGAGGTGCTGATCGCGGTCGGGGACGAGGACCCGCTCGCCATGGCGGCGGCGGCGTCCGCCGGGAACGTCATCGTGCGCACGGCCGATGACGTGACCGAGGCCATCAGGGTGGCCACCGAGCTGATCGAGCCGGGCGACGTGGTGCTGGTCAAAGCCTCCAGCGAGTACGGCCTCGGCGCCTGTGCCCGAGCACTCACCGCTCCCTGAGCTTTGTGTGAATATGTTGGCTTGAGAGCCATTTTGGCAGTTGAGGGATTCCTGACGCTAGAGTTGCACACATGTCACCAGCCATTGACAGCAGGCGACTTCTGGGAACTGACCACAACCTGGGAAAGCGTCTCCATGCGGCCAGGGAGCGCTCCTTCGTCGGGCGGAAAGAGGAACTGGCGGCCTTCGCGAGGGCGCTGGACAGTGGCGGCCGGGTGTTCTACGTGCACGGCCCCGGCGGTGTCGGCAAGTCCGCGCTGCTACGGCGCTTCGTCCAGGAGGCGACGGCGGCCGGGCGGCCGGTGACGCTGCTGGACGGGCGCACGCTCGACCCGTCCCCCGCCGCCTTCGAAGCCGAGGCGGGACAGGTGCTCGGCGACGAGCGCGGAGTGTTGCTCGTGGACACCTTCGAACGCATCCAGGGCCTGGAGTGCTGGGTGCGCGAACGGTTCCTGCCGCGCGTGCCGGTGGGCACGGTGATCGTGATGGCGGGGAGAAACCCGCCGCACATGATGTGGCAGGCCGACCCGGGCTGGGCGGGCACCTTGCAGGTGATGCCGCTGCGCGACCTGGAGCCCGCGGAGGCCGCCGACCTGCTGGACGCCCGAGGTGTGGCGGACGAACTGCGGGCGCCGCTGCTGGCGTTCGCCGGTGGGCATCCGCTCGCGCTGTCGCTGGGCGCGGCGGTGGCGATCAGGGACAGCGAGGCGAGCTCCCGGTGGACGCCCACGCAGGACGTGGTGAGCACGCTGCTCGGCCAGCTCGTCGGCGAGGTGCCCAGCCCGGCGCACTGGCACGCGCTGGAGGTGTGCGCGCACACGTACATGACGACCGAGGACCTGGTGCGCGCGGTCCTGCCCGACCACGACGCGGCGGCGTTGTTCGCCTGGTTGCGGCGGTTGCCGTTCGTCGAGTCGAGCCCGCTCGGCCTGTACCCGCACGACGTGGTCCGCGAGATCCTGGAGGCCGACCTGCGCTGGCGCGACCCCCAGGGGTACGCCGACATGCACCAGCGCATTATGGCCCACCTCGTGACCCAGATCCGCCTCGCGGCGGACGCCGACGTGCTCGGGGCCGTGGGCTCGCTGTTCTACATCCACCGGGGACCCGGCGCGACCTCGCGACTGCACGACTGGAGCCAGAAGGGCGAGACGTACGAGGACGTCTTCCGCCCGGAGGACACCGAGGACCTGGTGCGCCTGGCTGTGCGGGCCGAGGGCGAGGAGCAGGCGGAGACCATCCGCTTCTGGACGGCCAGGCAACCGCGCTCGTTCCACCTCTACCGGCGCACCGACACGGGCGAGCTGGTCGGCTGCTGTGCCTGGCTCCGCCTGGACGAACTCGACGAAGAGACGGCCGAGTCCGACCCGATCATGGCCACGGCCTGGGCGACCGCCCGTGCGACGGCGCCGCTGCGGCCGGGCGAGCACCTGGCCGTCATCCGGGTCTGGGGCGCCGGGCAGAACGAGAAGTGCCCGACGCCGGACCTGGTCCAGTGGCGGGCGATCGGATATTGCCTGCGCTCCGAGCGCATGGCCTGGTCGTTCGCGGCCATGGGCACCGAGCGTGCCTGGGCGGAGCACTACAAGGTCTATCAGATGCACGACCTGGGAGAGCACGCCTGGGTGGGCGGCAGCGAGTACGCCCTGTACGCCCACGACTGGCGGGCCGCGCCCGCGTGCCCCTGGCTCGAACGGCTGCTGGCGGCAGGCGGGCAGGACGTCCCCGCCGCGCGGCAGGAGCCCGAGCTGGCCGTGTTGTCACAGGAGGAGTTCACCGGCGCGGTCCGCAAGGCGCTGCGGCACCTCTCGCGGCACACCGAGCTGGCCGCCAACCCGCTCACCCGCACCAGGCTGCTCGCCGGGCGCGCCGACCCCGCCAGGGCCCTGCGTGACCTGCTCGAACAGGGCATCAAGGACCTGAGCCGGGACCCGCGGGCGGGTAAGCTGCACCGCGCGCTCGACACCACCTACCTGCGCGGCGTCCCCACCCAGGAGGCCGCCGCCGAACGTCTCGGCCTGCCGTTCACCACCTACCGCCGTCACCTGCTCGCCGGGATCGAGCGGGTCAGTGAGGACCTCTGGCGTCGCGAGCTCTGGAACGACTTGGAGCCGATCAGCCGGTGAGGGCGAACTCGGCCGCGGCCTCCGCGTGCAGCCGCGCGCTCGGCAACACCGGGATGGGGGCGTCCTTGTCGGTGACCAGCAGCTCGATCTCGGTGCAGCCGAGGATCACGCCCTCCGCGCCCTGGTCGGCGAGCTGGGCGATGATCTCGACGTAGGCGTCCTTGGAGGAGTCGCGGAAGACGCCGCGCACGAGCTCGTCGAAGATCACGTCGTGGACCTGCTCGCGCTGCGCACGGCCGGGGATGATCACCTCGAAGCCGTGGGCGGCCAGCCGGTCGCGGTAGAAGGGCTCCTCCATCGTGAAGCGGGTGCCCAGCAGGCCGACCTTGCGCATCCCCCTGTTGTCGACCTCGGCGCCCACGGCGTCGGCGATGTGCAGGAAGGGCACGTTCGCCACCCGCTCCACCTCTTCGGCCACCCGGTTGAAGGTGTTGCTGCAGATCATCAACATCTCGGCGCCCTGCGCTTCGAGCTTCTCACCGGCCTCGGCCAGCATGGTGCCCACCTCGT
The DNA here is from genome assembly GCF_042656245.1 of Nonomuraea insulae. Classification (NCBI taxonomy): domain Bacteria; kingdom Bacillati; phylum Actinomycetota; class Actinomycetes; order Streptosporangiales; family Streptosporangiaceae; genus Nonomuraea; species Nonomuraea insulae. The sequence continues at coordinate 6,803 of NZ_JBHSPA010000018.1, forward strand.
CCCAGCGGCCGGCGAAGATGAGGTCCTCGACGGTGGTGTAGTCGACCGACCAGATCAGGCTGTTGGCGGAATGGCTGCCGCCGAGGCGCTCGCGTACGCGCTGGTTGATCACCTGGTAGTAAATGACCGTGGATTCCCAGCTCAATCCGCCGATGAGTCCGATAGTGCGCATGGAATGGCACGTTAAGCGCAACACCTGACCATTCAGCAGACCAAAGACTGCTCAGTTGCCCGGAATCTTGGGCAGTCAATGGCCATCTTTTGATCTGTCAACTGAACAGTCAGAGGCCCTAGCTTGCCTCCGGTCCGATGTGAGAACCACGACCGGGGGCAAGGGAGTTTCCGTTGAGAACCAAGAGCGCGTTGTCCGTGCTGATAGCGGGGGCACTGGCGACAAGCGCGTGCGGCGCCGCCAAGACCGAGACGGCCGGCGGCGCCGGCGGTTGCGACACGAGCAAGGGCACGCTGGTCATCGGCGTCATCGCGCCGATGTCGGGCAAGCTGTCGGCGATCGGACTGGGGATCCGTAACTCGGTGCAGCTGGCGGTGGAGCAGGCCAACACGAAGTGCGCGGTCAAGGGCTACCGGCTCAGGGCGGACGCGCAGGACGACGAGGCGAACCCGGACAAGGGCGCGGCGGCGGCCCAGCGCTTCGCCGACGATCCCAACGTCGTGGGCATCGTGGGCTCGTACAACTCGGGGGTGGCCAGGGCCATCCAGCCGAAGATCGCCGCCTCCAAGCTGCTGCAGATCTCGCCCGGCAACACCGACCCGGTGTTGTCCAGGGGCGCCGCCTTCGTCAAGGCGCCCAAGCGCACCTACGACAACTACTTCCGCGTCGTCGGCACCGACGACCTCCAGGGCCCGTTCAACGCCCGCTACATGGTCGAGCACGAGGGGAAGAAGCGGATCGCGATCATCACCGACGGCAAGGCCGTGGGCGAGAACAGCGCGACGCAGTTCGCCCTGGAGGCCCGCAGGCTGGGCGCCAGGATCGTCATCCGCGAGAAGGTCAACGAGAACGACAGCGACTTCTCCAGCGTGCTGACCAAGGTGAAGGCGCTCAAGCCCGAGGCGATCTACGTCGGCTCGGAGTACCACGTCGCCGGGCCGCTCAGCAAGCAGGCCAAGGACCTGGGGCTGAGCGTGCCGATCTCGGGCACCGACGGGCTGTTCGACCCGCAGTTCATCGCGCTCGGCGGCAAGGACGGCGATGTCGCCACCTCCGTCGGGGCGCCGATCGAGAAGCTGGACACCGGCAAGGCGTTCGTGGCGGCGTACAAGGCGAAGAACTTCTCCGACGGGTACGGCGGGTTCGGCGCGTTCGCGTACGACGCGGCCAACGTGGTCGTCACCTCGGTCGGCAAGGTGACCGCCAACGCCGCGTGGACGGGCGAGCTGGACCAGCGCAACAAGCTGAACGAGCAGGTCCAGGCGTACAAGACCGACGCGGGCGCCAACGGCGTGATCGGCTTCGACCAGTACGGCGACAGCGTCAACAAGATGTTCACGGTGTACCAGGTCACGTCCGGCGCGTGGAAGGACGTGCTGAGCGACCAGTACGAGGCGAAGTGACCCGTGGCGACCCTGTCTCAGCAGATCGTCAACGGCCTGGTGCTGGGAGCGCTGATCGGGTTGATCGCGCTCGGCTACACCATGGTCTACGGCATCGTCCAGCTGATCAACTTCGCGCACGGTGAGGTGTTCATGGTGGGCGCGTTCGGCGCCCACTTCGTCTCCCTGTACCTGCTGCCCAAGGGCACGCCCTGGTACGTGGTGCTGCCGGTCATGTGCGTCGCGGCGGTGGCGGTCTCCGTCGCCGCCGCGGCCGCGATGGAACGGCTGGCCTACCGGCCGTTGCGCGGCGCGCACAAACTGGCCCCGCTGATCACCGCGCTCGGCGTGTCCATCCTGCTGCAGGAGGTCGTCCGGGTCTTCTACCCGGGCGCCACCGCGCCGCTGGCGTTCCCACGGGCCTTCCCCGAGGGCCATCTGGTCCTCGGGGAGGTGTCGGTGCTCTGGACCGGGGTGCTGGCCGTGGCCGTCGCCCCGCTCCTGGCCGCGGCGCTGCACGTGTACGTGGAGCGCTCGCGGACGGGCCGCGCCATGCGGGCCACGGCCCAGGACCCCGACACCGCCCGCCTCATGGGCATCAACCCGGACCGGGTGATCCTGGCGACGTTCGTGATCGGCGCGGTCCTCGCCGGGATCGGCGCCGTCCTGTACGGCATCCACTACACACAGATCGACACCGCCATCGGCTTCCAGAACGGCATCTTCGCCTTCACCGCCGCCGTCCTGGGCGGCATCGGCAGCATCCGCGGCGCCATGCTCGGCGCCCTGTGCATCGGCCTGGTCAAGTCCCTGGCCGGCCAGTACGCCTGGGGCGGCGCCCAGTACGACTACGTCTGGGTCTTCGTGCTGCTGATCCTGGTGCTGATGTTCCGTCCCCAGGGCTTCCTCGGCCGGCCGGAAAGGGTCCGGGCATGACGACATTGGAGACTCGACCGATCCCGGACGTGCGGACACCGGCGGCACGCCCCTGGCGTCAGTGGGCGGGCGCCGCGCTCGTGCTGGCAGGCGCCCTGCTCCCGTGGGCCGCCTTCGTGCTGCCCGACGGCGCCTACCCCGACCTGGCCACCCTGCAGTTCTTCGACGCCCCGTACCTGGTCACCGGATTCCGGCTGCACCTGGTACTGATGGGCGTGGCCGCCTTCCTCCCGCGCGCCGCCAGGCCCGTCGGCATCGGCGTGATCGTCATCGCGGTGGTGCACTCGCTCTACCTCATCGTGCTCGGCGCGCCGTCGATCGGCGGCCCGGTGACGCTGGCAGGCGGCCTGCTGCTGGTGTGGTCGCCCAAACCCGGGCCGGCTCCCGAGCTCAGGCAGCCCGGGCGGGCGGTGGCGTGGCCGGTGCTGCTGGCCGCCTTCGCCGCCCTGCTCTGGCTGGTGTCGGCGACGCTGACGGCGGGCGGGCAGAGCAGGGCGAGCAACCCGTACGGCGGGGCCGAGTTCCTGGCCTTCCTCGGGTTCGCCGTCGCCCTGATCGGCATCCTGTCCGCGTACCGGGTGCTGGCCTGGATCGCCGCCCTGTCCGAGCGGCACCGGGTCTTCAGCGTCATGGTCCTGCTCGCCTGCGCGTTGTCGCTGCCGGTCACCGAGGCCGGCACCGGCTACTGGATGACCGTGGCCGCCACGATCGGCATCTACGCCGCAACCGCGATCGGGCTCAACATCGTGGTGGGCCTGGCCGGGCTGCTCGACCTCGGCTATGTGGCCTTCCTCGGCATCGGCGCGTTCACCGCCGCGAACCTGGCCTTCGTGGTGCCCTTCCCGGTGGCCGCGCTGGCGGGCGCGGCGACGGCCGGCGTGTTCGGGGTGATCGTGGGCGCGCCCACCCTGCGGGTGCGGGGTGACTACCTGGCGATCGTGACGCTGGCGTTCGGGGAGATCTTCTTCAGGGCGGCGCAGAACGACATCGGCGGGCTGACCGGCGGCGCCAACTCCATCCCGGGGATTCCGCCGATCACCCTGTTCGGCCAGTCGTTCAACGAGCCGGTCGGCGCCCTGCCCTCCGGGTTCCTCTACTACGCGGTGGCCGTGATCATGGTCGGCGGGGCGATGCTGGTGCTGGGCAACCTCAAGCGCAGCCGCACCGGGCGGGCGTGGCTGGCGATCAGCGAGGACGAGGACGTCGCCAGGGCCATGGGTGTGCGCACCGGCCGTACCAAGATCCTTGCCTTCCTGGTCGGCTCGATGCTGGCGGGCCTGGCGGGCGCGGTCTTCGCGCACAAGCTCGGCACCGTCGGGTACGAGAGCTTCGACTTCAGCGAGTCCGTCACCCTGCTGGGGGCGGTGATCCTCGGCGGGATGGGCACGGTGCCCGGCGCGGTCGTGGGCGCCTCGCTGCTGTTCGTGCTGCCGGAGAAGTTGCGCGAGTTCAGCGACTACCGGCTGATGCTCTTCGGTCTCGCCCTCATCCTGATCATGCGTTTCCGCCCCCGGGGATTGGTTTCCTCCTCATGACCCTGACCGCAGAGAGCGTCTCGATCTCCTTCGGCGGCCTGCGCGCGCTCGACGAGGTGACGCTGACCGTGCCGGAGCGCACGATCGTGGGCCTGATCGGCCCCAACGGCGCCGGCAAGACCACCCTGTTCAACTGCCTGACCGGCCTGTACGCCCCTTCCTCCGGCCGCGTCCTGCTCGACGGGCGGCCCCTCGCGGCCGACCCCGCGCAGGCCGCCCGCAGCGGGGTGGCCCGCACGTTCCAGAACATCCGCCTCTTCTCCGGCATGTCCGCCCTGGACAACGTGCTCGTCGGCCGGCACACCCGCATCAGGCAGGGCCTGGTCGACGCGCTGCTGCGCAGCCCGCGCTTCCGCCGCAGCGAGGGACAGGCGGTCGAGCGGGCCCGCGCGGAACTGACCTTCGTGGGGCTCGACCCCGAGGGCGACCGGCCCGCGCGCAACCTCTCCTACGGCGACCAGCGCCGCCTGGAGATCGCCAGGGCGCTGGCCGGCGACCCGGCGGTGCTCATGCTCGACGAGCCCACCGCGGGCATGAACGCCCAGGAGACCGCCGCCGTGCGCACGCTGATCGGCGCCATCCGCGACCGCGGGATCGCCGTGCTGGTGATCGAGCACGACACCAAGTTCATCTTCTCCCTCTGTGACCACGTCTACGTGCTGGTCCGCGGCCGGATGCTGACCGCGGGGCCGCCGCCGGCCGTACGCGCCGACCCGCGGGTCATCGAGGCCTACCTGGGAGCCGCCTGATGCTCGAAGTGAACGGACTCGCGGTCGCGTACGGCGCCATCGAGGCGGTCAGGGACGTCGGCTTCACCGTCGAGGAGGGGCAGATCGTCTGCCTGGTCGGCACGAACGGCGCGGGCAAGAGCACCACGCTCAGGACCATCTCCGGCCTGCTCCGGCCGCACCGGGGCGAGATCCGCTTCCTGGGCCGCCCGATCCACGACCTGCCCGCGCACTCGATCCTGGCCGCCGGCATCGCCCACTGCCCGGAGGGCCGCAGGTTGTTCGCCGGGATGACCGTCGAGGAGAACCTGCTCCTGGGCGCCCACCTGCGCAGGGACCGGCGCGTCGGGAGGGACATGGAGCACGTCTACGACCTGTTCCCGGTGCTCGGGGAGCGGCGGACGCAGCGGGCGGGGCTGTTCTCCGGGGGCGAGCAGCAGATGCTGGCGATCGGGCGGGCCATGATGGCCAGGCCGAAGCTGCTCATGTTCGACGAGCCGACCATGGGCCTGTCGCCCATCATGATCAAACAGCTCCTGGAGACCATCGCGATGTTGCGCAGCGGGGGCACGACCATCCTCATGGTCGAGCAGAACGCCCTGGCCGCGCTCACCCTGGCCGACCACGGCTACGTGATCGACCTCGGCCGCACCACGCTGTCCGGTCCCGGGAAGGAGCTGCTGGCGGACCAGCGCGTGCGGGAGGCGTATCTGGGTTGAGCCACGTGACGGTGTGCGGCGACGGGCGGCGGTGGCCGCCGCGGCATTCCTCCTGCCTCGGGAGCGAATGCCCGGCTGCTACCGCCGCACCATGCCGTGACTAGTGAGCGGCCCGGCGGGAGCGTACGGCTTCGGCCAGGACGTCGAGCAGCCGTTCTGTCTCGTCCCAGCCGACGCAGGAGTCGGTGATGCTCTTCCCGTAGGTCAGCCCCTCGCGCGGCCCCGGCTCCTGACGGCCGGGCTCGATGAAGCTCTCCACCATCAGCCCGGCGATGCCGTTGTCGCCCTCCGCGATACGGGCGGCCACCTCGCGCACCACGCCGGCCTGCCGTACGTGGTCCTTGCCGCTGTTGCCGTGGCTGGCGTCCACGACCAGCCGGCGCGGACGCTCGGCCTTGGCCAGCAGGTCGAGGGCGTCGCGGACGGAGCCGGCGTCGTAGTTGGGGCCGGTACGCCCGCCGCGCAGGATGACGTGGCAGTCGGGGTTGCCGGTGGTGGTGACCACGGAGGCGCGGCCCTCGTCGTCGATGCCGAAGAACACCTGCGGATGCGAGGCGGCGATCAGCCCGTCGATCGCGACCTGCACGTCCCCGTCCGTCGCGTTCTTGAACCCGACGGGCATGGAGAGACCGGACGTGAGCTGCCGGTGCACCTGGCTCTCCGGTGTACGGGCGCCGATCGCACCCCAGCTCACCGCGTCGGCGATGTACTGCGGGCTGGTCGGCTCCAGGAACTCGCAGCCCACCGGCAGCCCCGTGCTGAGCACGTCGAGCAGCACCGTGCGGGCCAGGCGCAGACCCCGCCGCACGTCGTGGCCGCCGTCGATGTCCGGGTCGTTGATCAGGCCCTTCCAGCCGATGGTCGTGCGCGGCTTCTCGAAGTAGACCCGCATCACCACGCACAGGGCGTCGCCCAGGTCACGGGTGGCGGCGGCCAGGCGGCGGGCGTAGTCGAGCGCGGCCTCCGGGTCGTGCACGGAGCACGGCCCGACGACAAGCAGCAGCCGGTCGTCGTCGCCCGCCAGGACGTCGCGTACGGCGCGGCGGCTCGCGGCCACCAACGCCGCGCGTTCCTCCCCGAGCGGCTGTTCCGTCCGCAGCTCGGTCGGCGTGGGCAGGGCTTCGAACGAGGTGATACGTAGATCGCTGGTCACGGTCATGGGCTGGCGTCCCTCAAGCTCGCGGCGGTACGGCCCACACCCAGATCCCCGGAACCGACCGCCTAAACGACGAAGAGCAGAGACGGGATGTCTCTGCTCTGTGGCTCCGGATGATCAGTAAGTCAGCGCATGTGACCCTGGGCTCCACCCGGAGCCGGCACATAACGCCAAAATCGACTGATCTGCATGGGCCTGAACGTACCAGGCGACCTGACCAGATCTCAAATCGGCGCCCTCCCATTAGGGTGTTTTGGGCGTGACATGACCTCCAGTTGAACGGACGCGAAACATGACCTCTCATGCACCGTTAACCCGCCGAGGACTGCTCAAGCTCGGCGCCGGCGTCGCGGCGACCACCGCGCTGGCCGGGGGCGAGCCCGCGGCCGCGGCGGAGGGCAGGTTCGAGCTGACCGCTCCCTCGACCTCGCTGATCTGGCGCAAGGCCCTGTACAACACGACCGTCCTGCAGTCGTTCGCCATCGACAACGCCCACGGGCACATCTACACGGTCCAGGTCAAAAACGGTTCAGGCTCGAACGCCGCGGGCGACCTGTGCCTCACCAAGCTCAGCCTGTCCGGGTCGATCCTCGGCCACATGTACCTCATGGGCTTCGGCCACGGCGTGCAGATAGGCGTTGAGCCGTCGGGGTCGTCCGCCTACCTGTGGACGGAGACGGACGGGGTCCCCATCGACGGCAACAGCTCCCGGGGCACCAAGCTGGCCCGCTTCATGTTCGTCAACGGCCAGACGCTCACCACGTCGTCGGCGGCGCTCACCAAGTACTCGCCGGTCGCGGGAGCGACCAACACGACGTGCACGATCGACCCCTCGACGAACCGGCTGATCATGCGCTACGTGAGCGAGGGCTCGTTCCGGTTCGCGGCGTTCACGCTGTCGTCGGTCAAGGCGGGCTCGCCCGACAGGCTGCACGACGTGGCCCAGCCCGTCGGCCTGGGAACCTTCCAGGGGTACGCGGCCTACGGGAACTACGTCTACGTCCTGACCGGCACCGCCTACGGGGACACGAACCCGGCGCCGGGCAACACCTACATCACCTGCCTCGACCTGCGCACCGGGGAGCAGGTGCAGCGGGCCCGCAGCGTGGCGGGCCAGTCTCTCAACTACCGCGAGCCGGAGGGCATGGGCATCCAGATCGTCTCCGGCGCCCCGCGCCTCTGCCTCGGCCTGGCCTCGGAGCCGGGGCCGCGCCTGGCCAGCATCTTCTACAAGACCGAGCTGATCTGAGGCGGCCCTATCGTGCACGCTTGACGTTCCTGAGGCGGTCCGGCCGGTTCGTCATGATGCCGTCCACCCCGTACGAGATCAGCCGCCGGATGACGCCGGTCCGGTCCGCCGTCCACGTGTAGACGCGCATGCCCCGATCGTGGACCTTCCTGACATACCCGGCGGTGAGCCCGGAGTGCGGGAGGGTGATGCCGTCGGCGTAGCGGGCCAGCTCGGAGAGCCGGCCGGCGGGCGGCTTGCCGAGCAGCGCGATGGGCAGGTTGGGCACCATGTCGTGCAGCACCCGCATCGACTGCCAGCCGAACGCCTGCACGGTCAGCCGCTCGCCGCTCCACCACTCGCGGCCCTCCTGCAGCTCGGCGGCCACCCGCCGGTCGATGTCCGGGCTGCGCGGCGCGTGCTTGATCTCCAGCAGCAGCCCGGTCTTGGTGCGGCCGACCGCCTGCAAAGCCTGCGTGAGGGTGGGCACACCCTCACCGCGGTAGCGCCCGGAGAACCATGAACCCGCGTCCAGGCGCTGGATCTCCGCGAGCGTGAAGTCGGAGACCCACCACGGGGAGCGCTTGGGGAAGAGCTTCTCGACGTTGGTGGTGCGGGCCAGCGTCTCGTCGTGCATCAGCACGAGCTTGTGATCCTTGGTCTGCTGGACGTCGAACTCGCACGTGTCGGCCTGCTGGGTCCTGGCCAGGGCGCAGGCCGCGATCGTGTTCTCCGGCGCGTGCGCGGAGCCGCCCCGGTGGGCGATGTTGTCCACCTGCGGGCTCGCCATGATGGCCAGGGCTGTGGTGATGGCGACGTACATGGTCCTCCTTCAGCCCCCTTGTATCGAGTTATAGAGAAAAGTGCCCACAAGGGAGAGGAAGGAGTGTTTTCGCGTGAATCAGAACGAAATTTTGGCCGGGTCCATAACCGTCGTGGGCCCGGTCGCCGGACCGGACCCACGTTCCGCTAGAAGCGCACCTTCCGCAGGTAGGAGTAGCCCACCTCGGACGTACGCCGCGGCGTCACGTCGGGGGTGTCGTTCTCCACGATGTACTCCTTCACCTGGTGCGCGTCGAAGACCCGGCGGAAGTCGATCGTGCCGGTGCCGAGGTCGGCCATGTCGCCGTCCGGGGCCCGGTCCTTGACGTGGTACTGCAGCACCCGCTGCGGCGCCCTGCGGATCACGTCGATCGCGAACTTCACCGGGTCACGGGCGCCGCGCCCGACGCCGCCGGTGACCGCCCAGTAGATGTCGATCTCCAGGTGGACCAGGCGCGGATCGAGCTCGGAGGTGAGCACCTGCCAGGGCGTCTTCCCGCCGCCGAGATCGGTGGTGAACTCGTGGGCGTGGTTGTGGTAGCCGTAGCGCAGCCCGGCCGAGCGGGCGACTCTGGCCTCGACGTTCATGCGCTCGGCCCAGCCCTTCCACTCGTCCAGGCTGGCGGACTGCAGGAAGGGCACGACGATGTACGACTGGCCGAGGGTCAGCGCGTTCTCGATCTTCGTCTCCAGGGCGGCGTCGTCGGGGCTGATGCCGTCGTGGCTGGAGCTGGCGTGCAGGCCGAGCCCGTCGAGGAACGCGCGTAACTGCTGGGCCGTCCGGCCGAAGTAGCCGAGCGCGAGCTCGACCCTCGGGTAACCGATCTCGGCCAGGTAGGCGAGGGTGGTGTCGTAGTTCAGGGCCAGGTCGTCGCGCACGGTCCAGAGCTGCATGCTGATCTGGCCGGGAGGGACGCGCTCCCCGCGCGAGTGGTGCGGCGGCGTCGTCGCCGCGGCGGCCGGGGACGCGGCGGCGAGCGCGCCCGCCCCTAGCCCGAGACCGGCGGCGAGCAGGGAACGCCTGCTGGGGCCGTAGCCGTAACACATGGAAGGTCTCCTAACTGGTGGGCTGGAGCACGACCTGGGTGCTGCTGGTCAGCGGGGGCAGGCCGCCGGTTCCCGGGTCGGTGTAGGTGGCCACGAAGACACCGGTCAGGTGATCGGTCTCCGGGTCATGGCCGCTCGGCAGGGTGGTCTGGATGGAGCCGGCGCAGCCGCGCGCCGTGGTCTGCGGGTGGCCGTGGTCGTCGTGGCCGAGGATGTAGTCCACGGTCACGTTGGCGCAGTCGACCGGCTGGTCGTCGGTGACGCGTACCTCGAACTCGACGAGGTCGCCGAAGGTGAACGGCTGCCCGTCCACGGGCCGCACCAGCTCGACGACGGGGGCGGCGTTGCCGACCACGACGCGTACCGAGGTGGCGGCGGACCTGCCGCTGGGGTCGGTGACCTTGAGCGTGGCGTTGTAGAGGCCGTTCCGGGTGTAGGTGTAGGACCCCTGCGGGTTGCGGGAGTCGACCCGGCCGTCGGCGTTGAAGTCCCACGCGTAACGGAGCCGGTCACCGTCGGGGTCGCTCGTGCCGGTGCTGGTGAAGCTCACCGTGAGCGGCGCGAGGCCGGCCGTCGCCGACGCGGCCGCCACCGGGACGGGCGAGTGGTTGCCGGTGTTGCCGATGTAGTCGATGCGGGCGAGCTGGGCGTCCGGGTTCTCGCTGAAGAAGCCGTCGCCGTATTCGAGCACGTAGAGCGCGCCGTCGGGGCCGAACTCCATGTCCATCGGGTTGTCGAAGACGACCGAGGGCAGCACGTCCTCGATCCGCCGGTCGCGGTGCATCGCCTTGACGTAGTCGCGGGTCCACTCGTAGAGGAGCGGGACGCCGTCGTAGTACTTCGGCCAGCCCACGGCGGTGCGGCCGCGGGTGTCGGCCGGGTCGAAGTCGTACGCGGGTCCGCCCATCGGCCCGATGCCGCCGGTGCCCAGCGCGGGGAACTCCGCCGAGGGCCCGTAGGAATACCACACGTCCGGCTGCGTGACCGGCGGCAGCGCCCGCAGGCCGGTGTTGTGCGGCGACTCGTTCACCGGAGCCGCGCAGTTGAACGCCGCGCCGGAAGCCCCGGTCGCGAAGTCGTAGTCCACGTACGGCAGCCGCGCCGTCGCGCAGTACGGCCAGCCGTAGTTGCCCGCCTTACGGATGGTCGTCCACTTGCCGGTCCCCGACGGGCCGCGCTGGGGGTCGGCCTCCCGCTGGTCGGGCGAGTAGTCGCCGACGTACAACACGCCGGTCTCCCTGTTCACCTCGATGCGGAAGGGGTTGCGCAGGCCCATGGCGTAGATCTCCGGCCGGGTGCGGGCCGTACCAGGCCTGAAGAGGTTGCCGCGCGGGGTGGTGTAGGAGCCGTCCGCGCGGACGCTGATGCGCAGGACCTTGCCGCGCAGGTCGTTGGTGTTGCCGGCGCTGCGCTGGGCGTCGAAGGCGGGGTTGCTGTCGGCCCGCTCGTCGATCGGGGTGAACCCGTCGGAGAAGAACGGGTTCGTGTCGTCGCCGGTGGACAGGTACAGGTTGCCCGCCGGGTCGAAGACGATGTCCCCGCCGACGTGGCAGCAGATGCCGCGGTCCACGGGAACGTCGAGGATGCGCTGCTCGGTGCGCAGGTCGATGGTGGCGCCCGCCCAGCGGAACCGCGACAGCCGGATCAGCCCCTTGAAGGGCGCGAAGTCCTGCGGCGTGCCGGTGAACGGGGCGTCGCCCTCGTTGACGTCCGGCGTCGCCGGGTCGTCGATGGGGGTGTCGAGCGGCGGCGAGTAGTAGAGGTAGATCCAGTCGTCCTTCTTGGAGCCCTTGCCGAAGCCGGGGCTGAGGGCGATGCTCTGCAGTCCCTCCTCGTCGTGCTGGTAGACGTCGAGCGTGGCGGCGAGCGTGTTGAGGCCGGTCTGCGGGTCGTGCAGCCAGACCTCGCCGCGCCGGGTGGTGTGCAGGACCCTGGAGTCCGGTAACACCGCCAGGTCCATCGGCTCGCCCGGATGGTCGTTGAGCGTGACCTTCTGGAACTGGTCGTCGGGGGGCGGGGCCGCCGCACGGGCTTGTGCGGCGGTCTGCGGCATGAGTATCGCCGCAGCAGTCAGGGCCGCGATCGCGGTTCTCGCTCTCATGCCTCTCTCCTTCGGTCTACTCGGGGGATAAGAGAGGGCAAATTAACGTGAATGTAACCCGAGTTACGCCGATAGAGGAGGGCCTAATCACCGCCGATCGGACTAAGTGCGCGTCCGCCACGCAAAGCGCCCCCTGCCCAGCGGGGCAGGGGGCGCGGTGGGGCAGGGGGCGGTGGGGCAGGGCGCGGTGGGGAGCAGGGGCTACTTCTTCTCCTCCATGGCGACGGTCACCGTGCTCTCCTTGCCGTCGCGCTGGTAGGTGACCTCGACCTTCTGGCCGACCTTGTAGCCGCGGACCTGGCCGACGACCGTGTCGCCGCCGGAGACCGCCGTCTCGCCGATCTTGGTGATCAGGTCGCCCTGCTTGAGCCCGGCCTTCTCGGCGGGGCTGCCGGCGGTCACCTGGCTGATGAGCGCGCCGCTCACGCCCCCGCTGGCGTCGGTCACGCTCACGCCCAGGTACACGTGGCTCACGGTGCCCTTGCTGATGAGCTGCTCGGAGACGTTCTTGGCGGTGTTCACGGGGATCGCGAAGCCGAGGTTGACACCGTCGGCGGCGATCGCGCTGTTGATGCCGACCAGCTCACCGGCCGCGTTCACCAGGGCGCCGCCGGAGTTGCCCGGGTTGATCGCCGCGTCGGTCTGGATCATGCCGCCGAGCGTGGTGTTCTCCTCCGCCTGGCTCTGCCCCTGCTGCTGCCCGCCCCAGCCCGGCGGGAGCTGCTGCTGGTCCTGGCCGCCCCCGCTGCCCGAGGTCACGGTACGGTCGAGCGCGCTGATGATGCCCGACGTCACCGTCCCGTCCAGGCCCAGCGGGCTGCCGATGGCCAGGACGTCGTCGCCCACCTTGAGCTGGTCGCTGTCGCCGAGCGCCACCTTGGCCAGCCCGGAAACGCCCTCGGCCTTGATGACTGCCAGGTCGGTGCTCGGGTCGGTGCCGATGACCTTCGCCTGGGCGGTCTTGCCGTTGTTGAACTTGACCGTCAGCCCGCCGTTCTGCCCGCTCACGACGTGGTTGTTGGTGAGGATCAGGCCGTCCTCCGACAACACCACGCCGGAGCCTTCGGCGGTCTGCCCCTGGATCATCACCACGGACGGCTGCACCTTCTCCGCCACCTGCGCGACCGTGAACTGGTCGGCGGCGGCGTGGAACACGGGGCTCGGGGTGTTCGGGGTGGCGGTCACCACCGGCCTGCTGCCGTCGGCGAGGGAGGCGCCCACGGCCCCGCCGCCCAGCGCCGCCACCGACACGGCGGCCACGGCGGCCAGCGCGAACCCGGCGATCGCCTTGCGCGTCAGCATGAACCCGGTCCGCCGCGGCGGAGGGGGAGGCGGCGGGATCAACGCGCCCGGCCGGGTGAACCCTCCCGCGGACGGGGGTGTGTCACCGAACTGGCTCCAGCCACCGGTACGAGGCTCGTTCGCGTCCATGTCATCTCCTAGTGTCCCGATGACACCAGGATGATCCATCGTGCGTAAATCCCGGCTAAGCCGCTGGTCCCCCGCCGCCGCGGCTGCTGATCTCGGCCTTATCGCCGCTGGCAGCACATGGTCGTCACGGCCGAAAACAAACTTTTCACGGCTGTGTGTCGCAGTACGGGCCCGGTGACACCCCCGGCGCGTTCAACGTCAGGCAGATGACATCACCGGAGACCAGCGCCGGATACGGCTCGTACCAGCCCTGCACGTAGGAGGGCGCGGACTGGTGGGTCAGGCTGCCGGTGACGGGCACGTCGTTGACCGTGGCGCTCACCGTGAGCGTGGTGGGCGGCGGCTTGATCGTGAAGACGAACTGGCCGTCCTCGAGCCCCGCGCACACCTGGGCCTCGGGGAGGCAGACCGGCCCGGCGGCCTGGGCGGGCGCCGCCGTCAGGAGCAGGGCGAGGGGCGCTAACAGCACCAGGACGAGTTTCATGAAGCGCTCCCATGGGTTACCGGCGAAACGATCTGACAGTAACCCGATCATCCTGTCAGATCCACCGGTGATCCCCACAGAAGAGATGTGAGGGTTCACACCCTCACATCTCCCGTGCCGGGTCTCAGCGCCGGCGCCTGCGGCGGCGCGCGCTGCGAGAGTTGTCGCTGCCGCCTCCCGGAGGCGGCGGCGGAAGCCGGAAGAAGGTGATTCCCAGATATCGCTGGATGGCCATGGTGTCCCCTCATGCGATTCGTGGGGTTCGCCGGAACGGCTGCGCGTGCCGGACCACTGGATCCATCCCATACCCGGGAATCAGCTCGAAAACCCTGCTGACCTGCTGTTACTTGTCGGAGATCTGCCGACGCTTGAACATCGGGTGCTTGGTCTCCCAGTAACGCCAGCCCTCCACCCGGGAAGGCACGCTGGCGATGCCGGCGGCGACCTTGACTCGGTCGCATGTGCCGAGCACACTCCAGGCCGACCAGCCGATGCGGTAGCCGAAGACGCGGTACCACATGTTGCCGTACATGCCGTCGGTGATCTCCCGGGTGTATTCGTGCCCGGTGAAGACCATGTGCCGCTGCTCGAGGTGGGGCAGGCCCAGTCTCCGTAGCTGGTGCACCACTTCCCCGGCGTCCACTGCCGCGGTGTCCGCTGCCTCGGCGTCCGCTTCCTCGGGCTCCACTGGCGCGATGTCCGCTTCCGCGAAGCCGAGTTCCCCTCTGCGAAGGGGCCTGGTGATCGACTTCAGCCTCTCGTTCTCGGTTTCGAGGAAGGCGGTCACCTCGTGCTCCCTGGTGACCGACACCGTTATCGAGCCGCCGGGGCCGTCGATGTAACGGGTGCGGGGTACGAAGAAGTTTCTCGGCGACATTCGGTGAATTCGCCAGAAAGTATGGTGTTCGCAGTTTCTGCGACCGTCGTCGTCGTCGTTGACCGTCACCGCGCTCGCCGCCGGGGCGAGGGAGACGACCAGCGTCGCGGCAAGGAAGCCACGCATGGCCGGCATGGCCATATTTTTCATTCGGGTGAACATATACCGTTCCTTTCGGCATGCGGCCCATGGACGCCAGACCGGTACAAGATTTACAGTTGCCGCGACTCAGATGAGAACGCCACGCCGAATTAGAATTTCCTTTACACGGGCAAGAACCGGTGAAAGAACGTCAATATCGGACGGGCATTGGTCATGGTTTCGTCGGCGGCGGGGACGTCGACGCTCCGTGCCGAGCCGGATTCGTCCCGTGATGGCGCTATATCGAGTTGTGCGGGTGTTGAGTCGGATGGACCGCTCCGTACGTACCTCCCTACGGCAGATTCCGGGTTTCGGGAGGTACGTAATGCACCGTAGAGTCGCCCTGCTCTCCGCCCTCGCCATCGCCGTGGCGGGCGCCCTGGTCCCCGCGAGCAGCGCGCAGGCCGCGAACGACCCCAGGCCCTCCGGGTGGGCCGCCGCGGACTCCGGGTCGGAACGCAGGACCGTCTCGCAGTACTGGACCACGCAGCGCATGCTCGCCGCGCAGCCCCTGGACGCGCCCGCGCCCCGGCGTACGAGATCGAGCGGGCCGTCCAGGGGCGAGCCGTGGGCCACCCGCGGCACCTCCAGACGCACCTCGTGGAGCACCCGCGGCGCGTCGTGGACCGTGAACGCCACCCAGCAGGCGGCGGTCCCCAACAGCCGCGGCCTGCAGTGGACGGACGGCGGCGCGGTCGTGCGCACCACCGGGCGGGTCTTCTTCACCACCGCGGAAGGCGGCAACGCCTCCTGCTCCGGCTCGGCCGTGACCAGCGCGAACGAGAGCGTCGTGATCACCGCGGGCCACTGCGTGAAGATCGACGGCGCCGCCCACAGGAACTGGGTGTTCGTCCCGGCCTTCGACGACGGGCAGCGCCCGTTCGGCACCTGGGTGGCCACCGCCATGTTCACCACGCAGCAGTGGAACGCCAACGAGGACATCAACTTCGACGTGGCCGCCGTCGTGGTCGCGCCGCTCAACGGCCGCACGCTGACCGACGTCGTGGGCGGGCAGGGGGTGGCCTTCAACCAGGCCAGGCAGCGGCAGATGTTCGCCTTCGGGTATCCGGCGGCCGATCCGTTCGACGGGTCGGAGCTGATCTACTGCAGCGGGCGCTCGTTCAACGACACCGTCATGACCACTGACCAGGGGCTGCGCTGCAACATGACCGGCGGCTCCAGCGGCGGGCCGTGGTTCCAGAACTTCAACGAGTCGACCGGCCTCGGCTGGCTGAACTCCGTCAACAGCTTCACCTACAACTTCGCCCCGAACTTCATGTTCGGCCCCTTCTTCGGGGACGAGGCGATGGCCGTCTACCAGGCGGCGCAGAACTCCGAGGCGCTCTGAGGCGGTGCGGCATGATGGGATCCTTCAGCCAGGAGGCCCCTCATGCCGGATCCGCTGCCGCTGCTCGAACGCCTCATCGCCATCGACTCGGTCAACCCCGACCTGTCCCCCGGCGGCGCCGGGGAGTCGGCCGCCGCCGGGTTCTGCGCGCAGTGGCTGGGCGAGCGCGGGTTCGAGCTCCACCGGCTTGAGCGGCGACCCGGCCGTCCGTCCCTGGTCGCCGTGGCCAGGGGCTCAGGTGGCGGCCGTTCACTCATGCTCAACGGCCACCTGGACACCGTCGCGACCGGCACGTACGACGGCGAACCGCTCACCCCGCGCATCCAGGACGGCAGGATCTACGGCCGCGGCGCCTTCGACATGAAGAGCGGCGTCGCCGCCATGATGGCCGCCGCCGCCCGCGCCACCAGCGGCTCCCCACTGCGCGGGGACGTCATCCTCGCCTGCGTCGCCGACGAGGAGCACGCCAGCTTCGGCACGGAGGAGGTGCTGGAGACCTTCACGGCGGACGCGGCGATCGTCACGGAGCCGAGCCTGCTGGAGGTGACACTCGCCCACAAGGGTTTCGCCTGGTACGAGGTCGAGATCCTCGGCCGCGCCGCCCACGGCTCCCGCCCCGACCTGGGCGTGGACGCGATCGCCAAGGCCGGCCACTTCCTGGTCGCCCTGGAGGACCTGGGCCGCCGCCTGGCCGCCGCCGGCGGACATCGCCTGCTGGGCCCCGGCACCGTGCACGCCTCCGTCATCGAGGGCGGCGAGGGCCCCTCGACGTATCCGGCGCGATGCCTGATCACGATCGAGCGCCGCACGGTTCCCGGCGAGGACGCTCACACGGTACGAGCCGAGCTCACGGACCTCCTCGACCGCCTCGCGGCCACCGTCCCCGACTTCCGGTACGTCCTTCGTGACGGCCTCCACCGCGAGCCCTTCGAGGCCGACCCCGGCTCGGACATCGCCCGCGTCCTCCTGGGCCAGGCAGAACGCGCACTCGGCCACCCCCCGATGATCCGCGCCGAACCCTTCTGGACCGACTGCGCCCTGCTGACCCGCGCCGGCATCCCCTGCCTCCTCTTCGGAGCCGACGGCGGCGGCGCCCACGCCGACACCGAATGGGCGGACATCGCCTCGGTCCACCAGGTCACCGACATCCTCACCGCCACCATCACGGAATTCTGCGCCTGACAACGCCCCGCCCGTCGCGCCATCCTCCGAAAATCGGGCATTGACGAAAAATCCTTACATGGTACTCATAGATCAAGTCGGAAAGCTTCAGACCCCTCGCTGAGATCGTCCAGAGCTCACCCAAGGAGGACGCGCATGGCGCGAAGCAAGTCCCCCGACCCGCCCGCCGACTTACTCGGCCCCGTCCAAGGAGAGGTCTCCTGGTTCTGCTGCGGCACCGCCTGGGGCCCCTGCAGCAGCACCGGCAAGGGAGCCTGCGGAACCTGTAACTCCGGCAGCCTCCAGCACGCCTGGCCCAACGCCTCCGACGCCTGCTGGGCGATCACCCGCCCGGACAGTTGCGGCGTCAGCCTGTCGCGCAGAACCTGTGGATTCCGCCACCGCATCACGGCGCTGTGCAGCGGCACCAGCGTCGTCACCGCCATCGCCGACTGCGGCCCGCAGACCGACCTGTTCTGCGGCGAGCGCAGTTGTTGCGGCGCGACCTGCGCGAGCAACCGGCTGATCGACCTGACCCCCGCCGCCTACAGCCAGATCGCCAGTCTCTCTTCCGGCCTGCGACCGGCGGAGATCTCGACGCCCTGACAGGAGGCGAACGATGCGCACCAGAAGGGACATGCTCAGGTCCGCCGTGCTCGGCGGCGGCGCCAGTGTCGTCGCCGCGACCGCGCTGGGCTCGCTCGGCCCGGAGGCGGCCTTCGCCACCACGGCCCAGCAGGTCGAACCCGGCTCGCCCGACCCGAACTTCGCCGAGGGCAGGATCCGTTCGATCAAGGAGAACACCCTCCTGGTCCTGGGCTCGAACATGGTCTTCCACACCATCAGGGTCGTGGACGGCACGAGCCTGTGGAAGCTGGGGCCGGTCCCGTTCGACCAGGCCCAGCCCGGTGACGGCCTGTACGCCAGAGGCGTGCTCATGCCGGACGGCATCCTGGCCGCCGAATCGGTGTGGCTCAACATCGTCAACATCAAGGGCCACATCAAGAACATCACCGGCCAGACCATCCACCTCGACCACAACGGCACCGAAGTGCTGTGCCACGTCGTGGCCGGAAAATCGGTCGCCATCCATTCCGAGTCGCCGGCCACGTCGGACCTGTCGATGCTGAAAGTGAGCCAGCACGTGCAGATCCTGGGCGCCTGGCGGCCGGACACGAACGAAGTGGACATCGCAACGGTCTTCTCCCCCCACTAGGAGGCAGCTCGTGAACGGGATCGCCGCGTCGCAGCCGTACGTGATCGCCCTCTTCCTCCTCTGGGCAGGCCTGATGAAGCTGCTCAGCCGGCGGATGCGGGCGCGGGCCGGGCAGACCGCCCTGGCCCGGCTGACCGGCCCGGCGCGCGCGGTCCCCGCGCTGCGGCTCGTCGGCCTGGCCGAGCTGGCCGTGGCCGCCTTGTTGCTGCTGCCCCCGGTCCACCCCCTGGACGGAGCCGCCGCCGCACTGCTGTCGGCCGGTTTCCTCGCCTACCTCGCCTACGCCCGCGTCGCCGCGCCCACCTCGTCGTGCGGCTGCCTGGGCACACACTCCCGGCCCGTGGACGCACGCGGCTTCGCCCGCGCCGCGCTCCTGCTGGCCGCCGCCGTGCTCTCCATGACCGCCGCCTCGTCGCCGATTCCCGCCGTCGTCCTGCTGGAGGCCGTGATCCTGCTGGTCCTCTCCTCGGAGCTGGACCGCTACTGGCTCACCCCGCTACGCCGCCTCCTGGTACGCCTGCGCCGCCCCCTCGCCCTGCCCCCGCTCCGCGACGTCCCCTTGGAGGCGTCCCTGCACCTGCTGCGCCGCAGCCTCGCGTACTGCTCGGCCTCCGCCCAGCTCACCTCGGACGTCCGCGAGACGTGGGACGAGGACGGCGTGCGGTTCGTCGTGTACGGGGCCCGCGAACGCACGGCCGTCTTCTCCGTCCCCCTGTCCGGCGACGACCCTGGAGCCGTCCGGGTCGCTCTTGTGGACTGATCGCCCGGGTTGCTGGCATACTCGCCATCCGAAAACCCGATCGAAATCAGGGGTGCCGAGATGGCCGAGGTGCTGCTGTTCCATCACGCGTACGGACTGACGAGCGGCGTGGGCGAGTTCGCCGAGACGCTCAGGGGCGCCGGTCACACCGTCCACGTGCCCGACCTGTTCGAAGGCCGTCTCTTCGGCTCCGTCGAGGCGGGCGTGGCCCACGCGCGGGAGATCGGGTTCGACACGGTCGTCGCGCGCGGGGTGGCCGCCGCCGGCGAGCTGCCCGGCTCGCTGGTCTACGCCGGGTTCTCGCTCGGGGCGATGCCGGCGGAGAAGCTGGCCCTGACGCGGGCGGGGGCGAAGGGAGCGCTGCTGTTCGACTCCTTCGTGCCGCTCGCGCACTTCGGCGCTTCCTGGCCGGAAGGGGTGCCCGTGCAGATTCACGGGATGGACGCGGACGAGGATTTCGTCGACTCCGGCGACCTCGACGCGGCCCGCGCCTTCGTGGCGGCGACCTCGGGAGCGGAGCTGTTCCTCTACCCCGGGGACCGGCACCTGTTCGCCGATCCCAGCCTGCCCTCCTACGACGAGCCCGCCGCCAAGCTGCTGGCCGAACGCGCGCTCGCCTTCCTCAGCACGCGCTAGTTGCCGCGGGCGGCGGCCCTGTTGCTGGCGATGAGCTCGTGGTGGCGGACGACCTCGGCGATGATGAAGTTCAGGAAGCGCTTGGCGAAGACGGGGTCGAGCTTCGACTCTTCCGCGAGCGCGCACAGGCGGCTGATCTGGGCCGCCTCCCGCTCCGGGTCCGCGGGCGGGAGCTGATACTCCGCCTTGAGCCGGCCGACCTCCTTGGTGCACTTGAAGCGCTCGGCGAGCAGGTGGACGAGGGCGGCGTCGAGGTTGTCGATGCTGTTCCTCAGGCGCTGCAGCTCCTGCCGGACGTATCTGTCCTGATCAGGCCGATCTTCAGAGGGTTTTCCCACAAATATCCCCTTTAGCGCAACATGACCGTAGATGGGCAAATATTACCCGTCCGAGCGCCGCCTGTCGTAGTGCTGGACGATCAGCGCGGCGGCGCAGGCCAGGGTGGCCAGGCCGAACCCGACCCCCAGGAACAGGTGGAGTCCGGCCGTGTTCGACACCATGTTGCCGACCATGAAGACGGCCAGCAGCAACCACAGGACGGGGCGGCTCACCCGGATGCGGGAGGCGGTGGGGCGGATCTCGTGACTCATCGTGTGCTCCTTCATGGTTCGGGGCGTTCGTCTCGCACAGAACGCTACGAACCGGCCGCCCTAGCAGCGATCCCACCAGCGGGACAGGCACGGGTACAGCCTGCTGTACTCTTCGCCCCGCTATCTCACGACATCACGCCTCATGTCCTATGGTCTGAGCGACAAGGAGGTGCGGATGCCGACCCACGACCCGACGGCCGGGCAGCGGCCCGCCCGTTTGTGGGACGTGTCCGCCCGTGGCCGCGCCACTCTCGACGGACTGGAACATCTTGTCGGCGGCATGGGCACCGCCGCGCTGGCGCTGGTCGCGCTGACCCTCCTGGCCGCCGTCGCGCTGGCCGGCCTCACCGGCGTGGGCCTGCGGCTGGCGCCCGGTGGCCTGCGCGTCCTGCGCGCGGTGGCCAACCGGGAGCGGGCGCGGCTGTCCCGCTGGGGTCCGCAGATCATCGACCCCGACCCGGTGCCCGACGACTGGCGCGGCGCCATCAGGCAACCCGCCTCCGGACGGGAGCTGCGCTGGTTGCTCACGCACGCGACGCTGGGGCTGATGCTGGGCATTGTCGGGCTGACGTTGCCCTTGAGAGCGGCGCTCGACCTGACGTTCCCGCTGTACTGGCCGCTGCTGCCGGATTCCGAACGGGCCGGCGCGG
The DNA here is from genome assembly GCF_042656245.1 of Nonomuraea insulae. Taxonomy (NCBI): domain Bacteria; kingdom Bacillati; phylum Actinomycetota; class Actinomycetes; order Streptosporangiales; family Streptosporangiaceae; genus Nonomuraea; species Nonomuraea insulae. The sequence goes on from NZ_JBHSPA010000018.1 coordinate 27,923, forward strand.
TGCTGGAGATCTGGGACGCCTACGACCTGCGGGGCGCGCTCCTGGTCAGCTCGATGAGCCTGCTCTGGCTCGCCCTCGCCGTGGTGGTCATCCCGGTCATGGCGCGGTTCCAGGCGTGGCCGGGGCGGCGGCTGCTGTCCGCCGATCCCGGCACCGACCTGGCGCTACGCGTGGCGCAGCTCGCCGCCACCCGCGCGGCGGCGCTGGACGCCCACGCCGCCGAGCTGCGCAGGATCGAGCGCTCGTTGCACGACGGCACGCAGAACCGGATCGTCGCCGTCAACGTGCTGCTGGGCGCGGCCCGCCGGGCGGTGGCCCGCGACCCGGCCACCGCCGACGAGCTGCTCGAACGTGCCCAGGACGCCGCCGAGCAGGCCCTGGCCGAGCTGCGCGCGGTCGTCCGCAGCATCCTGCCCCCGGTGCTGGCCGATCGCAGCCTGGCCGACGCGCTCACCGGACTGGCCGCCGCCAGCCCGGTGCCCTGCGCGGTGGACGCCGAGGTGCCCGGCCGGTGCCCCGCCTCCGTCGAGGCCACCGCCTACTTCGTGGTGGCCGAGGCGCTGACCAACATCGCCAAGCACAGCCAGGCCCGGCAGGCCACCGTGTCCGTCCGGCGGACCGACGACCGGGTGCTGATCCAGATCACCGACGACGGACGCGGCGGGGCCGTCGAAGACGGCGGGTCCGGCCTGGGCGGCATCCGCCGCCGTACCGAAGCCCTCGACGGTGTGTTCGCGTTGACCAGCCCCCCAGGCGGGCCTACCACCATGAATGTGAGCCTTCCATGCGGATTGTGATCGCCGAAGACGACCCCTTGCTGCGCGAAGGCCTCGCGCTGTTGTTGCGCGCCGAGGGACTCGACGTGGTGGCCACCGCCCCCGACGCCGCCGAGTTCCTGGTCGCCGTCGACACCCACAAACCGGATGTCGCCATCGTCGACGTGCGCATGCCGCCCACCCACACCGACGAGGGCATCGTGGCCGCCGTCGAGGCCAGGCGGCGGCTGCCGGGGCTGGCGGTGCTGGTGTTGTCGGCGTACGTGGAGCAGGCGTTCGCCACCGACCTGCTCTCCCACGGCAGCTCCCGGCTCGGCTACCTGCTCAAGGAGCGGGTCGGGCGGGTCCAGGAGTTCATGACGGCGCTGCACCGGGTGGCCGGCGGCGGCACGGCCATCGACCCGGAGGTCGTCGCGCAACTCCTCACCCGCGCCCGTCCCGACAACAAGCTGGAACGGCTCAGCCCGCGCGAGCGCGACGTGCTCGCCCTGATGGCCGAGGGACTGGGCAACGCCGCGATCGCCGAGCGGCTCTTCGTCACCGACGGCGCCGTGCACAAGCACATCCGCAGCATCTTCGCCAAGCTCGACCTGGCGCCGACCGACGGGACGGATCGGCGGGTGGCCGCCGTCCTGCAGTTCCTGGAGAGCGGCCGCGAGTAGGAATCGCGCGGAGGTCAGGCGCCCAGGTCTCTGACGATGTTGTCCAGCCGTACGGCCAGGTCGTCGAGGGCCTGGTCGGTGCGGGCGCCCTCCGGGAGCTGGGCCACGACGTCGTCCCGCCGCGCGATGACCAGGCCCTTGTGGGCCTCGTCCACCTCCGCGGCCGGGAGCACCACGCAGTCGCCCCTCACGAACACCAGCGTGGCGTCCTGGTGGCGCGAGTCCAGCAACTGACGGACACATTCTCTGTCGATCAAGGACATGGAAGACATGGGTGCTCCTCACCGTTGAGTGGCCGATTACCCTGCCAGAAGATGTGAAACCTCCACCTCAGACCGCCCATTCGTCCCGCCAGCCCGGCCGCAGGCGGTAGCCGGAGGCGAGGCGGCGCAGGGTGGCGCAGGGTGAGCCGCCGGCGCACTCGTCACAGTCGCGGGCGTGCAGCGCCAGCAGGGCCAGCTCCGCCTCGCAGCGGGCGACGGCGTCGGCCGGGTCGTGCAGGGCGATGTGGATGGCCTCGACCGGTTGCAGCAGGTCGTCGGCGTGGAAGCCGATCGCGCTCACGCCGCGCGGCCCGTCGAACTCCAGCCGGTTGCCCTCGCTCGCGGGCACGTACCGCCAGTCGCGTCCGCCCGCCGTCTCGGCGGTCGCCTTGTCGGCCTCGATCTGCGTACGCAGCCACTCCGGCAGCGGCCCCCCGTCCCCTTCCCCCTCGAGTTTCCACAGGAACGGGGTGACGACGGCGTTCAGCTCGGAGACCAGCGCTTCGATCGAGGCCTGGGCGTCGTCCAGGTTGGGCAGCCCCGAGGCCCGGGCCTTGGTCGGGTGGGGCAGCAGGTCGGCCGGCAGGGGCACGCGCAGTTCCAGCGTGGCCAGCGCGGTCGGCCTCTCGTACGGCGGCGCCGTGTACGTCCGATCGCCCCCGTCCTGCCGCTGCCATCCGGCCCACCCGTCGGGCAGCCGCACCGGGGTGGGCGCGGCCAGTTCGACCACCGCCATCAGACCGGGCGCCTCCTCGGGCCGGTGACAGGTGGCGTCCAGCACGCGGGGATGGCGGCGCACGTACGGAGGGTCGCCCACCGGCCGGCCGGCCACCTCCCAGGCGCCCAGCGCGAAGTGCAGCGGGTCGAGCGTGATGCCTTCCGCGGCCGGCTCTCCCTCGGTGGCCTCGAACGCGTGCCGCCATTTGCGCAACTGCTCGCCGTACCGCTCCTGGGTTCCTTCGTGCGCCGCGTCGATCCAGAACGCCCGCGTGCCGGCCATGGGCTTCCTCCGAACTCGCTCCCTGTTCTCCGTCCTCTGACCTCATCCGACCTGCGGAAACGCACTATCACACCATCACGTGTTGCGCATGGTTGATTACTGAGAGTGAACGTACAGTGTGCTCAGTGGCGCCAGTTGGCCCCGCACGTGAGAAAGAGGATCGAAGCATGGCGCAGGAACCGAGAATCGACGTCGAGACCAGGGCTCAGGGAGTCGAGGCCAGCCTGAGCTCCGAGCAGGTCGAGCGCGTCGCCGAGGCGCTGGGACAGCAGGGGATCTGGTTCGCCACCCCGCCGGAGCGCGAGGGCCAGGCCCGCAGGCCCGAGGTGGTCTGGGAGCTCGTGGGCGACCGCCCGCACCAGGGTTACACGGCCACCGGCCGGGCCGCCGTGCACCTGGCCGAGGGGCACGACGCGCTGACCAGGCCGCTGATCCTGGCCGACGGCTTCAACTACGGGCCGAGCGACCTCGACGCCCTGTGGCGGCACTTCAACAAGCCGTACGCCAAGGGCACGCCCGGCTTCCTCGACCAGCTCAGGAAGATGGGCATCGACGTCGTGCTGCTGGGCTTCGACCAGCGGCACGTCGCCATCCAGGCCAACGCCGGCGTGGCGGTCAGCGCCGTGCTGCGCGCGATCGAGGAGCGGCGCGGCGACGACCCGCTCGTCGTCGGCGGGGTCAGCATGGGCGGGATCGTCACCAGGTACGCCCTGGCCCGCATGGAGAACGATCGCATCGACCACCAGACCGACAAGTACTTCTCCTACGACAGCCCGCACCTCGGCGCGTGGATCCCGCTGGTGCTGCAGCAGCTCGCGTACCTGCACGAGTCGCTGTCCCCGCGTTCCGACGGCCCGGGTCAGGCCGAGCTGATCCGCAGCCCGGCCGCGCAGCAGCTCCTGTGGGGCTGGGTGGACAGCGCGGACTACTCGGGTCCGGTGACGAGCGCCAGCCCGCTGCGCCAGGAGTTCCTGGAGGACCTGCGCAGGGTGGGCTGGTTCCCGATGCGGCCGTACAAGCTGGGCCTGGCCAACGGGACCGGCAACGGCAGCGGCCCCGACCTGCCTCCCGGCACTCCGGTCTTCGACCTGCAGCACGAGGCGCTGCAGCTCACGGCCAGGATCCAGCCGGACATGGGCGAGCTGCAGAACATCGGCGTCGTACGCTTCGGCGCGCCGGTGTGGACGAGCGCCACCTCGCACGTGGCCGCGTTCGACGGGGCGCCCGGCGGCACGATCGACCTGTGGGGGCGCTTCGCCGACGCGGCGGGGCTGCCGATCCAGGACCGGTTCAGGAGGAGCGCCTTCGTCCCGTCGGTCAGCGCGATCGGGCTGGCCAGGGACCCGTTCCAGTGGCAGTCGGACCTGTACCTCGACCTCGGCGACCTGCCGAAGGACGAGACGTTCCTGGACGCGTTCTGCTGTGACGCCGGCAACACGGAGCACAGCGCCCCGTCGAGGCCGCTGATCGAGTGGTTCCTGGAGCAGCTCGCCGGTTGGTGACCTGCTGCGGACGACAGAGTGCCGGCCCGCGGTCGCGAGCCGGCACTCGCCATGTCAGCGGACGCCGCGGTGCACGCACAGGAGCTGGTCGCGGGTGGCGTTCTTGTCGCGGTAGGCGATGACGGCGGGGCCTTCGCCGCTGCGGTGGTCGGGCAGCCGCTCGTCGGCGGTCCAGCCGGAGCCGTTGAAGCCGCTCCACCACAGGCTCTCGTCGGAGGCGCCGCGGTGCAGGCAGTACAGCCGGTCCTTGTAGACGGTCAGGGCCGGGCCCTCGCTGGTGTGGTGGGCGGGCAGCTTCTGGTCCGGGCTCCACGTCGAGCCGTCCCAGCGCGTCCACCAGAGCGCCGTGTCCTCACCGGCGCCGCGGTGCACGCAGTAGAGGTGGCCCCGGTAGACCGCCAGCGCCGGGTTCGAGCGGCTGGCGTGGCCGGGCAGCCGCTGGTCGGGGCTCCAGCCGGAGCCGTCCCAGCGGGTCCACCACAGCGCGGCGTCATTGCCCGCGCCACGGTGCACGCAGAAGAGCTGCCCGTCGTAGGCGGCCAGCGCCGGAGCGGCGTCGGTGAAGTGTTGCGGCAGCCTCTGGTCGGGGCTCCAGGCCGAGCCGTCCCAGCGCGTCCACCACAGCGCGGCGTCCTCGCCGGCGCCGCGGTGCACGCAGAAGAGCTGCCCGTCGTACGCGGTCAGCGCCGGCCCCGCCTGGCTGAAGTGCTGGGGGAACTTCTGGTCCTCGCTCCAGCCCTCCTCGGCGTCGTACACCGTCCACCACAGGGCGGCGTCGCCGGAGGTGCCCCGGTGGGCCAGGTAGAGCCGGTCCTGGAACTCGGCCAGGGCCGGGTTCGACACGCTGAAGTGGTCGACGAAACGCTGGTCCTGGCTCCAGCCCTCGCCCGGCTCGTGGACCGCCCAGTACAGGCTGGTGTCGCCGGCGGTCCGGCGCCGGCCCTGGCGGGCCGGGACGAGCATGCCGGGCGCGGTCCACGGCGAGGCCAGCTTGACCCCGTACGGGCGGGCGGCCTCGCCGATCCAGCCCGCCTTGTCGCGTACGGAGCGCTCGACGACCGGGGCCAGCCAAGAGCCCAGCACGGCGCCCGCGAGCTCCCCGATGAGCTGCGGGATCTCGGCGGCCAGCAGCGCGGCCGACTCGTTGAGGTGGATCTCGTAGCCCCACCACCTGGCCACCGGCCAGACGTCGGCGCCCCTCTTGCGCAGCTCGCCCTGAACGCGGCGGACTCGCTCCTGGTCCTTGGCGGCGAGCTCGGCGATCTGGCGCTCGCTCTCCCGCCTGGCCTCGGCCGCCTCGCGCTCCGGAGCCTCCTCCAGCAGCTCGGTCTCGACGGCGGCGTCGACGGCGGCCGACGCCACCGGGTCGTCCTGGGCGTGCAGCAGTGCGGCTTCGCCGCCGATCGCCGTCTCTTCCTCGGTGTCGATCGTGATGCGGTCGGCCCTGGTCTCGTCGGTCATTTTCCAGCCCCCTGGAGTATTTGATGGGTGAACTTCGCCATCGTAACTTTGGGTAGTGATTCGATTACTCTAGGGCTGGATTGTTCCGAGTAAAGCCGGTCAGGGTCGCCAGCCGCCCAGATACCGCCGCACGGTGTGCTCGGCCGCCTGCCTGTCGGTGAGCTGCGGCCGGTCCGCGTTGACGGCCGCGCCCGGGCCGGTGTCGCGGTACTCGGCGAAGCGGCCCTCGCCGTCCCACGGGTCGTCCTTGACGTGCGCGGCCAGCCAGGAGTCACGGACCACGACCGCGCCGGAGCTCCCCAGGGACGTGGACTTGGGGGTGTCGCCCTCCAGCCGGCTTCCGTTGACCAGGACGGTGCCGCCCGCCGTCACCGCGCCGGGGCCCGCCGACTTGACCGTGCAGCCGTCCAGGACGGTCGTGCCCTGGCCGCGTACGATGCCCGCGTCGCCCTCGACGTAGCAGTCGCGCAGGTAGGAGCGGCGGCCGTCGGCCTGGTAGGTGCCCGCGTCGCCCACGAAGCGAGTGCCCTCGAAGGCGGTGCGGTCGCCGGTCGTGCGCACGGCGGCGGCCGGGCTGGGTGCGGCCGACTCGTCGTAGGTGTTCTGGAAGGTGATGTCCTCGACCGTGACGCCGTCGGCGAGCACGGCGAAGGTGGCGCTCTGGGCGTCGCCCCAGGTGCCGCCGTAGAACTTCGCGGCGCCCGCGGCCAGCTCGTAGCTGACCACGACGTCCTCGGGGTTGCCGGTGGCGCCCCTGATCGTCAGGTCCCTGTCGCCGGGCCAGACTCGTACCTGCTCGCGGTAGACGCCCGGCTTGACGGTGATCACCGCGCCGCGCGGCGCGGCCCCGACGGCGGCCTGGAGGCTGGCGAAGTCGCCGGTGCCGTCGAGCGCGACCGTGATGCGGCGCGCGACCGGCCTTTCCCCGCCGAGCGGCCCGGCGCCCCGGGTGACGATGGCGGGCACCTTGGCGACGGGGTCGAGGGTGTAGGCGTAGTAGGAGGACGGGTCGAACGCGGCGCCCGCGCTGTCGTTGCGGCCGGGCGAGTCGTTGAACACGTTGCCCCGCTGCACCGCCTGCGCGGTGGCGTCCTTGACCACGATCGGGTCGGGCACGTCCTGGTAGTAGCTGTTCTCGACGACCATCCTGCCGCTGCCGCGGATCATGGTGCCGTACAGGGCGGAGTCCTGGACGTAATTGTTGTACCAGTGCGCGGCCTCGGTGTTGTCGATGCTGGCGTTGCGCTGGTGGGTACCGCGGATCCAGTTGTGGTGCAGGGTCACCTTGGTGACGACGTTGGTGGTCCAGCCGATGCCGACGGCCTTGTTGTGGTCGCTGAAGACGTTCCAGGAGACGGTGACGTAGTCGGTGTCCTTGCGGATGTCCAGCAGGCCGTCGCCGGTGCGGGTGAAGTGGTTGTGGTCGATCCAGACGTGGTGCGCGCCGTCCATCTGCACGCCGTCGTAGTCCTTGCTCTTGCCGTCCCAGTCGCCGGGAACGTAGGAGTCGCGGATCGTCAGGTTGCGGAGGATGACGTTGTGCACGCCGTTGAGGAAGAACCCGCCGTGCACGATCTCGGCGCCCGCGCCGTCGCCGACGATGCTCTTGTCGGAGGCGACCTCGATCTCCTTGCCGTACGGCTCCATCGCGATCGAGCCCCTGACCTTGATCACGTACGGCTCCGCGGCCGTGGCGTACCTCTCCAGGTCGGCCTGGTTGTCCACGCTCACCGTCCGCCCGGCCGCGCCGCCGGTGGTGCCGTCCACGCCCAGGGCGCTGAGCCCGGCGAAGCCGTCGGCGCGCGGGGTGTGGTCCGCCTGGGCGTTCGAGGCCAGGACCTGGTGGCCCAGGTCGGGTGCGGGGTGCAGGGCCGTGACGGCGGCCACGGCGAGCGCGGCGATCGTGTGCATCAGCCGTTCCTCTTCTTGTACCCGGCCTGCGCCTCGGTCAGCTTGCCCGCGAACTCCGTCAGGAAGTCCTGGGCGCTGAGCCGGCCCAGCAGCACCTTCTGGAACTGCGGCTCGGCCCACGTCTTGGTGATCTCGTTGAACTCCGGCAGGTGGTACGGCATCTGCACGACCTTGGTCGCCGGGTCGTTCAGCACCCGCTGCGCCTCGACGATGTGCTCGGCCTGCGTGTCCTTCACGTCGGTGTTGGCCGGGATGACGCCGCTCTCCTTGGCGATGTAGCCGCCCATCTCCTTGGCGGCGAAGAACTCGGCCAGCTTGACAGCGGCCTCCTTGTTCTCACTGGCGGAGAAGACGCCGACACCGCTGACCGGGTTCGACAACACGGACTGGGTGCCGGAGTCGGACTTGGGCACGGAGAAGGAGGAGACCTTCTCGGGGCCGAGCGCCTTGATGTGGTCCTGGTAGGAGCCCAGGTTGTGCTGCATGACGGCGATGCTGCCCGCGGTGTCGAACTGCGCGACCATCTTGACGTAGTCGTTCTGCAGGTCGGCCTCGGGCGTGTTCCTCTTGTACAGTCCGGCGTACTTCTCCAGCGCCGTCACGTTGCGCGGGTCGTTCAGCGTGGCCTTGCCGGTGGCGTCGAAGAACTCCGTGAGGCCTGACTGGCCGTACACGACCTCCAGCATCTGGGCGATGGAGCCCGCGCCGCCGCGGATGGTGAAGCCGAAGCGGTTCTCCTCCGGCCTGGTCAGTTTGTCCACCGCGGCGAAGAACTCCGACCAGGTCTTCGGCGGCTCCAGCCCGGCCTCCTTGAACCAGTCCTTGCGGTACCAGAACGCGCCGGCGTTGGTGGAGATGGGATAGATGTACATCTTCGCGTCAGGGGCCACGTTCTTGACCGTGGTCATGAGCGCGTCGTTGAACTTGCCGTTCAGCGCGGGGTTCTTGGCGATGCGGTCGTCCACCGGCTCCAGGGCCTTCTGGGCGACCAGGTTGCCGAGTCCGGAGGTCGCCACGTCGGCCACGTCCGGCGTGCCGCCGCCGGCGATGGCGGTGTCGATCTTCTGGGCCGACTGCGCGATCGGCACGCCCACGTAGTTGACCTTGATGGTCGGGTTGACCTTCTCGAACTCGGCGATGGCGTGCTGCCAGAGCGGCGTGCGCGCGGGTCCCGCGTTGGTGTCCCAGAAGGTGATCTCGGTCTTGCCGCCGGAGCCGGTGTCCGAGCCGCACCCGGCCAGGACGGCCGCCAGCAGGATCGCGGCCGTCGGCACATGTCGTCTCATTGCCCCTACCTCTCGATGTCCACGGTGAACGCCTCGAAGATCGCCTGGCCGGCGCCGTCCCCCGCGGCGAACAGCCCGAGCACGGCCCCCACCCACCGGCCCTGTGTGGCCTGGAAAGGGGCTCCGACCTGGCACGGCCCGTCCCCGGTGTCGGCGAAGAAGGTGACGAGCGCGCCGTCGCCGATCCGCGCGCCGACGGTGACGGGCCCCTGGACGGACACCGGGTCCATGTCGCCGCAGACCAGGACCGTCTCGTCCCCCGCGCGCTCCAGCCCGACATACGCGGCGGTGTCGCCGACGACGGCCAGCCCGGCCCGGCCCTCGCCCTCCAGGGTCAGGCGGGTCGTGACGGCGCAGGGCTCGCCCGGCAGCCGCTGCCCCAGCACGGACGGCCGTTCCCGGAGATCCTCCGGCCCCGGCACGCAGGCCAGCCGGAGCTTCCCTTCCCCGACCGACCACCACGACGGGTCGGGGTTGGCCTGCCAGCTCCACTGCATCCCCAGGTCCGGCCCGGCGAAGTCGTCGGAGGCGGCCGGGGCGGCCGGCTCACCACCGGGAACGGGCACGGGCGCCTCGGCCACCGGCTCGCCGTCCGCCCCCATGACGGGCCAGCCGCCGTTCCACCGCATCGGCTGCAGGTGCACGACCCGCCCGTAGGGGCCGCGGTCCTGGAAGTGCATGAACCAGTGCTCGCCTGACGGCGTGTCCACCCAGCCGCCCTGATGCGGGCCGTTGACGTCGGTGCCGCCCTGCGCCAGCACGATGCGGTCCTCGTACGGACCGAACACCGACTCCGCCCGGAACACCGACTGCCAGCCCTGCTCGACGCCGCCCGCCGGCGCGAAGATCCAGTAGGCCCCGTCGCGCTTGTACAGCTTGGGCCCCTCCAGCGTCCGGTAGCCCGGCAGCAGGTCGGCGTCGATGACCAGCGTGCCCTCGTCGAGCACCCCGCTCCCGTCCGGCGCCATGCGGTTCACCGTGAGCCGGTTGTTCACGCCCGCGCGGCTCCTGGCCCACCCGTGCACCAGGTACGCCTGCCCGTCGTCGTCCCACAGCGGGCACGGGTCGATGAGCCCGACCCCCGGCTTGACCACGTGCGGCTCGCTCCACGGGCCCCGGGGGTCCGCGGCGCTCACCCAGCGAATGCCCACGTCCGGATCGCCCCAGAAGATCCAGAAGCGACCGTCGTGGTGGCGCAGCGACGGCGCCCACACCCCGCAGCCGGGCCGTACGTCGTCGTACCCGCTGGTCACGCCGTGGCCGATGATCGTCCAGTTGACCAGGTCGCGCGAGTGCAGGATCGGCAGCCCCGGCACCTTGGTGAAGGTGGAGACCGTCAGGTAGAAGTCGTCGCCGACGCGGATCACGTCGGGGTCGGACCAGTCGGCGTTCAGCACGGGGTTGCGGTAGGTGCTCATCCCTTCACCGCCCCGGCCGACATCCCCTGGACGAGGTAACGCTGGATGAACGCGAAGACGATCACGACGGGCAGTGCGGCGACGACACCGCCGGCGGCGAGGGCGCCGAAGTCGGCGCTGTTCTCCCCGAGGTTGTAGGCCAGGCCCACGGGCACGGTGAATTTCTCCTGGTCGTTGATGAACATGAGGGCGAAAAGAAAGTTGTTCCAGCTGTGGATGAAGGCGAACGAGCCGACCGCGACCAGCGCGGGCCGCAGCAGGGGCAGCACGATGGCCAGGAAGCCGCGCAGGCGCGAGCAGCCGTCCACCCAGGCGGCCTGCTCCAGCTCGTACGGGATGTTGCGGATGAAGCCGCTGATCAGGATCAGGGAGAGCGGAAGCTGGAAGACCGTCTCCGCGACCACCAGGCTCCAGAGCGAGTTCGTCAGCGACAACGTGCGGAAGATCTCGAACAGCGGGATGATCATCAGTGCGCCGGGGATGAACTGCGTGCAGAGCATCCCGATCAGGAACGCGCCCTTGCCGCGGAAGGTGTAGCGGGCCAGCGCGTATCCCCCGGCCAGCGCCACCACCGTGGTCGCGACCAGCGAGGCGACGCCGACCATCAGGCTGTTCCTGAAGAAGACGGCGAACCCCATCCCGTTCCAGACCGTGTCGAAGTGCTCCAGCGTGATCGGCCACGGGAAGATCGCCGTGGAGCCCCTGGGCCGGAAGGCGAAGACCAGCATCCAGTAGAACGGCACCAGCGTGAACAGCAGGTACAGGGCCAGCGGGAGATAGATCTGCCACCGCGGCACCCGGTTCGCGCCCTTGACGGGCGCGGCCTGAGGCCGCGTCACCGGTGGGCGCTCGGTCACCATGGTCATGACTTCACCCCGAACTTGCTGAGCCGCAGGTAGACGATGGAGAAGAAGGTCAGGATGAGGAACGCCACGGTGGTCAGCGCGGTGGCGTAGCCGAAGTCGTGCGACTGGGCGGCCAGGGAGGCGACGTACAGCGGCAGCGTGGTGGTCTGGTGGGCCGGGCCGCCGCCGGTCAGCGTGTAGAGCAGGTCGACGTTGTTGAACTCCCACACCGAGCGCAGCAGGGTCGACAGGATGATCGCGTCGCGCAGGTGGGGCAGCGTGATGTGGAAGAACCTGCGCAGCCGGGTCGCGCCGTCCACGGAGGCGGCCTCGTACAACTCCTTGGAGACCGACTGCAGGTCGGCGAGGAGCAGGATCGCGAAGAACGGCACACCCCGCCACAACTCGGCCACCACGGCGGCCCAGAACACGGTGCCGGGGTTGGCCAGCGGCGCGGCGCCGTAGTCCATGAGGCCCATGTCGGCGAGATAGCGCGACATGCCGGTGAACGGGTTGTAGAGCAGGACCCAGATCGCGGTGGTGAGCACGCCGGAGACCGCCCACGGCGAGAAGACCAGCGCCCGCGAGATCGCGCGGCCGACGAAGCTCTCGTTGACGATCAGCGCGAGCGCGAGCCCGAGCAGGAACTGCAGCACGACCTCGACGACCACCCACTTCAGGCTGAAGCCGAGGCTCTGCCAGAAGATCGGGTCGTCGAAGAGCAGCGTGCGGAAGTTCTCCAGCCCGGCGAAGCCGTTGTCCCAGGGCTTGGTGACGTTGTAGCGCTGAAGGCTGTAGTAGATGACGCTGGCCATCGGGTACACGAGGAACCCGAGCATCGCGACCAGCGAGGGGGCGATCAGCACATACGGCGCTAACGCTCCCGCTCGGCGTGGTTTGGTGCGGGGCGGGGGCGCCGAGACGACGGCCACGTACGGACTCCTTTGTGGTGCCGGGTCTGCAATCGGTTGCAGGAAACGTTGCGTTAGCACGTACGCAACGTCAATGGCATGAGAACCACGCGGGTGCCACCATCAGGGCAAACGCCGAAATTTCGAAATTTTCGCGGCTATGGCCTGGTCTTTCACCGACTCGTCGGAGCAGAGTGGGGGACATGACGGCCCCCGAGACTCCCCGGCCACTGCCGAAACTGGCGGTGATCGCCCGCGAGGCCGGAGTGTCGGTTGCAACCGTTTCCAAGGCGCTGAACGGCCGGTCCGACGTCTCCACCCACACCCGGCGCCTGGTCGCCGAGGTGCTGGAACGCCGTGGCTACCCGGGCCGGCGGCCGCGGCCCACGCGGGGCAGCATGGTGGACGTCATGTTGCAGGGGCTGGACTCGCCGTACGCGCTGGCGATCCTCGGCGGCGTGGAGGACGCGGCCTGGCGGCTGGGCGTGGACCTGGTGGTCTCCGCCGTCGTCGGCCGCACCAAGAACGGCCAGCCGCCGCCGGCCTGGCTGGACCGGCTCGGCGCGCGGGACAGCGCGGGCGTGCTGCTGGTGCGCACGTCGCCGACCGCCACGCAACGAACCTGGCTGACCGACCACGGGATCCCGACCGTGATCGTGGACCCGCGCCGCAAGCCCCCGCCCGGGGTGTCGGTCGTGGCCGCCGCGAACCTGGCCGGCGCCCGCGAGGCCACCGAACACCTCATCGGCCTGGGCCACCGGCGCATCGCCGTCGTGACAGGGCGCCCCGGGGTGCCGTGCGCGATCGAGCGACTGGCCGGCTATCGGCAGGCCATGACCGCGGCCGGGCTGCCGGTCGACCCGCGCCGGGAGGTGTGCGGCTACTTCCAGCGTGAGGGCGCGCTGACCGCCACCCGTGAACTGCTCGCCACCGAGCGTCCGACGGCCATCTTCACGTGCTCCGACGCGATGGCCGTCGGGGTCTACCAGGCGCTGACCGAGCACGGCCTGCGTGTCCCCGACGACGTGAGCGTGGTGGGCTTCGACGACTCGTGGGCCGCCGCGCACGTCACGCCGGCCCTGACGACGGTCCGCCAACCCTGGCCTGACCTGGGCTCCGTCGCCCTGAGCGGGCTGCTGGCCGGGGACGCGCCGCGGCGGATGGAGTTGCCCACCACCCTCGTGGTGCGCTCCAGCACCGCTCCCGTGTGAAAGTTTCACGCTCCACCACGGCTTTCCTGACGGGTTTTTTTAGTTGACTTGACATACATATTGCGCGTGGTGCTTCCTCTGGGCCCGAGAGGAAGGAGAGCGCGGATGTCCATGATCCAATTCGCGGGCGCCGCCCTGCTCGCCGTGGTTCTGGCGCCATCGGCGCAGGTCAGCGCACCGGTGGCGGGCGGGGTTTACCAGCTCACGGTCACCAAGAGCGGCAAGTGCCTCGACGTGGTCGCGGGATCGGCCGAGAACGCCGCCCTGCTCCAGCAGTGGGGTTGCTCGGGCGATGCCTGGCAGAAGTTCAGGGTGGTCTCGGCGGGAGACGATCGTTACACTCTGGCCAACGTACAGAGCGGCCGATGTGTCGACGTGCCCGGCGGAGCCGCCACCTCGGGGCTCCGGCTCCAGCAGTGGGGCTGCGGCGACGGCACCAAGAGCAACCAGCAGTGGCGTTTCGTGCCCTCCGGCAGCGGCACCTACCAGGTCGTCAGCGTCGCCACCGGGTTGTGCATGAGCGACGAGGGCGCCTCCACCGCCAGTGGAGCCGCGATCATCCAGGAGACCTGCACCGCCAACACCAACAAGCAGTGGGCCTTCGACGCCGCCGCCAAGGCGACGGTGGCGGCGGACGGCTCGGGCACCTACCGGACGGTCCAGGCCGCGATCGACGCCGTGCCCACGGGCAACGCCGGCCGGGTCACGATCACCATCGCACCCGGGACGTACCGGGAGATCGTCCGGGTCCCGTCGAACAAGCCGTACATCACGCTGCAGGGACTCGGTTCTTCTGCGAACCAGACTGTTATCGTTAACAACCACTATGCGGGCGAATACGGGACGTCCGGCAGCGCCACCGCGTTCGTGGACGGCCACGACTTCGTCGCTGCCAACCTCACGATCTCCAACGACTTCAACGAGGACCCGAACGTCACCGGGCACCAGGCCGTCGCGCTCAACCTGACCGCCGACCGCGCCCGTCTGACCAACGTGCGCCTGCTCGGCGACCAGGACACCTTCCTGGTCAACAACTCGGCCAGGGCCTACGTCTCGAACTCCTACGTCGAGGGCACCGTCGACTTCATCTTCGGCGGCGGCACCATCGTCTTCGACGACTGCGACATCTACGAGAAGCGCAGCACCGGCGGCCCCATCACCGCCGCCAGCACGGACGCCGCCAAGAGCTACGGCTTCCTGTTCTACAAGTCCCGCATCACCGGAGCCTCGGCGGCCAGCACCACCACCCTCGGCCGCCCCTGGTACCCCAACGCCCAGGTGCTCTACCGCGAGTCCACGCTCAGCTCGGTGATCAAAACCTCCCAGCCGTGGACCGACATGTCCGCCAACTCCTGGAAGAACGCCCGGTTCTCCGAGTACAGGAACACCGGCGCGGGCGCCGGCACGAACTCCAACCGGCCGCAGCTCTCCGACTCGCAGGCCCCGAACCACACCCCGCAGAAGTACCTGGCCGGATCCGACGGCTGGAACCCCCTCGCATAGAAGGACGACCATGAACATCCGTGCGACATTCACCGCACTCGCCGTCCTGGCCGCGCTCACCGTGGCCGCCTCCCCCGCGCAGGCGGCCGCCCCGGTGGCGGGCGGCGTCTACCAGCTCAAGGTCGCCAAGAGCGGCAAGTGCCTCGACGTGGTGGCCGGCTCCAAGGACAACGGCGCGCTGCTGCAACAGTGGAGCTGCTCGGGCGACGCCTGGCAGCGGTTCACCCTCCGCTCGGCGGGATCGGGCATCTACCACCTGGCCAACGTCAACAGCGGGCGCTGCCTCGACGTGCCCAGCGGCGCCACGACCTCGGGCCTGCGGCTGCAGCAGTGGGGCTGCGGCGACGGCACCAAGACCAACCAGCAGTGGCGGCTGACCGCCTCCGGCACCGACACCTACCAGATCGTGAACGTGGCCAGCGGCCTGTGCCTGAGCGACGAGGGCGCCTCCACCGCCAACGGCGCCGCGATCATCCAGGAGACCTGCAGCGCCAACACCAACAAGCAGTGGGCCTTCGAGTCGGCAGGGGGCCGTTCCTGGTCGAACACCGCCGACGGTTTCGCCGCCGGCACCACCGGCGGCGCCGCCGGGACCACGGTGACCGTCTCCACCTACGCGGACCTGGTCAAGTACGCCACCGCCGCCGCCCCCCACGTGATCCGCGTCAGCGGCGCGATCACCGTGAGCCCGTACGGGACCGAGATCAAGGTCGCCTCCAACAAGACCATCATCGGCGTCGGCACCAGCGGCCACATCGTCAACGGCGGCTTCTTCCTCGGCACCGGCGTCAACAACGTGATCATCCGTAACCTGACCATCCGCGACACCCGGATGGCCGACGACGACCCGGACGACAAGCTCTACGACTACGACGGCATCCAGATGGACACCGCCGACCACATCTGGATCGACCACAACCACATCGCCCGGATGAACGACGGCCTGATCGACAGCCGCAAGGACACCAGCTACCTGACCGTCTCCTGGAACGTCCTGGCCGAGAACAACAAGTCGTTCGGCATCGGCTGGACCGAGAACGTGACCGCCCGGATGACCATCCATCACAACTGGATCCACCACACGAACCAGCGCAACCCGAGCACCGACAACGTGGCCTACGCGCACCTGTACAACAACTACCTGCAGAACGTCACCGGCTACGGCAACTACTCGCGCGGCGCGACCAAGATGGTCATCGAGAACAGTTACTACGAGTCCGTCAAGGACCCCTACTACCCCGACCCCACGGCCCAGCTCCGCCAGAGCGGCAGCATCTGCGTGAGCTGCACCGGCAACCAGACGACCAGCGGCTCGGCCTTCACCCCTGGCTCGTTCTACTCCTACACGCTCGACCCGGCCGCCGACGTGCCGTCCCTGCTCAAGACGTACGCGGGACCGCAGAGCAACATCGGCTCCTGAGACGCGCCGGCGCCCGGCCCCTTCGACTGGGGCCGGGCGCCTGACGTGCTCGATCAGCGCCGGCAGTGGGTTATCGCCGGCAGCGGCCGAGGCCGACGACGTACGTCGCGCCTGGCTATCGCCGGCAACAACCGAGGTCGACGACGTATGTCCCGCCTGGCTATCGCTGGCAGCGGCCGAAGTCGACGACGTATGTCCCGCCGCCCGCGGCACCCGCGCCGGCCGGGTCGGCCGACCCGACAGCGACCCCGATGCCGAGGTCCTTCAGCGTCGAGCTGAGGACGATCTGGCGGTGGCCGTACGTGCTGATGTTCACCCACCAGTTGACGGCGGCCCTCGCGGTGCCGTAACCAGCCCCCCAGCCTGTGTAGGTCGTCTCGGAGTAGGCCCACGACACGGGGTTCGGGCAGTAGCCCGCCGCGGTGATCCGGCTGTACGGCGTCGAGCCCGTCTGCGGGTTGTTGTGCGAGTTCGCGCCGGGCCGCCACCACTTCAGGCTCGCCGCGGCGGCGGCGTGCGACGTCGCCGCCGAGTTGAGCGGGGTGTTGCGGGTCAGCGCGGCCAGCCCGACCTTCGCGCGTTCCGCGTCGATGAGGCAATGCACCGCCTGGCCGACCATGGAGAGGTTTCCGCTGGTCGGAGCCGCGTCATAGTACGCCGCGGCGGCGGCGCAGTTCGGCGCGGCGGCGGACGCGGGAGCGGCGCTCACGAACGGGACGACCCCTAAGACGGCCAGTCCAATGGTGCGAATCACTATGGTCTCCCTTGCTAGCGGATGCTTTGCCCCCTTAATGAAAGGGCGGTTCCGGGCCGCGCGCATGAGTAGCCCCTTACTCAGCCGCAGCGCTCGCGCAGGATCGCGGCCCCCTCCCCGTCCAGCTCATCGCAGTACGCTCCCCGCCCGGTCATCGCCATGACCAGCGCCACCGTCGTCCCCGACACGGGCGATCCGGCCCCGGCCTCGAAGGGCCCGTCGGCAGCGACCAGCCGCAGCCCGCCGATCCGCCCCTTGGCCAGGACGACCTGATCAGAGCCCGCGTAGTACTCGGCCAGCCGGGTGAGCGTCGCGATCGGGTAGTTTCGCTTCACTTCCAGTGGCCGCCGGATGTCCTCCCCGTGCACGATCGTCTCCCCGAGCATCGCCAGGACAGGAAGCGGCGGCTTGGTGGTGCTCGTGGCGACGGAGCGGAACCTCGCCAGCGTCTCCGCCCCGCTTTCGCCCAGCTGCTCGGCCAGCCGCATGGCCACCTGCCTGTCGAAGTCGAACCGGCAGCGGATCACGCCCGCCAGCCACCGCACCGCGTTCAGGCTCGCCGCCGACGTCAGATGGGCGAGCACCTCGCGCACCGTCAGCCCGGCGCACAGTGACGGCGTCGCCCACCGCTCCTCCGTCAGAGCGCCGAGGTCGGCGGCCAGGGCGGCCCGCTCGTCATGGACAAGCGACCACATTTCATTCATGCCAAAAGAGACTTCCCGAGCCGGGGAAAATCATCGGCCGAGCGCCATGCGGAGGCTGCCCGAGCCGCGCCACGCGACGTGCTGATCAGGTCGTACGAGCGTCAGCGGCTCGCCGGGCAGGTGCACTTCCCGCAGCGGCACGCCCAGGTCGCGCGCCTCCGCCACCACCCCGGCGACCCCCGGCGCGCTCTGGTCGCCGACGAGGCTGAAGGCGGGGCCGAGGCGGTCGTACAGGGACTCCCCCGGCGAGAGCCAGCGGTGCGGCAGCCGTTCCCCGGCGTCGGGAGCGACGATGGGCGAGCCCGCGTACGTGTAGCCCAGCACCAGGTCCAGGCTGTGGAACTCGCTGTGCTTGGTCCTGAGCACGGCCTCCGCCACCGCCGGTCGCACCTTCTCGAACGCGGCCTCGTCGCCCATCAGCGCCGGGTCGGCCAGTTCGGGTGCGAGGGTGGTCATGTTCGCGGCGGCGGCCTCGATGGTGTCGGCGGCGATGGGGCGGCGCTCGCCCTCGTACGTGGCCAGCAGGCTCGCCGGAGCCCACCCGTGCAGGACGGCGGCGAGTTTCCAGCCGATGTTGACCGCGTCGCCGATGCCGGTGTTGAACCCGTGGCCCCCGTAGGGCGGGTTCTGGTGCGCCGCGTCACCGGCCAGGAAGACGCGCTCGCTCGCGTACCGGTCGGCCAGCAACATCCGCGCCGTCCACGGGTCGGTGGCCAGGATCTCCACCTCGATGTCGGCGCCCGCCAGGTTCCGCACCAGGCGTACCGGGTCGGCCTCCCGCACGCCCTGCGCGATGCACCACCAGGTCTCCTCCAGGTCCAGGCGGCCGGCGAGACCTGGCTGGGCCGGGTTCAGCACCCAGTAGTGCACGGCGGGCCCGTGCGGCATACGTTCGGCCAGGCCGGGGGCGCGGAAGACGATGTTGAAGTTGGGCCTGCCGTCCTCGCGGCCCTCGTACCGGGAGCCGATGGCCTGCCTGGTGACGCTGCGCGGGCCATCGCAGCCGACCACGTACTGGGCGCGTACCTCCTGCTCCTCGCCGTTCGCGGAGGTGATCCGCACCGTCACGCCGTCGGCGTCCTCCCGCAGGCCGCTCACCTGCCGGCCCGTCAGCAGCGCGTCGCCGACCGCCTCGCGCAGCACCTCCTCCACCAGCGGCTGCGGCACCTGCTGCCCCGGTTCGGCGGCCAGGCCCGAACCCGTCAGGTCGAGGCCGAAGCAGCCGCCGATCCTGGTGATCTCGCGCCCGAGCAGGCTGCTGACGAACACCGCCTGATCCGACCACGACACCGCCAGCGGCGCCCGCGCCCGTAACGTCTCCGCCAGCCCCCACCTGCGCAGCAGCTCCATCGAACGCGCCGAGGTCGTCTTCGCGCGGGGCCGCAGCCACGACACCGACTCGCGCGGCTCGACCACCAGGCAGCGAACGCCGTGATGGGCCAGCTCCACCGCGGTCGCCAGCCCGACAGGCCCGCCACCGGCGATCAGTACGGGCACGTGCGTCTCCATGACTGTCCATTCTGCAACGATTGAAGATCGCACTAGTAGTCCGATCCTCCGGATCAGTAGCGTGCTAGGAAAAATCGGGATCAGCCAGGGGACTGCATGAGCGAGACCTCGACGATGCCGCTGCACATGCGGCGGGTGGAGTTCGACCCGGCGCCGGAGTTGGCGGCCGCACGGGACGAAGAACGGGTCAAACGGATCACGACGGTGTTCGGCGACGACGCCTGGCTCGTGACGCAATACGCGGACGTCCGCGAGGTGCTCGGCGACGCGGAACGGTTCAAGGTCGCCCAGCATCTGAACGCGCGGCTGCCCGGCGCTCCGGCGATGACCGAGGAGCAGATCGCCAAGGTACGCGCGGGCAACCTGCTCGGCATGGACCCGCCCGACCACACGCGGTTACGCAGGATGTTGACGCCCGAGTTCACCATCCGGCGGATGAACCGGCTGGAGCCTCGGATCAGTCGCATCGTGGAGGACCACCTGGACGCGCTGGAGGCCGCCGGGTCGCCGGCGGACCTGGTGCCGTCGTTCGCGCTGCCGATTCCGTCGCTGGTGATGTGCGAACTGCTCGGCGTGCCGTACGAGGACCGCGCCGGTTTCCAGGCGCGTACCACCAGGATGCTCGACATGACGGTGCCCGGGCAGGAGCGCCTGATGGTCCAGTTCGAGCAGCGCGCGTACATGGAGGGCCTGGTCGGCCGCATCCAGGCCGACCCGGGCGAGGACCTGCTCGGCATGCTCGTACGTGAGCACGGCGACGACCTGTCCACCGACGAACTGGTCGGGATCGGCGGGCTGCTGCTGTTCGCCGGGCACGAGACCACCTCCAACATGCTCTCCCTGGGCACGCTCGCCCTGCTGCGCCACCCCGAGCAGCTCGACCTGCTCAGGCAGGAGCCGGCGCGGATCGACGCCACGGTCGAGGAGCTGCTGCGCTGGCTCAGCATCGTCAACTCCGGCGCCACCAAGGTCGCGGCCGTGGACGCCGAGATCGGCGGGCAGGCGATCAAGGCGGGCGACCTGGTGATGGTCTCCCTGCCCGCCGCCAACCGGGACCCGCGTCTCATGCCGGACGCGGACACCTTCGACCTCACCCGCGGCGCGCCCGGCCATGTCGCGTTCGGTCACGGCATCCACCACTGCCTGGGTGCTCCGCTGGCCCGCATGGAGCTGCGGATCGCCTTCCCCGCCCTGCTCAAGCGCTTCCCGAACCTGCGCGTGACCGACAGCCCCGCGCAGTTCCGCACCTTCAGCATCGTGTACGGCCTGGCCGCCCTTGAGGTGGCCTGGTAAGCCGTCGACAGGAAAATGTCGGCCGCGGCGGATAGCGTGCAAACGTCATGCCTATCGACGTCGCGGCCCATGAACTGATCGGCAGGGAGCACCCCGCCGCGCTGCTGCGTGCCGAGATCACCAGGGTCGTGGGCAGCCACGGCGGCCTGGTGCTGGTCACCGGCGAGGCGGGCATCGGCAAGACCACGCTCGTCACCAGCGCGGCGGGCGAGGCCAAGAGGCGCGGCGCGCTGGTGGTGGGCGGGGCGTGCTGGGATTCCGGCAGCGCTCCCGGCTACTGGCCGTGGGTGCAGGTCATCCGGGCGCTGCGGCGGGCCGCCTCACCGCAGGAGTGGGCGGCGGCCGAGGAGGCGGCGGGCGACAGCCTGACGACCCTGCTGGGTGAGGCACGAGCCAAGGGCGGCAGAAGCACCGACATCGGCGACCCGCGCACCGGGGGTCCGTCCCTGGATCACCACCCCGGTGAGCCGCTGGGGAGCGGCCCCGATGGCTTCCAGCTCTTCGACGCGATCACTTCCGCCCTGGTCGCGCTCTCGCAGCACCATCCCGTGGTGATCGTCATCGACGACCTGCACGTCGCCGACCCGGCCTCGCTCCGGCTGCTGGAGTTCGCCGCGCAGCAGACCTGGTTCGAGCGGCTGCTCCTGATCGGCACCTATCGCGACGCCGAGGTGGAGCCCGTCGACCACCCGCTGCGCGACCTGCTGTCGCCGCTCGTGGCCAAGGCCACCACGATCACGCTCACCGGGCTCGACCAGGCAGGCGTCGGCGCGCTCATGGTCCGCACGACGGGTCACGACCCGCCGCCGGAGCTGGTGGCGGAGGTCCACCTGCGCACGGGCGGCAACCCGTTCTTCGTCGAGCAGACCGCGAGGCTGTGGCGCAGCGGCGGCTCGGCCGGCGCCATCGCACCCGGCGTGCGCGACGCGCTGCTGCGGCGCCTGTCCCTGCTGCCCAGCCAGGTCTCCGAGCTGCTCCCGGCCGCCGCGGTGCTGGGGCGGGAGTTCCACCGCCAGGTGCTGGCCGCCACGATCGGGGCCCCGGTGGCGCACGTGGATCGGCTGCTGGAGCTGGCCGTGGTGGCCAGGCTCGTGGTGAGCAAGGGCGGGGGCGTGTTCGCGTTCGCGCATGACCTGGTGCGCGAGACCCTCTACGACTCCCTCAACGACCCGCGCGACCGGCACGCCGCCGTGGTCACCGCCGTCGTCACCGCCGTGGAGGGCTCGCCCGGCCTGGCGAGCAAGCTGCCGCCCAGCGACCTGGCCAGGCACGCCTACCTCGCCGGTGACCGGCTCGACCCTGATCGGGCGATCGACCTGCTGCTCGACGCGGCCAGGGCGGCCAAGAGCCGGCTGGCGTCGGAGGAGCAGCTGGTTCACCTGCTCAGGGCGTACGAGCTGAGTTCCGACACCACCCCCCGTAGGCGCGGCATGATCGCCCTCGACCTGGGCGCCGAGTTGCAGCACGTCGGCGACCGCGAGCAGGCCAGACGCGTCTTCGAGCAGGCCGCCGCCATCTCCCGCGACCTCGACGACCCCGAGCTGCCCGCCCGCGTCGCGCTGCTCTTCCACCGCCACTACGGTCAGGAGAAGGCCCTCGACCTGCTCAGAGACGCCCATCGCCGGCTGGTCGGCGGCGCGGTGCCTGACGAGCGGCTGGCGATGGACCTGGTTCTCCACCTCGCCAACCTGGCCAGGAAGGGTGGAGACGACGACGCGCTGGCGTTCAGCCTGTGGGCGCACCACGACATCATCTGGGGCCCCGGCACCGCCCGGGAGCGAGTGGCGCTGACCGCCGAGCTGATCACCGTGGCGCGCCGCACCTCCGACGCCGACCTCGAACACTTCGCCAGGGCCCTGCGCTGGGTGGCCATGATCGAGGAAGGCGACCCCCGCTATCTCGACGAGTTCCACGCCTACGTCGCCAGGGGCCGCCGCAGCGAGAGCCCTCACCACACGATGTCCACCGACGTCGACGTCAGTATCATCGCCGCTCTCGCGGGCCGCTTCGCCGAGGCCGAGACCTTCCTGTCCCGCGTGGGGCCCGACACCCAGCACGAGCACTTCGCCTTCATGGTGGAGCACCACCGGTGGGCGATGGCGTCGTTGCGGGGCAGGATCGAGGAGCAGGAGCAGGTGCTCCGCGAGCTCAGGGGCGCCGCCCACCCCTGCGTACCCCTGTTGGAGGGCCTGACCGCCCTCCACTCCGGCGACCTCGACACCGCCCTGCGCCACCTCGCCGGCGCCGAGCCCGACGACCGCATGATCCAGCCGATCTGGCTGCGCTTCCTGGCCGAGATGGCCGCCGCCACCCAGGACCCAGAGCTGTGCGCCCGTGCCAGGGCCCGGCTGGCGCCGCATCGGGGTCAGTGGGTGGTGTCGCTGTTCGGCTGGGAGATCAGCGGGCCCTACGACCTCTGGCTCGGCCTGGTGGACGCGGCGCAGGAACGCTGGGCCGAGGCCATCGAAGAGCTCACCGCCGCCCACCGCACCGCCGACGCCATGCGCGCCCAGCCATGGTCTGTGCTGGCCCGCGCCCACCTCGCAGAAACCCTCCTCTCCCGCGCGGCTCCCGGCGACACGGAGCGGGCCCACGCCCTGCTCGACGAGGTGCGTCGGGAGGCGGCGGCGCTGGGAATGCGCCAGGTCCTCCAGCCCGTACGCCCTGCGCCCATCGCGGGGACGCCGACCTGGCCGGGATCCCGGGAGCAGGCCCAGGATCCTGCCGAGCGACCGCCAGACGCCGGCCCCATCAGCAGGACCGGCGCACCTACCGGGGGCGCGGCACCCACAAGGGCTGACACGACAGACGAGACCGCAACCCTCAAAGCGACCCGCACACCAGATGAGACCATGGCTGCAGGGAAGACGGGCACACCGGGCGAGACCGTCGGTCCCGCCGAGGGGGAGTTCCGGCGGGACGGGGTGGTCTGGTCGCTGACGTTCGCGGGCCGGACGGCGTACATGCCCGACGCCAAGGGCCTACGCGACCTGCACACCTTGCTGACCCGCCCGGGCGACGACGTACCCGCCGTAGTGCTGCTGGCCCCTGAGGGCGGCGAGACCGTCATCGCCGCGCGGCGGATGGGCGGCGACGAGGTGCTGGACGACGAGGCCAAGACCCGCTACCGCCGCCGCCTGGCCCAGCTCGACGAGGAGATCGACCACGCCACCGAACGGGGCGACGACAGGCGAGCGGCGGACTACGACCGGGAACGGGCGGCCCTGCTGTCCGAACTGCGCACGGCGGCCGGACTGGGCGGACGTACCCGACGACTGGGCGACGAGGCCGAACGAGCCCGCAAGACAGTCACCGCCCGAATCCGCGACACCCTACGCAAACTCGGCCACACCCACCCAGACCTAGCGGCCCACCTGAAAGCAACGATCTCCACCGGCTCAACCTGCCGCTATCAGCCCCAGGAGCCGACCACCTGGCGCCTCTGACCCCTGGGATGAAGCTTTCAGCGCGTACCAGACGTTCGCGCTGGTCGTCGAGACCCAGCGAAGGCGGATCTTGCGGCGGAACGACCCCCTGTCGTCCAATGCACGGTGATCGCTCTTCGCGTCATCCGGCCCTTCACGATGGGAGAACTGGTGCGCCGCCGAATCACAGCGTTATCGCTCTTCGCAGTCACCGCCCTGGCGCCCGTCCTGGCCACGAGCACACCGGCACACGCCACACCCACGCTCCAGATCGTCTACAGCAACCTGCCCTATGAGATCTGCCTCTCCTTCGGCCGCTCCGGCGTGGAGACCGGCCGCTGGCAAACCTGGTGGTGCAGCACCCACTACCCGCAGAACGCCCCGAACTACTACACCTACGACATGTGGGCGTACGTCAACTAATGCGCTTCCCCGATGCGGGTGCTGAGGTCATTGTCGAGGGCAGCACCCGCGTCGATCAAATACCGGCCTTCAGCGCCAGGCACCATCAGCGGAGACGACATCCATGAGGCTGCCGTCGGCGACGCGCCGGGTCACCTCTTCCCATTCGCGCATCACCCGCCGCTTGCCTTCGGGCATGGCAGGCCAATCCGTACGTGTGACCGGTCTTCCGGCGTAGAGAGGCTCCCAGGTGATGGCGTGGAAGGCGCCGATGTCCGGCAGGAGCGTCTTCAGCATGTGGATCGTACGGCGGTGGTACCACTTGCAGACCGCCGTAATCGGGAGTCCAGCAGTCAGTGCCTCGCGCAGGAACGGCAGCGCCAGCTCGACGTTCTGCCAGGTGTTGAGGGACTGATCCTCGTACCTGATCGCGTCATCCGGCACGCCGCGTTCGAGAAGCAGACGACGGAACGTACGCCCCTCGACGATGCCGTTGTGCCGATTGACGCCACCCGTGGCGATGATGAACGGCGCGAGCCCCCGGTGATAGCGCTCAGCCGCGATCTCGACGGGCGGGCGGACCTGGTTGGTGCCGAAGAGGATGAGCGCCGTGGGCCGCCCCTCAGGAGGAGGAGCTTCGGCGTCGACGAACGCGGTGGTGGCGGCGATACGCTCGGGGTCATCGGTCATCCATGATCCTCACCAAGGTCAGCTGATCCGGCATGGTAGTTCGCGTTCTTCTCGTGGTGCGAGGAGAACACGCACCGTAGCCTGGAGTCACAGTGCTTCAGGAGGTGCGGGAGCGTGAAAGACCTCAGCGCCTCTGCTCAGCCTCGGCTGATGGTCCAGGTTCCGTCCGCCGAGACGGTGGCGTACCGGGTGCCCGCCGGCAGGACGACGCGGCCCTTGTAGTCGCCGATCTCGTTGACCAGCAGGTCCAAGTGCTGCCCGCGGTTGTCCAGGGCCCAGATCGCGAAGTTGGACTCGCCGCTGTGTCGGATCGTCAGCCGCCGAAGTCCCTTGCTCGGGGAGGTGAGACGCATAACCTCATCGCCCGCCCCCTTGGCGTTGATCGCCCAGTAGCGGGCCTTGCTGAGCGGAAGGACCTGAATCGTCCAGGCGCCGTCCGCGTTGACGCTGAACGAGCGGATCTTGTTCATGCCGCTGACGTTGAACGCCGCCGTCCCCTTGTAGTCGCCGATCTCGTTGACGAGCAGGTCCGTCTTCTTGCCGGTCGTGGTGAGCGTCCACACGGCGAAGTTGCTCTCGCCCTGGTGGGTCAGCTTCACGATGGTCGGCTTGGTGGTCATTGGGATGCGTACGACGTCGTCGCCCTCGCCTCGGTAGGTGGTGGCTTGGGCGGCGACGGCCGGGGCGGAGATCAGGAACGCTCCAAAGAGCGCGGCCAAAGCGGCGAGGACCCGTAAACGCATATGTGACTCCTGGGAAGAAAGTTGCTGACGCGGTAGGACGCGCGACGCCATGGAAAGGAGTACCGCGCCGAGTGCCCACGTTCTCCGCCCGGGTACGCGTAGCCTGAGCAGTGGATGTCGAACGAACCGAGAGTTGCCCCCGATGCTCGACGACCTCGAAGGCAAGCGCACAGGCGAGCGAATCCGGACCATCCGGGAACGCAAGGGCATGAGCCGACCGGTCCTGGCGGGCCTCGTCGGTTATTCCACCGAGTGGCTGAAGGGCATCGAATGCGGTCGGCGTCTCCCGCCCCGTCTGCCTGTGCTCATTCGCCTGGCCGAAGTGCTCGCCGTTGGTGACGTCGCCGTTCTCGCCGGGAGCGACCTGGATCTCGGCGGGAACGTCACCATCCCCGTCAGCTCCTTCGCCCGGATACCACACGAGGCGGTCCCCGCCATCCGCGAAGCTGTTCGCGCGCCCCTGCTCACCGTCGATGATGTGCCATCGCCGATCGCAACGCTGCGGCAGCGTACCGAGGAAGCCTGGAAGATCTGGCACACCTCGCGGACGCATCGCACCGACGTCGGCCGGGTACTGCCCGCGCTCATTCGCGACGTGCGTGCGGCGGCACGACGGACACAAGGCCAGGAACGGCGTGACGCCAACGCCGTGCTCGCCGATCTGTGGGCGCTCGTACAGCACGTCATCGTGTGGGCGAGCGAACCCGAACTGATCTGGGTCGTCGCCGATCGGGCCATGGCCGCCGCCCACGAAGCCGACCAGCCCGCCGCGCTGGCCGGAGCCGCGTGGACATACGCCATCGTGCAGCGCTCAGGAGGCGACACCGACGCCGCCCTGACACTCGTCCTCGACGCTGCCAACCTGCTCCGCGACAGGCTTGAGCACGGCAGGGACGAGATCCGAGCCATGTACGGCGCGCTGCAGTTGCACGCCGCCACCACGGCGGCCCGCGCGGGCCGCGAGGGAGACGCCTGGCGATTTTGGGACGAGGCCGCCGCCACCGCCGCCCGCCTCTCCAACGGCTACCACCACCCATGGACGCAGTTCGGCGCCTCCAACGTGGCCCTGCACGCCGTTTCGATCGGCGCCGATCTGACCAGGTCCGCGACTGCGAAAGGGCGGGCCGAGCAGATCGACCCCGACAGCATCCCCTCGCGGGAACGACGGGCTCGGCTGCATGTCGAGATCGCCCGCACGTACCACCAACGGCGCGACTGGTCGTCCATGCTCGATTGGCTGCACCAGGCGCACCAGATCTCGCACGACTCGGTGCACTACAGCCCGACCGGTCGTCAGATGGCCTCTGACGCCGTCGAACAAGGAGGACCGCTGATCGAGCGGCGAGCGCGCGACTTCGCCCAGGAACTGGGACTGCCCCTGTAGCCGACGGGTGCGGACCGCACCCTTCCTGCGTGGGGTGCACGTGGCACCTGCTGCCCCACCTGGACATAAATACGCTTCGTGCATGACTACGCACGCTAAGCAATTCTGGCTATCAACCCGGTGGCCACCGGCACGAGGCAGCGCGATGCCTTCCCTGAACCAGTGATCGTGGTGTGGCTTCCGGTCGGGCCGGGGCCATGCCACGTGCGGGCGACCCGGTGACGACTTCCCCGCACCGCACCCACCGGCGCAGGCCGGGCTCCCTGCCGGACCCGGCCTGCGCCATTCCATCGACCACGGAGAAGACCCATATGACTGGTAAAGGCCGCAGATTCCCCGGCTGGGAGATCATGGAAGGAGCTGGAGGCGGCTACATCGCCTTCCGGACCGTACTGGTTCCCAAGGAAAGCGGCCTTTCCAACGTACGCTGCGGCGCCACCCTCCCCGAACTCTTCGACCATCTGGAACAGGAAGAGGCCTCGGGGCGGCTGCGGGGAGCGGCATGAGCCAAAACCGTTCGAGGTACGCGCCGCCGCACTGTCAGGATTGGCGGATGCCCCACGACCGCCGGTTGTACGCCACCTTCGACAAGGCCGCCTCCACCTATCAAGTCGCCCGCCCCGGCTACCCCGCCGAGCTCTACTCCGACCTGCTCACGATCACCGGCCTCACCCCACCCGCGCACCTCCTCGAAGTCGGCTGCGGCCCGGGAAAGGCCACGCTGCCGTTGGCGCGCATGGGCTTCCGCATCACGGCGGTCGAATTCGGTGAGGCCCTGGCGGCCGAGGCCCGGCACCGCCTGGCCGAATTCCCCGACGTCTCCGTGATCACGTCATCGTTCGAAAGCTGGGAACCCCCGGCAGACGCGCGATTCGACCTCTTGTACGCGGCCACGGCCTGGAAATGGCTGGACCCGGAGGTCAAGTACGCCAAGGCGGCCACCCTCCTGCCCAAGGGCGGCCACCTGGCGGTGTGGAATGCCGACCACGCGTTCCCGGCGGACGCCGACCCGTTCTTCTTCGAAATCCAGAAGGTCTACGAGGAGATCGGCGAAGGTCACGACGAAACCTGGCCGCCGCCGCTGCCCGAGGACGAGCCCAATCTCATCGTCCCCGAATTCGAGAAGTCCGGCCTTTTCTCTGTTACTGGAACGCGGCTTTACGTATGGGGCCTGCGCTACACGGCCGACGAATATCTCGCCCTGCTCGACACGTTCTCCGGCCACATCGCCATGGAACCCGCCAAACGCCGGCACCTCTACCAGGAGATCCGCCGCCTCCTGGCCGCCCGCCCGGACGGACGCCTGACCCGCCACTGGTCAGTCGCCCTCACCGTCGGCCGACGCCGGTGAACGTCACTCATCGCCGGCTGGGTATTTCCTTGTTGGAGTAGAACGCCTTTGGAAATGGGAACTCGGTGGCGATCCAGTGGCGGAGCGCGTCGTACAGCTTGGTGTAATAGCCGCGTTCATAGGCGTCCGGAGTCACCCACCAGCTCACGTCGACGTCATAGCCCAGCAATTCCTCGGTGAGCGGTTGGCGGCGGCCCAGCGGGTAGAGGTAGCAGCAGCCCAGGTATTGGCCGCCCGCGTCGTAAAGGACGTAGCTGAACGAGTCGCCCTCGCGGAATTCGCATTCGTGCCAGACGAGGTCCACGTAGTTGAAGTCTTCGGTGACCGGTTCGGTCGGCCAGCGTCCGCCTCGCGTTCGGCGGATGAGGGCGAGGCTGGCGTTGATTCCCCGGACGTCGTCGTGCAGGTGGTCGCGGGTGAGCGCGCGGGCTCGGACGTCGCCGTAACTCAGTTCTGTGGGTGCGGCCCAGCCCGCCGGCAGGCTCAGGCGCTTGACGAGCCCCTGGTAGTCCACGATCACTCCGTCGGGTCAGCGAGCCGAGGCTCGGTGGGTGAGGATGACGATGCCGCTGTCGAGGCTGGTGGAGCGTTCTTCCTTTGGATCGGGTGATCAGGCACGGACTTCACGCGCAATAGATTGGTAATGATGGAGACTTTCCAGGTCGCCGCCAAGGACATTAACCGGACATTTGGCTGCTTCCGGGAGTTCAGCGTGGGGTGACGTCGATGAGTTGGCCGTTGGAGGCGCGACCGTCGGAGCGCGTGACGTACACGTTGAGGTTGCGCCCGGCCACGACGCCCGCAGGAAGCGTGGCGTTGATCTGGCTCGCCGACTCGTGCCACCACGAGCTGCCCGCTCTGACCTGGTAGATCTTCGCACCCTGCTTGATCCACACGATGTTGCCCGACGCCGAGAAATTCGATCCGAAGATGGAGATCACGTCGCCCGGGTGGATGACGGCCTTGAACGTCTTGCCATTGACCACGCCGCCGGCGTTGATCGAGGCGCACGTGGCCGGCGGGACGGTCGGTGTTCCGGTCGCGTACAGGTTCTTGAGGGTCTGGCCGGACAGCGAGATCGAGCGATCACGGCGGTACGCGCCGAAGCCGTCGTAGAGGCCACCCGCCGGATCGTTGTCGTAGGCCTGCCAGAAAATCCCGTACGACGCGCCCCACGATTCAAGCGCCACGACGGCGGCGCTGACCTGGGACGCGGCCTTGCATTCGCCGCTGATGTCACGCGCGGCGCCGAATTCGCCGACGAGGAAATTCGCGTGCGTCACGGCCGGGCGAGCGGCGGCCACCAGGTCGTACGCCGTGCTCAGGTCCCGGGTCAGGCGGCCGGCGTCGGCACCGAGCGACTGCCAGGAAGAATAGGAGTAGTAGTCGGCATCGACCCGCGGCGCGACGTAACTGATGACGCATTTGTTCGCGGCCGTGTCGCACGCGGCGCCGGTGTCCAGGCGCCGGACAGCGTTGAATTCCAGTCCCGAAGAAATCCGGCTCGTGGCGGCCGGCACCGCGGCGCGCGCGTCGGCCACGCCGTTGACGCGTGCCGTGGCCCACTTCACGTAGCCGTCCCATGCCGTGGTGTCGCTGCTGGGAAAGGCGGACAGCGCGTTGTCGCCCTCCCAGTTCAGGATGATGAACTTCTTGTTCTCGTAGGTCTTCAGCAGATAAGCCCCCAGCGCGGATACCTCGTCCCGTCCGGCGTCCTGCTCGGCCTGCGAGTACCCGTCGGACCAGCTGTTCCTGAGGTCGTCCGCCGAATAGACCGTCAGCAGGTAGGTCGAGAAGCGTGAGTCGGCGAACAGTTCCGCATACGCGGGCTGGCCGGCGATCGCTCTGAGCGTGGTCCCGCCGTTGTTGACCCCGTAGTCGTCGCGCGTGGACAACGCGACGCGGATCGTCCGGCTCCCGAGCGTGGCCACGGCATTCGCACCCCAGCTCAGCTTGTCGGGTGTGCCCGGCCACGCCGCGGCGGTCGGGCCCCAGTGGTAGACACCGATCCGCTCTTGTGGCGCGGGCCCCGCGTCGGCCGACGCGGGGTTCACACCGCTGACCATCGCTATGACGACCAACAGGCAACAGACGATCCTTGACACCCATGCACCCCGATCGGAGGAGGCCCGCTCTCTTGTGCGGGCGAGGTCTGATCGTGCCACTCGGGGGGAAGGGCGAGAGATCAGTTCTCCGTTCCTTGAAATGGGCTCCGGCTCGCGACCGTCCGCCATCCCGCCTTACGGTGACGCCATGAACAATCACTCCGAAGCGCCCGTCGAGGCCTATGAACCCCCCTATTACGTGGCTGTCTTCACTGCGGTGCGAACCCAGGAGCAGAGTGACTACAGCGAGACCAACGCACGCATGGAAGACCTGGTGAAGGACGTCCCTGGGTTCCTGGGGATGGACCACGCGCAGACTCCTGGCGGGCTGGGCATCACCGTCGGGTACTTCCGCGACGCCGGCGCCCTCGCGGAGTGGCGGAGCAACGCCGAGCACCGCGCGGCGCAGAAGCGCGGCCAGGTCGAGTGGTACCGGAGCTACACGCTGCATGTGGCGAAAGTGGAGCGGAGCTACGGGTTCACGCGAGCGCAGAGCCCGGCGGCAGGCTGACCAACCGAAAGTTACTTGCGGTTGTAGAGGCGCATCGTCAGCGTGCCGAAGACCGCGATGAAGAGCGCCGACGACACCAGCACCCAGGTGATCTCCCCCACGTCCGGGGCCCCGCCCATCAACGACCGGATGGAGGTCACCAGGTGGCTGATCGGGTTGGCGTTGACGAACACCTGGAGCCAGCCGGGCATGGTCGAGGGATCCACGTACACGTTGCTCAGGAAGGTCAGGGGGAACATCACGAGCATGCTGACCCCCATCACCGCCTTCTCGCTGCGCATCATCAGCCCGAACATCGTCCACACCCACGAGAACGCGAACGAGAACGCCAGCAGCAGCAGGATTCCGGCCACCACCCCGACGAACCCGCCCTGCGGACGGAATCCCAGCACCAGGCCGACCAGCAGGATGACCGTGGCGGCCATCGTGTAGCGCAGGATGTCGGCCAGCAGGTAGCCGACCATGGTGGAGGGGCGCCAGATGGGCAGGGTGCGGAAGCGGTCGAAGATGCCCTTCTCGATGTCCTTGTTGACCTCCATGCCGGTGTACATGGTGATCATCACGACGCTCGTCACCATGATGCCGGGCAACAGGAACTGCAGGTATTCGGTGGGCGAGCCCGCGAGCGCGCCTCCGAACAGGTACGTGAACAGCAACGTCATCATCAACGGGAACGCCGTCACGTCGAAGAGCTGCTCGGGCACGTGCTTGATCTTCAGGATCGCCCGCCAGCCGAACGTGAGCGACGCCGACCACGCGCCCGGCCGGGGTGGTTTGACCGACGGGGCCAGGACGGTGGCCAGGGCGTCGGGGGCCGGTGCGTAGGTGGTGCTGCTCTCGGTGGTGGTGCTCATGCTGCCGCCTCCTCAGTGGTGCCGGTCTCGGTGGTGCCGGTCTCGGTGATGCCGATCTCAGTGGTGGTGCTCATGCCGCGGCCTCCTCCTCGGAGGAGGTGGCGGGGTGGTCGGTGAGGGCGAGGAAGACCTCGTCCAGGCTGGGCTGGCCCAGGGAGAAGTCGTCGACGACGATGCCCGCCTCGGCCAGGCGGCCGAGCGCGCGTGAGGCCTGTGCGGCCTCGTTGCCCGAGTCGGTGACGCGGGCGGTGAGGGCCACCGGGTCCGCCTCCCGGTAGACGGGCGTGTCCAGGGCCTCGGTGAGCACGCGTTCCGCTTCGGGACGGGTCGCGGCGTCGCGCAGCCGTACGTGGATCGAGCCCGACCCGACGGACGACTTCAGCTGGCCGGGCGTGCCCTCGGCGATGAGTCTGCCGTGGTCGATGACCGCGATGCGCTGGGCGAGACGGTCGGCCTCCTCCAGATACTGCGTGGTCAGGAGCACCGTGGTGCCGTGGGCGACGACGATGCGGATGATGTCCCAGACCTGGTTGCGGCTGCGCGGGTCCAGGCCGGTCGTGGGCTCGTCGAGGAAGAGCAGGTCGGGCGTGTTGAGGATGCTGGCCGCGATGTCGATGCGCCGCCGCATTCCTCCCGAGTACGTCTTGACCTGCCGCCCCGCCGCCTCCGTCAGCCCGAACGCCTCCAGCAGTTCGGCCGCCCGCGAACGGGCCACCGGCTTGCGGTGGCCGAGGAGGCGGGCGAGCAGGATGAGGTTCTCGGAGCCGGTCATCTCCTCGTCCACGGACGCGTACTGGCCGGTCAGGCTCACGCGGGACCGTACGGCGTCGGCTTCGCGCACCACGTCGTGCCCGAACACGCTCGCCTCGCCGCCGTCGGGCCGCAGCAGCGTGGCCAGCATGCGTACGGCGGTGGTCTTGCCCGCGCCATTCGGCCCCAGCACGCCGTAGACGGCGCCGGCGGGGACGGCGAGGTCGAGGCCGTCGACGGCGCGGGTGTCGCCGAAGACCTTGACCAGGCCGGAGGTTTGTATGGCCAGTTCTGACATGGTTGTTCCCTTCATGAGACGTACGGCTGGGCGCGCCGGCCCTCGCGGAGCGTGCGGCCCCACCAGGTGAGCTGGTCGAGCATGACCGCGACGGCCCGCAGGCGGTCGTCGGTGTCGCGGGGCCGGCAGCGCTCCTCGATGCCGGCGCCCAGCAGGTCGAGGCCCACCCAGTCGCGCATGGTGACGGCGTGCAGGGCGGAGAAGACGGTACGGAGTTGCTCGACGGCGTAGTGGCCGCACGAGCCGGAGCCGTAGGCCACGATGGCGACAGGTTTGGCCTGCCACTCGTCGTAGGCGTAGTCGATCGCCTGTTTGAGCGGGGCGGGGAAGCTGCGGTTGTACTCGGGGGTGACCACCACGAAGGCGTCCGAGCCGCCGACGGCCGCCGCGAACCGCCGCATGGACGGCGTGGCCTGCTGCGGGTAGCAGGTCGGGAAGGTGTACCCGGCCAGGTCGAGCACCTCGACGGCCAGGTCGTCGCGGCGCCGGGCACGCTCGGCGAACCATTCGCCGACCGCGTCGCACGCGCGCCCAGCCCGCGTGCTGCCGATGATCACCGTGACGCTGAGCGGCCCCATGACGGTCACCTCCTTCACCCTGGAGGCGCTAGACGGGCCCGCTAGATCGGATCTAGCGGGCCGGCAGGCTGACCGTGAACACCGTGTTCCCGGGTTCGCTGCTCACCTCGACCCGCCCCTCGTGCGCCTCGGCGACGGCGGAGACGATCGCCAGCCCCAGCCCGCTCCCCCCGGCCAGCCGGGATCGGGACCCGTCGCCCCGCGCGAACCGCCCGAACACGTGCGGCAGCAGCTCAGGCGGGATCCCCGGCCCGTCATCGGCCACCCGCACGCTCACCCGGTCGGGGTCCAGCGAGACCGTCGTGGTGACCGTGGTGCCCGGCGGGGTGTGGGTGCGCGCATTGGCCAGCAGGTTCGTCACCACCTGGTGCAGCCGGTCATGGTCCCCGACGACGAGCGCGGGCTGGTCGGGCAGGCTGACGAGCCAGCGGTGCCGGGGCGCGGTCGCGTACGCGTCGCTGATCGCGTTCACCACGATCGGCGACAGATCCAGCTCCACCCGTTCAAGAGGCCGCCCCGCGTCCAGGCGGGCCAGCAGCAGCAGGTCCTCTACCAGCGTGGTCATCCGGCCCGCCTCGGAGCGGATGCGCCCGAGCGCGTGCGCCGTCTGGGGCCCGTGCGGCTCGCCGCCGCGCTCGGTCAGCTCGGCGTAGCCGACGATGGAGGCCAGTGGGGTACGCAGTTCGTGGCTGGCGTCCGCGATGAACTGCCGGAGCCTGGTCTCGCTCTCGTGCCGTACCGCGAAGGCGGTCTCGACGTGCCCGAGCATGCGGTTCAGCGCGCCGCCGACCTGCCCGACCTCGGTACGCGCGTCGGTGTCCGCCGCCGGCACCCGCGCGAGCCGGATCGCGTCGCCCGAGGCCAGGGGCAGCTCCGACACCCGGGTGGCGGTGGCGGCGAGCCGGCCGAGGGGGCGTACGGCACGGCGTACGACCAGGGTGCACGCGATCGCCATCAGCGCCACCCCCGCCAGCGTCACGGCGGCCTCCACCACGACGAGCCTGGTCAGCGTGGTCTGCATGCTGGTCAGGGGCAGCCCGGTGACGAGCACGTCGCCGTCGCGCGTGCGCGCGCCGACCATCCGGTAGTCGCCCATCGGCCCCAGGTTGATCGTGACGGGCTCGCCGGTGACGCGCGCGACCGAGGGCGGCGCCGGCACATCCTGTACGCTGCCGACGCCCGTCAGCACGGCGGCCCTGCGCACGGCTCCCTGCCGCACCCGCGCCCCGAACGTCTCCACCGCCTGCCCCGGCACCAGCAGGAACGACACCTCCGGTCCCGCCGCGCCCATGGAACGGTGGGCGGCGGAGCTGACCTGGTGGTCGAGCCGATCGATGAGGAAGTCGTCGATCAGCAGGGTCGTCGCGGTGGCGATGACGGCCGACACGATCGCGAGCAGCGCGATCGAGGAGACCACCAGCTTGGTCTCCAGGGAGATCGTCATACGGCGGGTCTGAGCGTGTACCCGACGCCGCGCACAGTGTGGATCATCGGCTTGCGCTGGACGTCGATCTTGCGGCGCAGGTAGGAGATGTACAGTTCGACCACGTTGCTCTGGCCGCCGAAGTCGTAGGCCCACACCCGGTCGAGGATCTGCGCCTTGCTGAGCACCCGCCCCGGGTTGTGCATCAGGAAGCGCAGGAGCTCGAACTCGGTGGGCGTCAGCCTGATCTCCTTGCCCGCCCGCCGTACCTCATGGGTCTCCTGATCCAGCGTGAGATCCCCGACCGCGAGCCCCGCGTCGGCCCGCGCCCGCGCCGCTCCCGAGCGGCGCAGCAGTCCGCGCAGCCGGATGACGACCTCCTCCAGGCTGAACGGCTTGGTGACGTAGTCGTCGGCCCCCGCGCGCAGCCCGATGAGGCGATCCTGGACCGAGTCCCTCGCGGTCAGGAACAGCACCGGCACCCCCGGCAGCACCGCCCTGAGCCTGGGGAGCAGGTCGATCCCGTCCATGTCGGGCAACATGATGTCCAGGACGATCGCGTCGGGCCGGAAGCCGCGCGCCGCGCGGATGGCCTCACTGCCGTTGTACGCGCAGCGCACGTCCCAGGACTCCTGACGCATGACCATGGACAGGAGCTCCGTCAGCGAGGGCTCGTCATCCACGACGAGGATGTTGATCGAGCTGCCGTCGGGCCGGCGCACGGGCTCGGACTTGAAGTTCGCGCTGATCGTGTCCATATTCGTGACGATGACGCCCCAGGATGAGTGTTTGATGAAAGCACCGTGAGCTGTGCGTGCGGAAGGACCCGGCACGCATCCCGAGCCGGGTCCTTCCTATCCCTTTAAAGCGCTGTGAGAGCTACCCAGAGCCCATCCCCCCTTCCCTCAGAACAACTTTCCAGACCAGACAGCGGCAGCGGATGTGTAGACGCTGTAGGTCTCGGCGTCGAAGTACGGCGAGCTGATGTAGTCCACGCGGTCGTTCTCGTCCTGGTCGTAGAAGCTGCTGGTCACGCCGTTGAGGTAACCGGTCCGCTTCGAGCTGCTGTACTTGAGCAGCCACGGCCCGCCGTCCGCGCCCGCGGTCATGGCGCACTTGAGGCCGACGTGCTCCTCGATCTTCTTGGCGGCCGAGCCCACGGTCTTGGCTGTGGTCGTGCCGTAGCACCACTTCGGCGTGACACCCGTGTACGGCTTGTTGCCGTCGGGGTGCGCGGCCTGCGGGTAGCCGAAGACGTAGTGCGCCTTCTTGAGCGGCTGGTTCCAGGAGATGCCCTGGCCGCCGACGTTGTCACCCAGGCGGCCGGCGTCCGCGACCTCGACCACGTGGTACTTGTTCGAGGAGCGGTCGTAGTAGCTCAGGTCGCCCTTGGTGTCGTCGGAGCGCCGCTTGGAGCGGTCCGAGTCGTACTCGGACCTGGTGACGGTCGAGTCCTTGACCGTCACACCGTTGTAGACGGACACGAACCCGTAGTCGCGGTCGTAGTCCTCGTACACGCTGTAGTCGTAGTGCACGAACGCCTGCTTGCCGACGTAGATGCCCCAGGGGGCCTTGCCCTGGTAGTAACCGGGCACGAAGACCCAGTTGTCCATGAGCTGCTCGTCGTTGGCGGTGTCGTACACGCAGTGACCGGCCGTGGCGACCACGTTGGCGTACTTGCCCTGGATGGAGGAGGCCGAGCACCAGCGGTTCTTGCCGTCCTGGTCGACGAAGAAGACCTTGCCGACGGTCTTCGGCAGGTTCACGTTCTTCGACTTGGAGCTGCTGGTGGTGGTCCCGGTCGGGGCCACCGCGCCGGCCTTGGTGTCGGTGGTGGCGGTGCCGGTGGTCTTGAGCTTGTCGACGTCGGTGGTGTCCTCCTCCAGGTAGGTGGCAGCCTGTAGCGCGGCGCCGTTGTTCTGCAGCCAGAACGAGGCGATCCCCTGGGCGGTGGTGGTGCTGACGCTCTCGGACGGCTTCACATGCGACTGTGCCTGCGCGGTACCGGCGAACGAGGCGCTGAGCAGCGCCGCGGCGGCCAGGCCACCGCCGAGGGGTACGAGGGTGTGCTTGATCTTCAAGGGATGTGCTCCTTGTTCGTCGCGGGAACGCGATGAGCGTTCGGTGCGTCTATGAGGCAGGAACGTATCCCTCTTGACCGGGGCTTTAAGTCCCCTTTGTCCGGATTTATCCGGCGCACAGCTCGCTGTGATCGCGCCGTGACCCTTCCGCCCTCATCGGCCTGTACGCGTTCCGCGAGGCGGGCGCCAATCCTGAGAGCGAATCCGATAAAACCCTGAAAAATGCATAAGAGAATATATGTGTTACAGATCACTACTTATGTCCGGGTTACTTAGCGAACTCATAAGCGCATGCCAGCCCATTCTCAGGTTCGCTCGGCAGAGTGACCGACATGGATGACCTTCGGGGCTGAATTCAGAGGTTCGGCCAGGTCAGTCCAAGATTGGACTCATTACCAGTGCGCTTCGCCAAGCCCTTCTCCGTGACCATCGCCAGCGCGGCCCTCGTCGCCCTCCCCTTCGCCGGCTCCGCGTTCGCCGACGCCCCCAAGGCGCCGCAGCCAACGCATTCGTCCCCCGCCAAGCCCCAGCAGCACCAGGAGCCGAAGCGCGAGACCAAGCACCAGGAGCCCAAGCACCAGACGGTCTCCCTGAAGGTGTCGGTGAGCGAGAGCCGGGTCCGCGCGGGCTCCACGTACGGCGTCACGATCGTCGCCAAGGGCGTCTCCTCCGGCACCGCCACGATCACCAGCCCTGAGGGCAAGAACTACCGCGTCTCCCTCTCGCACGGCCGCGCCACGAAGGAGCTGGCACTGTCGTCGAGGACGAGGACCGGCACCAAGACGGTAACCGTCAAGGTCGCCGACAAGACCGCCAAGGCCTCCTTCACCGTCCTCGCCGCGTCCCGCCACCAGGGCCGGTAACCGGGCAGCAGGTGGGCCCCATCGGGCCTACCGGCACCCGCCTGAAGGTCTTCACAAGAGGGCGCTACGCGCGGGGGGATTCAGGCGTCCTGCTTCGGCGCCTCGTGCGCACCCCCGCGCCTCCGGCGCCCTCACCCGTTGCCCCCTTACGTGGTGGGCCTCTTACGCTCACCCGACCTGGGATACCTTCCGGACCTGTCTTCGGCCTCACGTCCGGGCCACGTCCGGCCCCGATGGCCCAGCCAGGTTCGGCGACCAGTCGGGTGACCGGCGCTACGGCCTGCCTCTGCGGAATAAAACGATGCGGCACTCGGGACTTCCGAAACCAGGCCGCACGTCGATCAAGGGGGTCGAGCTTGGATATCGCGGCAGCGGTGGTAAGCCTCAATGGCGATCCCGGTCGCCGACGCAGCACCGCCGCCCACGAGCTTGGTCATCTCATTCTCGGCGACGAATACTCGACAGACGTAGGAGTCGGCGCTTCCCGAGCGGAACGCGAAGACATGGTAGACGCCTTCGCGGCAGAGCTACTTCTGCCGGTGGCAGCGATCCAACGCGCCAGCAGCAGTGGGAAATCAGATCGACCCACGCTTGTGCGACTGGCGGCCGAATACCGCACCTCCTGGAGCCTCACGCTACGGCAGGCTCGAACTGCTGAGGCCATCACGCCTCGCGAGGAGAAGAAGCTGCGAGCGTGCCCACCGACCTTCGCCGAGTTCAGCGAAATCTGGCGTGGAACCCCGGGTGTTTACGCCGGGGAGGAAGCGACAGCGCGGGAGGGCCTCCAGGCCCGAGCGGTGCCGTGACGGCCGGATCATTGAGCGGATCAGTCCGGTCATCTCTGGTTTCGGTGTACTCCTTGATGATCGATGGCGGGGCGCCACCGCAGCAGGCGGCGGAGTATGGCGGGGACAGGTGCACAGGATCGTGCTCGCCGTTGAACTCGTCCAGGACGGCGCCGAAGTTGTCGCATACCTCGATCATGATGTCTTCACGGCGGCACGGCATCTCGCTGGTAACACTTTCCGCCGATATCTGGGGATAAAGACCAAATAGGCTTTGAAGCTGTAGACGACAGCTCGGCCCCTGCAAATACCGAGGTCGAGTTCTTGTCGCGGTGACATAGGCCAAATGCTAATGTGTTCGATTGTGAGGCTGGTGGTGCAGGTGCGACTCCTGCCGACGCCCGGGCAGGCGGCGGCGCTGGAGGCGACCCTGCGCGCGGTCAACACGGCCGCCTGCCAGGTCTCCCGGCAGGCCCACGAGCAGCGCACGTTTCGCAACTACGACCTGCGCAAGCACACCTACACGCAGATCAAGGACGAGTACGGGCTGGCCGCCCAGGCCGCGCAGCACGTCATCAAGAAGGTCGCCGACGCCTACACCACCCTGCACGCCAACCTGCGAGCCGGGAACCTGGGCAAGGCAGGCTCCGCCCGCCGGGTACGGGCCGAATCCACGCCGATCGCCTTCCGCCCGCACGCCGCCCAGCCGTTCGATGATCGCTGCCTGTCCTGGCAGATCGACGCGCGGACGGTGTCGATCTGGACCGTGGCGGGCCGAGTGCGAAACATGGCGTTCACCGCCTCGCCCGACCAGATCACGATGCTGTCGGCACACCGCAAGGGCGAATCGGACCTGCTCTTCCGGGACGGCAGGTGGTTCCTGATCGCCACCTGTGACCTCCCCAACCGGCCGGTGACCGTCCCGGACGGCTTCCTGGGCGTGGACCTGGGCATCGCCAACATCGCCACCACCAGCACCGGCAGCCGACACTGCGGCAAGGGCGTGAACGCCGTCCGCCACCGCCACCGCGAGTTGCGCCGCCGGTTGCAGGCCAAACAGACCAAGTCCGCCAGGCGGTTGCTGAAAAAGCGGCGCCGGGCCGAGGCGCGGTTCGCCGCCAACACCAATCACGTCATCGCCAAGCAGATCGTGACCGAGGCAGAACGCACCGGACGTGGGATCGCCCTGGAAGACCTGCGGGGCATCCGCGAGCGGGTACGGCTTCGCAAGCCCCAGCGGGTCACGCTGCATTCCTGGAGCTTCCACCAGCTGGGCGGCTTCCTGGGCTACAAGGCGGCCCGCGCCGGGGTCGCCGTCATCCACATCGATCCGGCCTTCACCTCACAGCAATGCTCCTCGTGTGGGCATGTGGACCGCAGGAACCGGCTCGATCAAGCCTCTTTCTCGTGTACGTCGTGCGGCTTCGCTGAGCATGCCGACGTCAACGCAGCCCGCAACATCGCCGCACGCGGTGCGGCGGGCTGGGCAGTGAGTCACGCTGCCTGACGCGGACCGGACCGTCGACGCCATCGACGGCGAGGAGCTGCAAGCTCGGTCGTTTACGGCCGAGAAGCTGACGGACTCCGTGGGTTGGACACCTCAACCGGACCTCAATGCCATCCGAGTGCCCCCGAACTTTGCGCACGCTGTGATGACGGCGTACCGACTCGCGCACATCACCAGCAACCGTGCACTGGAATTAATGCATGGACAGCTCGAAGGTTACGCGGATCTGCCACCGAGGCTCGAAGAAGATGAGGCTCCATAACAGCCGCGACGCCGGACGACCCGCTTCCCCCGCTGGTCGTCGACGCCATGGTGCTCCACCACTTCGCCAAGTCCGACCGTCTCGACGTTCTCGGCGCCAGCGTCTCGACCATGTCGACCACGCACATTGTCGCCACAGAAGTCGACAAATCGGCAAGCCGCCCAAGGTCAGCGGGGTAGCCCCAGCTCCCCCGCGCGCAGCCCCGCCTGGAAGCGGGAGCCCGCCTCGAGCTTGGCCATGAGGTCGGCCACACGCCGCCGGTAGGTGCGGAGCGAGACGCCGAGCCGTTTGGCCGCCGACTCGTCGGTGAGTCCGGAACCGAGGGCCCTGAGGATCAGGTGGCCGTCGGCGTCGAGGTCGGGGACGTCGGCGAGCAGGTAGGTGTCGAGGTCGACGGAGTTGTCCCAGAGCGCCCAGAGCAGCGAGTGGACACCGTCGACCAGGATCGGTGACGTCGTCACGGTGTATTCACGGCCGCTGGGGGTCTCCCTGCCGGCGAGGATCATCACCCGCCGGTCGATGCAGATGGTCTCGTGCGGCAACGGCGAGCCGCTGATCCGGACGAGAGCACCCTTGCTCCGCACCAGCCGCAGGTGCGCGCGGGCCTCCTCATCGGCGAGCGCCGTCGGGCTGAGCAGCTTGTGAATGGTGAAGCCCGGGGAGTCGAGAGCACGCATCCGGCTCACGATCGCCGCCCTGACCTCCGGCTGCGACCAGGTGTTGAGGTCACGGGCGACGCACAGGAACTCGGTGCGGGCGGACTCGAAGAGATGACCGGCACGCGCCATCAACTCCGCGTCCCCGTGGACTGAGAACACCTGTTCATTCCGCACCCCACCAGTCTGGCAGCAAGATGCCAGAAGTTCGCCGGGCGTCGTGGCGGCGGACAGCATGGGCCTCATGACAACCACAACCTTCTCCCTCGGCGGAGACCTGACCGTCAACCGGCTCGGTTTCGGCGCGATGCGCCTGGCGATGGGCACCTTCGACGGTCCGGCGCGGGCCCCGGAGACCGGCGTCGCGGTGCTCCGGCGCGCCGTGGAACTCGGCGTGAACCACATCGACACAGCCGGCTTCTACGGCCGGGGCACGGTGCGGGCCAACGAGCTGATCCGTACGGCGCTGACCCCTTACGGTGACGACCTGGTGATCGCGACGAAGGTCGGGCCGCTGCTCGGGCCGACCGGTGTGCCGAGCGAGCAGGCGACGCCCGGCCAGCTGCGCGGCCTGGTCGAGGCGGATCTGCGCGCCCTCGGACTGGACCGGCTCGACCTGGTCTATCTGCGGGTGGGCGGGATGACCGGGCCGGGTGGCGAGTCGATCGCCGAACGGTTCGCGGCGCTGGCCGAACTCCGGGCGGAGGGGCTGATCCGGCACCTGGGCGTCAGCAATGTCGACGCCGCCCAGTTCGCCGAGGCCCGGGCGATCGCGCCTGTCACGGCGGTGCAGAACCAGTACGCCGGTGACATGGGACTGCTGGCGGAATGCGAGGAAGCGGGCATCGCGTACGTGCCGTACTTCCCGCTCGGCGGCGGCGGCAACCCGCTCGACACCGAACGGCTCGGCAAGGTCGCGGCACGCCTGGGCGCGACGACGTCGCAGGTCGCGATCGCCGCGCTGCTGGCGACGTCACCGTCGGTGCTGGCGATTCCTGGCACCGGTTCCCTCGATCACCTTGAGGAGAACCTCGCGGCGAACGGCCTCAGCCTCACTGATGAGGACCTGTCCGACTTGCGGGGCTGACTGGCCGGCTCGAAAGTCAGCCCGGCGGGCGTGCCCGTTGTCGCGCCCAGCGGACGGACATCACGGTCGTGCGGGCGTGGCGGGGAGGTCTTCCTGCACCCGACCGCTTATGTCGGTCGCGAGGTGCCCGGCTTCGGGGTCAGCAGGATGGGTCTGAGCTGCCGGATGAACTCGATGGCGTCCTTTTGAGGATTCCTGTTCGGCGGGGTCTCGGAGAGCGACACCATGAGCATGCTGCTGCCGTCCCTCGCCCATGCCCAGCCCGCAGTCCCGTAGTCCACCCCGTCCTCCACGACGGTGAAGGTGAATCCCGGCCCGGCGTCGGCAGGCAGGTCGACTCCCTTTCTGAATGCTTTGGATTTCTCTATCTGGCTCAACGGGAGTGGGCGCGTGCTCTCGATCTCAACCCTGAGGCGATAACCACTCCCGTTGCGGGGCTTGCGGTAGAAATAACAGGACTCCAGATGCTTGCCATCGTCGGACATGTATTTCTCGACGGTGAAATCGCTGAGGCCTGTGGCGCGTTCGGCGGACTCTCTCGAGATCAGGCCGCATTCTTTGGGCGCCGCAGTGACATCGCCCAGCGGCCGCGTGTCGGGAGCAGGCGGGGAGGGGCGTGGTGGAGAGGATGAGCAGCCGGTCAGCAGGCCTGCCGCAAGAAGCAAGGCCATCGGCGGTAACAGCCTTCTCATGTTGAAGCAGGTGTCACTCATGGCGGCCTCTGTGGTAGCTCAAGAACCTTGGGTAACGGCGGCATCTGCGCCGTAGAAAACGCGATCTGTAGCGTCGGTCTGATAGAGCCATTCGAGGTAAGCTCTTCGCTGAGCCGCGGTCATTTTATCCTTCGCTATGATCTTCCCGTCCCTCAGGAAGTCACCGGCAGAGCCTTTCGGATACTGCTTGGATGCGTATGGATGAGTAGGCGCCGGCACGGATCCATCTCCGAAAAGTCCATGCCGCATCATGGCGGCCGCGGTGGCGTCCCGGAACATGATCTTGGCCTCCTCGGTCGCGTCTCCGGCCGCTTCTCTCGCCTTCCCCTCTTCGTTCGAGTTGAATTTTCCGTAGACATGTTCCTTCGCCTGGCCCACCAGCAGACCGACGAACTTGCCGGGTGGTCCCGGCGCCAGGTCGATGATCTTCATAATCATGGCCTTGTACGCCGCGTAC
This sequence comes from Nonomuraea insulae, assembly GCF_042656245.1. NCBI lineage: Bacteria > Bacillati > Actinomycetota > Actinomycetes > Streptosporangiales > Streptosporangiaceae > Nonomuraea > Nonomuraea insulae. The sequence continues at coordinate 71,277 of NZ_JBHSPA010000018.1, forward strand.
CGCTCATCATTCTTCCTGGCATCCTCGATCCTGGCGATGTTCGCAGCCTCGGTTAGCGCGGATGTGGTCTGGCTGAGGTTCTCGACCGAACCCAGGAACGCAAAAGCTCCGCCGCCATTTCCCATCTTCTCCTCGAGGATTTTCTGTCGCTTCGCATCAATCTGCTTCTGAGTCGCCTCAGGATGCGCCTTGTGCCATGCCGTGAACTCGTTTCCGATCTCCGTGGCCAACACTGCTGCCTTCTCGTCCAGGACCTTGACCGAATACTGCGCATGGGCCGCCGCCGTGGTCATGAACGCGTTGTTGTCTTTGAATGCCCACGACATGACCGTCTTGAGCTCGTCCTTGCGTCTCACCGTCAGGGGCTCGATTCGGCACGTGTGGCTGGATCGACTGGGCCAATGAGCCGTGCTACACCTACGAGCGGATCGTGATGAGGGCTCGCCGTGACAGGCTCACCGGCGCGATCGTGTTCGACGATGGCAGGTGATCACGTGGGAGCCGTACGGCCCACGCTGATGGTGCGCTAGGACATCGTCGGCGCGCGAAGCGCCCCGTGGCGGAGCCCGCCGTGCGCGAAGCGCCCCGTGGTGGAGCCGTGCGTGCTGGAGGCACGCCTCGGGAGGACGTCCGAGCGACAGCGAGGTCCGCTCGGGGCGGGCGTACGAGGCCCAGCCGGTAACCGGGTCACGGGTGGGTGCTGCGGGCGGCGGCGCCGGTTTACGCTGGGCTCATGCGCGTAGTGGTGATCGGTGGTAGTGGGCATATCGGTACGTACCTCATCCCCAGGCTTGTCGGGGCCGGGCATGAGGTGGTCAACGTGAGCCGGGGGAAGCGGGAGCCCTACAGCCCCCACGGCGCCTGGCGGAAGGTGACCACCGTGACCGCCGATCGCGCGGCGGAAGAGGCGGACGGCGCGTTCGGGCAGCGGGTCGCCGGGCTCGAAGGCGACGTGGTCATCGACCTGATCTGCTTCAAGGAGAGCAGCGCCCAGGAGATCGCCGACGCGCTCAGCGGGCGGGTGCGGCAGTTCCTGCACTGCGGCACGGTCTGGGTGCACGGCCCGAGCGCGCAGGTGCCCACCACCGAGGACGCCAGGCGGGAGCCCTTCGGCGACTACGGCGTGCGCAAGGCGGCCATCGAGGCCTTCCTGCTCGATCGCGCCCAGCGCGACGGGTTCCCCGCCACGATCATTCATCCCGGGCACATCACCGGCCCCGGGTGGGTGCCGGTCAATCCGGCGGGCAACGTCAATCCCGCCGTTTACCAGGCGCTGGCCGACGGCGACGAGGTGGCGCTGCCCAATCTGGGCATGGAGACCGTCCAGCACGTGCATGCCGACGACGTCGCGCGTCTGTTCATGGACGCCATGGCCAGCCCGTCGGCCGCCGTCGGGGAGAGCTTCCACTCCGTCGCCACCACCGCCCTGACGTTGCGCGGGTACGCCGAGGCGGTGGCGGGCTGGTTCGGCAAGGAGGCGCGGCTGGCGTTCCTGCCGTGGGAGGAGTGGCGGGCGACGGTGTCCGAACAGGACGCGCAGATCACCTACGACCACATCGCGCACAGCCCGCACTGCAGCATGGAGAAGGCGGAGCGGCTGCTCGGGCACCGGCCCCGTTACACCTCTCTGGAGGCCACCTCTGAGGCGGTCGACTGGCTGGTGAGAGCGGGAACCGTCAAGGCCTGAGCAACGAACCGCGCCGAGCTGAGCCGGACATGGCGATGCCGCCTGCCGACGACCACGGCAGGCGGCAGGCGGCAGGCGGCATCCAGAGCGTGAGAGGTCAGCCCGTCAGCGGCCCGAACTCCTTCCGGGTGTCGATCACGTCACCCATCAGCTCCCACCGCTCCCCCTTGAACGTCATGAGCTGCATCGACTCGATCGGGAACCCGTCCCCCTGCGCCGTGTCCATCATCACCCCAGGCAGCAACATGTCCACCTTGACCCCCTTGAGGTTGCGTACGGAGTCCCGCAGCCCCTCGCGGGTCGGGCACGCGGCCGCGTCCATGGCCTTGTGGAAGCTGCTGGCCACCGCCCATCCGAAGGTGTTGTAGGGCACGTTCGGGTCGGACTGAGGCGCGTACTGCTTCATCTTCTCCTTGTACAGCACCATCTCCGGATCGCTCGCCCAGGTGGGGTCGTTCGGGTCCTTGTAGTAGGTGGCGGACAGGACGCCCTGCACGTTCTCGAAGCCGACCGGCTTGAGCACGGTGATCGAGGCGGCGACGTTGTTGACGATGTGCAGCGGGTTCCACTTGGTGTTCTTGGCGTCGGCCGCCAGCGCCTGGGAGCCGAACTTGGGCGTGGTGATGTTGAGGAAGACCTCGGCCTTCGACTCGGCGAGGTTGCGCATCTGCGGGTCGATGCTGGGGTCGGTGACCTCGTAGCTCTGCTCGGCCGCGACCTTGATCTGGGTGCCCTCCAGCGCCCGCTTGAACCCGCCCAGCAGGTCCTTGCCGAAGTCGTCGTTCTGGTAGAGGACGGCGACCGTGGCCTCGGGCTTCTCCTTCTTCAGGTACGCGGCGTAGACGCGGGCCTCGGAGATGTAGTTGGGCTGCCAGCCGATGGTCCACGGGTGCGCGGCGTCGGTGCCCCACTTCGAGGCGCCGGTGGCGACGAAGACCTGCGGGACCTTGCGCTGGTTGGTGTAGTCCCAGGTGGCGGAGGTCGAGGGGGTGCCGAGCGTCTGGAACAGGGCGAAGACCTGCTCCTGCTCGACCAGTCTGCGGGCCTCCTCCACGGCCTTGGGCGGCTGGTAGCCGTCGTCGCGGACGACGAACTCGACCTTGCGCCCGCCGATGCCGTTCTTCTCGGCGTTGATGTAGTCGAAGTACGCCTTGATGCCCTTGGGGATGTCCCCGTAGGCGGAGGCGGGGCCGGACAGTGGGTAGATGCCGCCCAGTTTGATGCTTTTGTCGGTGATGCCGGTGGTCTGCTGCCCCTGGCACTGACCCGACGCGGCCGTAGCACCTCCGGTGGCTCCCTCTTCTGACCGCCCCCCACAGGCGGCGACGGCAAGCAGGAGCAGCGCTGTGCAGCCGATCGCAGAAACTCGCATCTCTTACTCCTTCCGGGGAATCTTCTTGATCAAGCGGCCGGCCAGCCCGGCCAGCCCCGTCGGGGCCACGTACATCACCGCGATGATCAGCAGGCCGAAGATGACGCCGGGCGCGGCGTCGTTGACGTCCTGCGAGATGTTCGGCACGAACATCACGAACAGCCCGCCGAGCACGGGGCCTGACAACGAGCCGAGCCCCCCGACGACCAGGCCGGCCAGCAGGGTGATCGACAGGTTCACCGTGAACGAGTCAGGCGACACGAACCCGATCACCCACGTGTAGACGCAGCCCGCGGCGCCGGCGAACATGGCGCTCCAGGCGAACGCGAGCGTCTTGTAGAACGACAGCCGCACGCCCATGACCTCGGCCGCCGTCTCGTTGTCCCTGAGGGCGTGCAGCGCCCGCCCGACGCGGGAGCGCAGGAGGCTGGCAGCCAGCAGGAACGCGACGACGGCGGTGGCCAGGGTGAGGAAGTACAACCACTGGTCCTCGGCCAGGCCGCTCCACGCGGGTGGCGCGGGTTTGGCCAGCGTGAGACCCATGGAGCCGCCGGTCAGCGCCTCGAACCGCTTGAGCAGCGGCACGAGGAAGATCGCGATGGCGAGCGTCACGAGCGCCAGGTACAGGCCGCGCAACCGCATCGCCGGCACACCCAGGACCAGCCCGAGTCCGAACGCCACCGCCGCCGCGATGGGCAGGGTGAGGAGGTACGGCAACTCCCACCGGTCGAGGAGGATGGCCCCCGAGTAGGCCCCGACGGCGAAGAAGGCGCCGTGGCCGAGCGAGATCTGCCCGGCGTGCCCGACGAGGAGGTTGAGCCCGAGCAGCGCCACCGCGTACACCAGCACCATCGTGAGCTGGAAGACGTGGAAGGGGGCGAGCTGGAAGGGCGCGTAGACGGCGGCGGCCAGCACCAGGGCCGGCCAGGCCCACCGCCACCGGAGGGTGAGCGCCGTCCGCACCTGTCCGAGGCGGCCGGCCTGCGTGGAACCGCTCATGCCCGCTCCACCACCGCTCGCCCGAACAGGCCCTGAGGCCGCAGCAGCAGAACGCCAAGAATGATCACCAGCGGCACCCCCACCTTGAGGTCGGACCCGACGAACCCGACGTAGGCCCCGGCGAGCGTCTCCGCGACGCCCACGATGAGCCCGCCGACGACCGCGCCCAAGGGGCTGTCGAACCCGCCGAGCGTGGCGGCGGCGAAGGCGTAGATGAGGACGCCGCCCATCATGTTCGGCTCCAGGAACAGCAGCGGCGCCACCAGCACCCCGGACACCGCGCCCACGGTGGCGGCCAGGCCCCAGCCGAGCGCGAGCGTGCGGCCCACGCGGATGCCGACCAGCTTCGCCGAGGCGGGGTTGGCGGCCACCGCCCGCATGCCGAGGCCGACCTTGGTGTACTGGAAGAGCAGGTACAGCAGCCCCATGATCAGCGCCACCACGCCGAACACGCCGAGCGTGGAGAAGCTGACGCTGACCCCGGCCGCCTCCAGGGCGCCGCCGGGGAACGGGTTCGGGAAGTCCTTGATGAGGAACGTCCAGATCCACCCGGCCGCCGCGTTGACGAAGATGAACAGCCCGACGGTGACGATCACGATGGTCAGCTCGGGAGCGCCCTCGACCGGCCTGATGATCACCCGTTCGATGAGCATCCCGCCCGCGAACGACACCACCAGCGTCACCGCCAGCGCCGCCCAGAACGGCAGCCCGGCGGCCATGCACTGCCAGGCGATGTACGTGGCGAACATGGCCAGCTCGCCCTGGGCGAAGTTCACGATCCCGGTGAACTGGTAGATCAGCACCAGGGCCAGCGCCAGGCTGGCGTAGATGGCGCCCGCGCCGAGCCCCTCGACGATCTGTTGCAGGAATCCGGCCATCGGCTACACCCGGTACCCGAGGTAGGACTGCGCGACCTGTTCGTCGGCCCTGATGTCCTCGGCCGTGCCCGACAACACGATCCGCCCGGTCTCCAGGACGTGCGCCTGCTGGGCGATGCCGAGGGCGAGATGGGCGTTCTGTTCGACGACGACCACAGTGGTCCGTTCCTCTGCGTTGATGGCCTGGACGATGCGGAACAGCTCCCGGGTGACCAGCGGGGCCAGGCCGAGCGACGGCTCGTCGAGCAGCAGCAGCCGGGGGCGCAGCATGAGGGCCCGGCCGAGGGCCAGCATCTGCTGCTCGCCGCCGCTGAGGCTGCCCGCGGCCTGCTTGAGCCGGTCCTTCAGGACCGGGAAGTAGGTGTAGATGCGGCCGAGGTCCTCCTCGACGGCCGCCCGGCCACGCCGGACGAACGCGCCCAGCCGGAGGTTCTCCTCGACGGTCAGCGGCATGAACGTGCCGCGGCCCTCGGGCACGTGCGCGACGCCCTGCCTGGCGATCGTGTCGGGCGAGCGGCCGATGAGGTCCGTGCCGCCGAGCGTGATCCTGCCGCGCGCCTTGACCATGCCGGACAACGCCCGGAGCAGCGTCGTCTTGCCCGCGCCGTTGGGCCCGAGTATCGCGCAGACCTCACCCTCGCGCACGGTGAAGCGCACGCCGTGCAGCACGCGCGCGTCCCCGTAACCGGCGACCAGGTCTTCCACCACAAGGTCGGTCATGCCGCAGTCCCCAGGTAAGCCTCGATCACGGCGGGGTCGCGCTGGATCTCTTCCGGCGAGCCTTCGGCGATCTTGCGGCCGAAGTCCAGGCACACGATGCGCTCGCAGATCCCCATGACGAACCCCATGTGGTGCTCGACCACGACCACCGTCAGCTCGTACTCCTCGCGGATGGCCCCGAGCGTGCCCGCGAACTCCTCCACCTCGCCCGAGTTCAGCCCGTTCACCGGCTCGTCGAGCAGCAACAACCGGGGGCGGCCGATGAGCGCGCGGGCCAGTTCGACCCGTTTCAGGGTGCCGAACGGCAGGCCGATCGCCGGGTGTCCGGCCACGCCGGTCAGGCCGAGCCGGTCCAGCACGGCGTCGGCGTCCGCACGCAGCGAACGTTCCTCGCGGCGTACCCCGGGCAGGCGCAACCCGGCGGACACGAAGCCGGCGCGGCCCCGGTGATGCGCGCCGACCAGTACGTTGTCGCGCACCGACAGGCGTGGGAACAGGCCCAGGTTCTGGAACGTCCTGGCGATGCCGAGCCCCGCGATGGCGTGCGGCGGCACGGCGGTGAGGTCCTTGCCCTCGTACGCGATCGTCCCTGAGCCCGCGTCGTAGCGCCTGGTCAGGCAGTTGAACAGGGTGGTCTTGCCGGCGCCGTTCGGCCCGATGAGTCCCACCATCTCACCGCCCGACACCTCGAATCCCACGCTGTCCAGCGCGGTGATGCCGCCGAAGCGAACGGTAAGATCGTGCACCTCCAGCATCCGGCGCCTCCTGGAGAACAATGTTCTGATGTTGGCCTCAGCGTAGGAGCCGCTCGTCAGGGGCCGCATTGGGCACGGTGACCCAAGATGTTTCAGGCGAGTTGTCCTCTGAGCACAGCGTGGGTCTCGGACCGGTTACGACCCGTTGACCGCCCGGCCCAGGGCATGGATCATCCCCGGCATGTCCACAGGTTCGAGTACCGTGGAAGCCGCCGTACGCGCGGAACGCACACGCATACTTTCCGAGTTGCTCAGCGACCTCCAGGAGTTGGCGGACGTCGCCCTCATGACGATGCGCGAGGAGATCCCCGCCTACGAGGCGCAGGGCCCCGCCTTCCACGCCGACGTGCTCGACCAGGTGGTCAAGCACTACCGGGCCAAGCTGGGCGTGCTGCTGGAGGAGCGCACGGTGACCCTGGAGGACATCACCTTCACCCGGCGCGCGGCGATGCGCCGGGCCAGGGCGGGGGTGGCGCTGGCCGACTACATCAACGCCTTCCGGGTGGGGCAGCAGGTGTTCTGGGAGGCCGTGGTCGAGCGGGCGGGGCACACGTACGCGGGCCGCGAGGCGGCGTTGTCACTGGCGGCGCAGTTGATGCGCTACTGCGACTTCGCCAGCACGCACGCGGCGAACGCGTACATGGAGTTCCAGCAGTACGCGGCGGCGGAGGCCGTACGGGAGAGCCGGGACCTTCTGGAGACGTTGCTGGCCGGCGGGGCGCCGACGCGGGGCAGGGAGCTGGCCGCGGCGCAGGCGCACGGCCTGGCACCCGACGCGCGGGCGCCGCTGCTGGTGGTGATCGCGGTGCTCGCCGGGCCGCCCACCTCCGTGACCACCGGCCCCGACCGGGGCGCCGACGCGCGGCACGCCGCCTGCGCGGCCATCGCGAGGACCGGCGGGAACGGCACGCGTACGCTGTCGGTCGTGCGTCAGTCGGAGATCGTGGCCATCCCCGTGCTCGGCCTCGGCACCGGCCCAGAGGATCTGTGCGACCGGCTGCAGGCGGTGCTGGAGAGCCTGGCCGGCGAGGGGATCAGGCTGGCCATGGGCATCAGCACGGTGTCGGCGGGTCCCGCGCAGATCCCGCAGGCCTACCAGGAGGCCAGGGCCGTGCTGGACTTCGTGCCAGAGGAGGGCGGGGTGGCGGCGCTGCCCAGGATCACGCCGTTCCAATATCTGGCGCTGAAGGCCGACGACACCGCCCGCCACCTGGTGGACCCGCGCATCGCGGCGCTGCTGTCGGAGGACCGGGCGCGCGGCGGCGTGCTGACGGCCACGATCAGGGCGTTCGCCGCGGCCGACCTGAACCTGCGGGCCGCCGCCGAACGCCTCCAGATCCACCCCAACACCGCCCAATACCGGATGCGCAGGATCCAGGAGCGCACGGGGCGGAGCCTGCGCTCGATCAACGACCTCGTCGAGCTTCTTGTCGCGATCGCCCTACATGACGCCCTTCCGACCAACGCGGGGCGGGAAAGACTGGGCACCGCGACCAATGAGGGGCGTGGGAGAGCGGACGTACGGTCTTTCCATGAACCTCGTTGACCGGCTCCACACCGCCGCCGACCGGCTGGGCGGCAGAGCGGTTCTCACGCTGGACGAGGCGGAGCTCACCTACGGGACGCTCGAGGAGCTGAGCGCCAGGCTCGCGGGCCTGCTGCGCGGCCGCGGGATCGGCGTGGGCGACCGGGTGGCGATCATGTTGCCGAACGTGCCCGAGTTCGGCGTCGTCTACTACGGGGTGTTGCGGGCCGGGGCCGTGGTGGTGCCGTTGGATCCGCTGCTGAAGCGGCGGGAGATCGCCGCGTACCTGGGGGACTGCGGCGCGCGGCTGCTCATCGCCTGGCACGCCTTCGCCGAGACGGCGGAGGCGGGCTCGGCGGGCACGAAGACCGACTGCTTCTTCGTGGTGCCGGGCGAGTTCCGCCGGCTGCTGCGCGGCGTGGCGGCCGAACGCGAGATCGCCTCCATGGCGGCCGACGACACCGCGGTCATCCACTACACCTCCGGCACCACCGGCCGGCCGAAGGGCATCGAGCTGACCCACGGGAACCTGGGCGGCAACGCCGCCACCGTGGCCCGCATGCACGCGCTCGGCGTGGACGACGTGGTGCTCGGCGCGCTGCCGCTCTACCACACCTTCGGCCAGACGTGCTCGCTCAACGCGACCGTGCACGCGGGCGCGCGGCTGACGCTGCTGCGCCGCTTCGAGGCCGGGCGGGCGCTGGAGGTGATCAGGCGCGACGGGGTGACGGTCTTCCAGGGCGTGCCGACCATGTTCATCGCGCTGCTCGACCATCCTGGCGCCTCGGACATGTCGATGTTGCGGGTCTGCGCCTCGGGCGGGGCGGCGCTGCCGCTGGACGTGCTGCGCGCGTACGAGGCCAGGTTCGGCTGCGAGATCGTCGAAGGGTACGGGCTCAGCGAGACCTCCCCCGTCTCCGCGACCAACCGGGGCGGCGAGCACCGCAGGGCCGGCTCGATCGGCTGGCCCATCAGGGACGTCGAGATGAAGGTCATCGGCGACGACGGGCGCGAGATGCCCACCGGCGCGATCGGCGAGGTCGTGGTCCGCGGCCCCAACGTCATGAAGGGCTACTGGAACAACCCCGGCGCCACGGCGGAGGCCGTCCGCGACGGCTGGTTCCACACCGGCGACCTCGGCCGGGTGGACGAGGACGGCTACTTCTTCCTGGTGGACCGCCGCCGCGACGTGATCATCCGGGGCGGCTACACGGTCTATCCGCGCGAGGTGGAGGAGGTCCTGTACGAGCATCCGGCGGTCCGGCAGGCGGCCGTGCTCGGCGTGCCGCACCCGGAGCTGGGCGAGGAGATCGAGGCCGTGGTGTCCCTGCGCGCGCCGGTGACCTGCGAGGACCTGCGCGACTTCGTACGGGAGCGGGTGGCCGCCTACAAGTATCCCCGCCACCTGTCCTTCGTGGACGAGCTGCCGATGAGCCCCACGGGCAAGATCCTCAAACGCGCCCTCACCCGTCCGATCCCAGGGGGACGCTCCAGCTGAGCTCCGTGCCCGGTAGGTACGGCGGCGATCAGCCCGTCAGGCCCAGGAGGAACGCGACGGGGACGAACGCGACGGCCAGCCCCACCGCCCACCACCGGGGCGCGGGCCCCTCCTTCAGCACGGACAGGCCCAGCGGCACCAGCGCGACGGCGAGCCCGGCCAGAGCGACCAGCGAGATCGGATCGCTGCTGCCCTTCAGCACGCCCAGCGGCAGCCCCGCCGCCAGCCCCAGCGCCACGCACCGGACCAGGCCCAGCACCCTGGCCCGGTAGGCGCCGACGGCCAGCACGATCCAGCCGCCCATGATGCCCACGTTGGCCGCCTTGAACACGTGGAAGGCGCCGTACGTCCCGGCCACCACCCGCTGCGCCTCCTCCAGCCCGAGCGCGTCCACGAGCTGGAACGCCAGATGGCTCACCCCGGCGTGGAACACCCTCCCGAACAGGCCCAGCACCACCAGCGCGAGCCCCCACTGACCCCAGGAGGAGCCGATCAGCCGGGCCAGCGCGGTCACGCCGGGCCACAACAACACCACCCCGGCCGCGTACAGGCTGTAGGACAACACCATCCGCCCGGGATGAGCGGCGTAGGCGGCGAGCTGGCCGGGGAAGAAGTCGTCCTCGCCGATCCTCGTGAGCACGCCGGCGAGGAGCAGCGGCGGACCGAGCACCAGCCCGGCGCCCTCCACCCAGCGTCCGGGAACCGAATTCGTCATACCGGCCATCCAAGTCGCGCCAGGACGGGCGGGCACGGGTGCTGTGGCGAGAATCGGGGGTGGTGCCAGCGCTAATGACCTTCCCCGGCCGTGCTCTCCCTGACGATCAGCCGGTGCGGCACCACGATCTCCGGCGGCGGGGCCGGGGTGTTGGCCCTGATCGACTCCAGCAACGTGTCCACCGCCGTACGGGCCAGCTCCCCCTTGTCGGGGGCGACCGTGGTCAGGCTGGGCGTGCTGTACAGGCCCTCCTCGATGTCGTCCAGCCCGACCACCGCGACGTCGTCGGGGATGCGGCGGCCCGCCCTGGTCAGGGCCCGGATCGCGCCCAGGGCGAGCAGGTCGTTGTAGCAGAAGACGGCGTCGGGCGGCTCGGGCAGGGCGAGCAGGTGTTCCATGGCCTCGGCGCCCAGCCGGCGGTGGAAGTGCGCGGTGGGGACGATCAGTGACTCGTCCGGCTCCAGCCCGGCGCGGGTGTGCGCCTGGCGGTAGCCGGCGGTGCGGAGCTGGGCGGTCTCGCCGGTCGCGTACTGCTGGTCGCCGATGGCGGCCACGCGGCGGCGGCCCAGGGCGAGCAGGTGGGCGGTGGCGTCGCGGGCGGCGGCCACGTTGTCGATGGCCACGTGGGGGAAGTTGCCGTTGAAGATGTGCTCGCCGAGCAGCACGATCGGGATCCGGTTGGCCCGCCCGCGCAGCTCGTCGGCGGTGATCGACAGGGGGCTGAGCAGGAGGCCGTCGAACATGGTGGCCCGCGAGTCCCGGCCGAGCAGCTCGCGCTCCCGGTCCCCGTCGCCGTCGGTCTGGTCGATCATGACCACGTAGCCGTGCGCGCGGGCGGCCGTGATCACCTCGCGGGCCAGCTCGGCGAAGTACGGCACGTCCAGTTCCGGCACCACGAGGGCGATCATCCCCGTGCGTCCCTGCTTGAGGTTGCGGGCGATGAGGTTCGGACGGTAGTCGAGCTCGTCCAGGACGGCCTGAACCCGGGCACGAAGCTCGTCGGAGACGGGCGCGTATCCGTTGACGACGTTGGAAACGGTGCGAATCGATACGTTCGCCCGTTTGGCGACGTCGCGCAGGGTTGGACCGGCCATGCGTCTCCTATACCTCCGACTGCTCGTCTTGGGAAGATCCCAAACTCCCTCTTGCATCGTTGCAAGCAAGTATGCATGATGTCTGCATCGTTGCAGAGCCCTCACATTGCCTTTTTCCGTCCGGCGAGGAGTCGAAGATGTCCACACCCTCCGTAGACCGTCGTGGTTTTCTCAAGGGAGCCCTGGGCATCGGCGCGCTCGCCGCCACCGGCTCACTGGCCGCGTGCGCCCCGGGCGGCACCACCGCGCAGCCGAGCAAACTGGCCAAGCCCACCGCCGCCGCCTCGTCCGCCAAGGGCGAGATCACGATCTGGAACCGGTCGGGCGACCTGTTCAAGGTGTTCGACGCGGCCATCGGCAAGTTCCGCCAGGCCTACCCGAACGTCAAGGTCAACCACCAGGCCGTGGACATCGACGCCAAGCTCGCCAACACGCTGATCAGCGGCACCGACGTGCCCGACGGCAGCTTCTGGGACGACGCCAAGATCGGCGGTCAGGCCGAGCACCTCTTCGACCTGACCGACCTGATCGCGCCGTACAAGGAGCAGACCTCGGCGTACAAGCTGTCGGTGAACACCGTGGACAACAAGATCTACGGCGTCCCGTGGGACCTGGACCCGGGGCTGCTCTGGTACCGGGAGGACATCCTGGAGAGCGCCGGGGTCGATCCGGCGAGCCTGGCCACGTACGACGACCTGCTCAAAGCGGCGCAGACCGTCAAGGAGAAGGACCCCAAGACCAAGCCCATCCACCTGGAGAAGACGCCGTTCCTGAGCCAGCTCTGGCTGGAGATGCTGGCCAACCAGCAGGGCACGAGCCTCACCGACGCGCAGGGCAAGCTGCGCCTCGACTCCCCCGAATACCGGCGGATCTTCGCCTGGATCCAGAGCGCGGTCAAGGACGGCCTGGTCACGCACGCCCCCTACCTGGAGCCGGCCGACGTCAACACCCTCGACAGCGGCCAGCAGGTGTTCGTGCCGTGGGCGATCTGGTGGTCGTTCGCGCCGCAGCAGTTGCTCAAGGCCACCAAGGGCAAGTGGCGGGCCGCGCCGCTGCCGGCCTGGACGCCGGGCGGCGCGCGCAGCGGCGCGATGGGCGGCAGCAGCTTCGTCATCCCCGCCAAGGCCAAGAACCCGGAGCTGGCCTGGCTGCTGTATGAGTTCCTCTGCTTCAAGGAGCCCGGCTACACCGCCGTGTACGGCCCCAACGACATCTACCCCGGCGGCCTGTCCACCTCGATCCCCAGCTACACCCCCGCGGCCGACCCGGCCAAGCCGCTCTTCCAGCCCATCGAGGCGCTCGGCGGCCAGGACCTGTGGAAGGTCGCCGTCGAGGCCGGCGCCACCATCCCGGCCGCCGCGCCGATCCCGTTGTGGTGGGCCCAGTCGGTGGACTACCTCGGCAACAACATGCAACGCCTGATGGAAGGCAAGATGTCACCTGACCAAGTGATCTCGGAGTCGGCGGAGAAGATCCAGCGCAACCTGATCGACCGGTCATGACGACGACGCTCACGGGCGGCGGTGGTCACGCGCGGCGCAGGCTCAGGCTGGGGTCCACCCGCCTGTCGCCGTACCTGTTCATCGCCCCGTTCTTCGCGGTCTTCGCCGCGTTCGGGATCTATCCGCTGATCTACGCGCTGCAGCTCAGCTTCATGCGCTGGCGCGGCGCGGGCGTGGCCCGCTGGGTCGGCCTGGAGAACTACACCTACCTGCTGACCAACCCGGACTTCTGGGCCTCGCTCGGCAACAGCGCCGTCATGTGGCTGCTGATCGTGCCGCTCCAGGTCGTGGCCGGGCTGGGCGGCGCGGTGTTGCTGGCCAACGCCAAGCTGCGGCTGCGCGGGTTCTTCCGGGTGGCCTTCATCGCGCCGTTCGTGACCCCGCTGGTGGCCATGGCGCAGGTGTGGATCGTGGTGTTCGACCAGGACTACGGCCTGGTCAACTACCTGCTCAACCTGGTGGGCCTGCCCGACGTGGGCTGGCTGACGTCCACGGCGTGGTCGAAGCCGACGCTGGCGCTGCTGTTCCTGTGGAAGACCACCGGGTTCGCGATCATCATCCTGCTCGCCGGCCTGCAGGCCGTCCCCGGCGGCGTGTACGAGGCCGCCTCCCTCGACGGCGCCTCCCGCTGGCGCCAGTTCTGGTCGATCACCGTGCCGCTGGTCCGCAGGAGCATGTCGTTCCTGGTGGTCATCCAGACGCTGGCGGTCTTCCAGATGTTCTCCGAGCCCTTCGTGGTCACCGAGGGCGGCCCGTACGGCTCCACCACCACCGCGGGCCTGTACCTGTACAACCACATCACCGCCTCCGACCTGGGCACCGGCGCGGCGAACTCGTTCCTGCTGGTCCTGCTGGTCTTCGGCCTCTCGGCGGTCTCAGGCCGGATGTTGCGCCCGAAAGACGAGGCCTCATGAACCAGAACAGGCCGGGCGTCGCGCAGTACGCGGTGCTGGCGCTGCTCGCGATCGTGTTCCTGTACCCGATCTGGTGGGCGGTCAGCTCCTCGCTCAAACCCGCGGCGGAGATCATCACCAGCCCGCTCGCGATCGGCGAGCTGACCCTGGACAACTACCGGGCGATGTTCGCCGACGTGCCGATCGGCACCGGGTTCGCCAACACGGCGCTGGTGCTGGTGGTCAAGGGCGCGATGACGATGTTCTTCTGCCCGCTGGCCGGCTACGCCTTCGCCAAGTACGACTTCCCGTTCAAGAACGCGCTGTTCGGCATGGTGATGCTGACGCTCATGCTGCCGACGCTGGTGCTGGTCATCCCGCTGCTGCTGGAGATGAGCTCGCTGGGCTGGGTGAACACCTACCAGGCGCTGATCCTGCCGAACAGCATCGACGCGTTCAGCATCTTCTGGATGCGGCAGACGATCGCCGCCATCCCGAACGAGCTGATCGACGCCGGGCGGGTGGACGGGGCCGGCGAGTTCGGCATCTTCTGGAAGGTCGTGCTGCCGGTCATCAGGCCGGGACTGGCCGCGCTGGCGGTGCTGACCACCATGAACATCTACAACGACTTCGTCTGGCCGGTCGTCGCCGTCAACGACACCGCGCACCAGACGTTGCAGGTGGTTCTGTCCACGCTGGCGCAGAACGTCACCGGCAACCGGATCGGCGCCGACTTCGCCACCGTGTGGGGCGAGTTGCTGGCCGCCGGGAGCATCGCCATGTTGCCGCTGCTGGTGATCTTCGTCCTGCTGCAGCGCCACTTCATCAACGGCATCCTCGCGGGCAGCGTCAAGGGCTGACCCCAACACATGAAACGGAGAACCATGACGCCGCGTGCGGAATACCCCCGGCCCCACTTCGACCGGTCGCACACCTGGTCGAGCCTGAACGGCGACTGGGACTTCCGGGCCGACACCGAGCAGGACTGGAACCGGACCATCACGGTGCCCTTCGCCTGGGAGACCCCCGCGTCGGGCGTCGAGGCCCACTGGCTGCCGCTGGCCTGGTACCGCCGCTCGTTCACCATCCCCGCCGCCTGGTCGGGGCAGCGGGTCGTGCTGCACTTCGGGGCCGTGCACCACGAGGCCACGGTCTGGGTGAACGACGTCGAGGTGGCCGCCCACCGGGGCGGCTACACCCCCTTCGAGGCCGACATCACCGACGCCGTCAGCCATGACGGCGACCAGGAGGTCGTGGTACGCGTCTCCGCCCCGCCGGACAAGCGCGAGATCGCGCACGGCAAGCAGCGCAGCATCCCGCGCGACGACTTCGACGGCGTCTGCTTCACCCCGTCGTCGGGCATCTGGCAGAGCGTCTGGCTGGAGGCCAGGCCCGCGACGTACGTGGCCGCGCTGAAGCTGCGCCCCTCCGACGGCCTGGACGCCATCAAGGTGGAGGCGGAGGTGGCAGGGGAGGGCACGCTGCGCCTGACTCTGCGCGGCACGGGCACGACGGTCGAGCTGCCGGTCTCCGGCGGCCTGGTCGAGACCGAGATCCCGGTGGCCGACGCGCGGCTGTGGTCGCCGGAGGACCCGTACCTCTACCACGTGGACGCCACGCTGACCTCGGCCGACGGCGCCGACACGGTCGCGGCCTACACCGGGTTGCGGCGGATCGAGGTGATCGGGGAGGACCTGTACCTCAACGGGCGCCGCCTGTTCGTGCGCGGGGTGCTCGACCAGGGGTACTGGCCGCGTACCGGGATCACCGCGCCCGACGACGCCGCGCTGGTCCGCGACATCGAGCTGGCCGCGGCGGCGGGCTACAACCTGGTGCGCAAGCACCTCAAGCTGGAGGACCCGCGCTTCGTCCACCACGCCGACCGGCTCGGCATGCTGGTGTGGGCCGAGCCCGCGGCGACGGGCCGCTTCTCCGCCGACTCGGTGGCGGCGTTCGAGGAGCAGGTCGCGCCCATGGTCGAGCGCGACGGCAACTCCCCGGCGATCGTCATCTGGGGCCTGTACAACGAGGAGTGGGGCCTGGACTGGGACATTCCCGGCGACCCGGCCAAGCAGCGGGCGACGGCGCAGGCGTACGACCTGCTCAAGAGCCTCGACACCAGCAGGCCCGCGGTGGACAACTCCGGCTGGACGCACGTCAAGACCGACCTGCTCGACTGGCACTACTACGACGAGTCCGCCGCCTCTTGGGGCAGGACGGTCGCCGCGCTGCTCGACGGCACCCAGGACGACTTCCCGGTCAAGCTCGGCCCGGACTTCGTGGTGCGCAAGAAGCTGGCCGGCACGCCCGACCAGCCGCTGCGCGGCCTGCCCAACCTCAACAGCGAGTACGGCACCGGCTTCACCTCCGTCGAGCGCGGCTGGCACCTGCGCTGGCAGACCCAGGAGCTGCGCCGCCACGACCGCGTGGCCGGCTACGTCTACACCGAGCTGTACGACATCGAGCACGAGTCCGCCGGCCTGCTGGACTTCGAGCGCCGGGCCAAGGACCTGGCCGGGGTGGACCCGGCCGAGGTGAACGCCACGACCACGCTC
The DNA here is from genome assembly GCF_042656245.1 of Nonomuraea insulae. Classification (NCBI taxonomy): domain Bacteria; kingdom Bacillati; phylum Actinomycetota; class Actinomycetes; order Streptosporangiales; family Streptosporangiaceae; genus Nonomuraea; species Nonomuraea insulae. Next base: position 87,470 of record NZ_JBHSPA010000018.1, read on the forward strand.
GTCCTCGACGTCGTCCCCGTCGCGCCCGGCCGTGACCTGCTCAGCGAGTCGGGCGAGGTGAGCGTGCCCGTCCGCGTCTCGCACCACGGCGACGAGCCGGTCAACGGCCATCTGCACACCACCTGGACCCCCGTCCTCGGCGCCACCCCCTCCGAGCCCGGCTCGCGGGGTCCGTGGACCGAGGCCAAGCCGTTCCTGCTCAGCGCCGCCGCCGAGGTGCGCGCCGGGCTGCCGGCCGGCTGGACGAGCGGGCGACTGCACATCGCCCTGGTCAGCGACGGCGTCGTCGTGGGCCGCTCGGCCGTAGACGTGGACACCTTCACCGCCCCCGTCATCGGAGACAACCGATAAAGGAGAACGATCCGCAGTGCGATTCACTCCCCCCGCGCGGGTTCTGACCGCGTTAGCCCTGATCGGCACCTGCTTGGGAGCCCTCGCGGGCCCCGCCCAGGCGGCCCCCGCCGGCCAGGTGCTCTACTCGCCGAACCTGACCACCTTCCCCCAGGGTGACGCCAGTTACCCGAGGGCGGTCAGGCTGGACTACGACGGCTCGGCGAACGAGACCATGCTGGCCACGTTCGCCCGCCGCAACCACAACGCCCCCTCCTCGTTCCCGATCTACCGCAGCACCGACGGCGGGCGCACGTGGTCGGGCAGCCCGATCTCCACGGTCTCGTCCCACACGTCCGGCTGGGGTCTCGGGGCCCCGGTCCTGTACGAGGTGCCGCGCACCGCCAACGGCCTCAACCAGGGCGACCTCCTGGCGGCCGGCACGGCCTGGGTGGACGGCGACTACACGACCCAGAAGGTCGAAGTGTTCAAGAGCACCGACCACGGCACGTCCTGGACCTACCTGTCCAACTGCACCCAGACCAGCGGCCTGCCCGACACGATCGGGCACGGCATCTGGGAGCCGTGGTTCCTCCTGGCGCCGGACAACACCCTGGCCTGCTTCATCTCGGACGAGCGGCCGGCGGGCACCGCGACCAACAACCAGGTCATCGGCCACTACACCTCTGCCAACGGCGGCCAGAGCTGGAGCTCCACGCTCACCCAGGACGTGGCCTTCCCGAACGACAACCTGGCCAGGCCGGGCATGTCGATCGTGACGGGGCTGCCGAACGGGACGTTCCTGATGGCGTACGAGATGTGCAGGGACGCCACCGACGCCGACCACGCCTGCGAGGTCTACATCAAGACCAGCTCGAACGGCCTGAGCTGGGGCACCGGCGCCGGCACGCTCGTGCGCACGTCGGACGAGCGGGAGCTGCTGCACACCCCGTACGTCGCCTGGTTGCCCGGCGGCGGCGCGAACGGCACGCTGCTGCTGTCCGGCCAGCGCGTCGTGGCGGGACCGACCGGCAACAAGACCGTGCTGGGCGAGTCCGGCCAGGTGTTGTTCGCCAACACCAACCTCGGCGTGGGCGCGTGGACCGAGATCGAGGCTCCCGTCCTCACCTCGCCGACCGGCGGCTACAACACCGGCGAGCCGTCCTGCCCCGGCTACAGCTCGCCCATCGTGCCCTCGGCGAACGGCACGGAATTCCTCTACCTGACCGCCACGCACCTGACGGGCAACCAGTGTGCCGTCAGATACGGCCTCGGCACGCTGCCCGGCAACGCCGTCCAGATCACCGGCCCCGGCGGCAAGTGCCTGGACGTGGACACCAACACCAACGCCAACGGCAACGCCGCCCAGCTCTGGGACTGCGGCGTCGCCACCGGCCAGCGCTGGTCGAGGCACCCCGACGGCACCCTGCGCGCCTTCGGCAAGTGCCTGGACATCGACGCGAACGGCACCGCCAACTTCACCAAGGTGCAGCTCTGGCAGTGCAACACCAACGGCGGCCAGAAGTGGACGCCCCAGGCCAACGGCGCCCTGCTGAACCCGCAGTCGGGCCGCTGCCTGGACGCTCCCCAGGGCGCCACCGCCAACGGCACCAAGCTGCAGATCTACGACTGCAACGGACTCGACCCGCAGAAGTGGAACCTGCCAAGCTGAAAGTTTCACACGTTCCACCAGGTCAGAGCACATGGACGGCCATGGTGCATTGACGTGCCCGGAGCGCGCGGCTGAGCATGACGCGCGTCCCCCTCTTCGAAAGGGCACCCCATGCACTTGTCCAAGGCGCTGACAGCCGCCCTGGCCACGCTGGTGGCCGGGGCGCCCGTCGCCGTCGCGGTCACCACCGCCACCCCGGCGACGGCCGCGGCCGGCACGGGCACCGGTTACCTGCACACGAACGGCAACAAGATCGTCGACAGCACCGGCGCGACCGTGCGGCTGACCGGGATCAACTGGTTCGGGATGGAGACCGACAACCGCACCTTCCACGGCCTGTGGTCGAGCAACCCCTGGAAGAGCCAGATCGACAAGATGGCCCTGCTGGGCTACAACACGCTGCGGGTGCCGTTCTCCAACGACGCGCTCAAGTCCGGCGCCACCGCCACCGGCATCAACGACTACATCAACCCCGACCTGATCGGCCTGACGCCGATGCAGATCCTGGACAAGGTCGTCGCCTACGCCGGCGTCAAGGGCATGCGGATCATCCTCGACCGCCACCGCCCCACCGCAGGCGGGCAGTCCCCCCTCTGGTACGTCTCCGCCACCCCGGAGAGCACCTGGATCAACGACTGGAAGGCGCTGGCCCAGCACTACGCGGGCAACACCACGGTCATCGGCGCCGACCTGCACAACGAGCCGCACGCCGAGGGCACCAACCCGAACGCCACCGGCGCCTGCTGGGGCTGCGGCGACCAGGCCCGCGACTGGCGCCTGGCCGCGGAGCGGGGCGGGAACGCGGTCCTGTCCGTCAACCCGAACTGGCTGATCTTCGTGGAGGGCGTGAGCTGCCCGAGCGGCGGCCTGTCCAACGTCTGGGACGGCGATCCCAGCAACGACGAGGACTGCGGCTGGTGGGGCGGCAACCTGACCAAGGCCGGGCAGTTCCCGGTACGGCTGAACGTGGCCAACCGGCTGGTCTACTCACCCCACGAGTACGCCACCTCGGTCTACCACCAGAGCTGGTTCGACGCCCCCGACTACCCGGCGAACATGCCGGCGATCTGGGACAAGTACTGGGGATACCTCTACAAGCAGAACATCGCGCCCATCATGCTCGGCGAGTTCGGCACCACGCTGGCCTCGAACGTGGACAAGATCTGGTTGCAGGAGCTCATGAAGTACATGGGCACCGGGGTGAACGGGATGTCGTTCACGTACTGGTCGTGGAACCCGAACTCGGGCGACACCGGCGGCATCGCCAACGACGACTGGACCACGATCAACCAGCCCAAGCAGGACATCCTCCAGCCGTACCTGATCCCGCCCGTGGGCAGCCAGACGCCGCCGACCGTGACGACGACGGCCAATCCTCCCGGGCAGTGCGCGGCGACGTACAAACAGACGAACTCCTGGCAGGGCGGCTTCCAGGGTGAGCTGACCGTCAAGAACACCGGCGGCTCGGCCATCCCCGCCTGGGGCGCCACGTGGACGTTCCCTTCGGGGGTCACGCTGAACAACGGCTGGAACGCGGTGGTCACGCAGTCGGGCACCACGTGGACCGCCAAGGGCCCGGACTATGCGAAGAGCCTGGCCGCGGGCGCGTCGGTGGTCATCGGCTTCACCGCCAACGGCCCCAGCAGCCAACCGGCGGGCGCCACCTGCTCCTGACCCCGAACTGCCCTGCCGTTCGCCTGAGGGCGGGCCTCAGGTGAACGGCAGGGCGATCTGGTCGAGGGTCTCGTTCATGACCTCGCGCAGCGTGCGCGTCTGCTGCTCCTCCGTCCACACCAACGCGGCCAGCCGCAGCGCGACCAGGAAGGCCGCCGCCAGCACCGGCGCCGGCACCGTGCTGGGCCGCTCCGCGACGGCCTCGGCGAGGTCGCGCTCCAGGGCGGCGTGGTTGGCGAGCTGGCGGGCCAGTAACGAAGGGTGCTGACGGGCCAGCCGGGTGCGCAACGCCCACTCGCGCTCCGGCTCCCCCACCTGTCGCCGCAACTCCTCGATAGAGCCCCGCAGCGCCTGCCACGCCGACATCCCGGCGGGCTGCGCGCGCACCTGGCCCACCAGGGCCCTGATGCGCTGCTCCTCGCCGTAGAGGAGCGCGTCCTCCTTGCCGGAGAAATAGTTGGAGAAAGTCCGCCGCGAGATGTTGGCCGCGTCGGCGATCGCCTCGACCGTGACGGAGTCGAGCCCGTGCGAGACCACGAGCCGCAGCGCCGCCTCGTGCACGGCCTGACGCGTCTCGGCCTTCTTGCGTTCGCGCAGCCCAGGCGTGCTGTCCATATGCGGTCAGCCTACCGTCGGGCGTGCGGGCCCCGGCTGCGGTCGGGGCCCGCACAAGATCATTATCCCAGAAGTCGATCATGGAACGACCCCTCCCGCCATCGGCGCCGCCGTGGCCACGTGCTCGACCTGCCCCGGCCCGTAGACGAATCACTGAGAAGCCAGCAAACTCGCGAGGTGAATGGAGTAAACCTGCACTGTTACGGAGACCCCGATGACAAGCCTGGCTTCTCCTGCGCTGGTCGGGCGCGACGCCCACTTGCGATTACTCGTTGCCGCCCTCACCAGCCCGCCCGCCGTCACCCAGGTGCAGGGCGAGGCAGGTATCGGCAAGACCAGCCTCGTCAGGGCGGCGGTCGGCCTGCTCACCGGACGAACGGTGCTGCTCGGCCACTGCCACCGGATTCGCGAGCCGTTCCCTTACGGGCCCGTGTTCGACGCCCTGCGCCAGATCGCCCCCGCCCTGCCCGACCGCGAACAGCTCAGCCCGGTCACCGGGACGCTGCGCGGCTACCTGCCCGAACTGGGCGACCACCTGCCGCCGGCCCCCTCACCATCCCCGATGGACGATCCGCGCGCCTTGCGGCACCACCTGTTCCGTGCCGTCCACGCGCTGCTGGGCGCGGCGAGAGGTGTCGTGCTCGTGGTCGAGGACCTGCACTGGGCCGACGACGGCACCCGTGACCTGCTGCGTTTCCTCACCGACCAGCCGCCCGAGAGGCTGGCGCTGGTGGTGACGTTCCGCAGGGAGGAGTTGCCGGTGCCCGGGCTGCCGTTCGGGCACGCCTACCGGAGGTCGCCAGGGGTGCGCAGCGAGGTGATCTCGCTGACGCCGCTCGACGTGGAAGGCGTGCGCAGCCTGGCCGGCGCGCTGCTCGGCCGCTCCGCGCCCACCCAGGCCTTCGCCGCGAAGCTGCACGAGCGCACGGCGGGGGTGCCGTTCGTGATCGAGGAGGTGGTGCGCTCGTTGCTCGACGTCGACGGCCCGCTGCCGTCGCTCGACGCCGAGGGCCGCCTGCCCTCGCTCGACGCCGAGTCCCTCGACCGCATGGCCGTGCCGGTGCTGCTGCGCGAGGCCATGGCCGAGCGGCTCACCGGGCTGTCGACGGCCGCGCTGCGCGCCGTGCACGCCGCCGCCGTCCTGGGCCTGCCCGCCGAGGAGCCGCTGATCAACGCCGTCTCCGGCCACAACCCGGCCGATGGGTCGGGGCTGTGCGAGGCGCTGCAGGCCGGTGTCCTGCTGGAACAGCAGGACGGCCAGTACGGTTTCCGCCACGCCCTCGCCCAGCAGGCCGTCTACGACGCCATCCCCGGCCCCGACCGCCGCTCCACCCACCGCAGGGCCATGGCCGCGCTGGCCGCGCAGGACCCGCCGCCGCTCGTCCAGCTCGCCCACCACGCCCGCCGCGCCGGCGACGTCGCGGCCTGGCAGCGCCACGGCGGCGCCGCGGCCGAGCACGCCGCCGCCATCGGCGACATCCCGCTCGCCGTCGAGCTGCTCGAAGGGCTGCTCGCCGACCCGAAACTGCCCCGGAAGGCCAGGGGCCCGCTGGCGCTGCGGCTCAGCCGGGTCGCCGCGATCGGCCTGTCACACCGCCGCGTCGTCCGCATCCTGCGCCATCTCCTCTCCGACGACTTCCTGTCCAGGCAGACCCGCGGCGAGGCCCGGCTCAACCTGGGCGTGCTGCTGTCCAACCAGGCCGGCGCGATCACCGCGGGCCGCCAGGAGATCCTCGCCGCGCTCCCCGACCTGGCCGACAGCCCCTCACTGGCCGCCCGCGGCCTGGCGCTGCTGGCCATGCCCGCCTGGGGCGGCGAGCCGCTGGCCATGCACGAGGAGTGGATGGCCCAGGCCGAGAAACTGCTGGTCGAGGACCATGACCCGGAGCTGACCGCCGCCGTGCTGGCCAACAAGGTCAGCATGACCATGCTCGTCGGCTCGCCGGACGCGTTCGAGCTGGCCGAGACGCTCCCGGTCCACGACCCCTCCACCGCCGTACGCCGCCAGGTCGCCCGCGGCTACTCCAACCTGTACGACGCCACCCTCGCCCTCGGCCACTACGCCGCCGCGGAACGCTTCGCGGACCAGAGCAGGCGGATCGCCGAGGAGACCGGCGCCCTCTACCCGGTGTTCCTGGTCGAGATGTCCTCGATCCGGCTCGACCTGCTGACCGGCCGCTGGGACGGGCTGCGCGAGCGGGCGCTGGCGGCCGTGGAGATGGCGTACGAGGCGCCGCTGCTGGCGGTGGAGGCCCGGCTCACGCTCGGCGTGCTGGCCCTGGCCAGGGGCGAGTGGGACTCGGCGGGCGAGCACCTGGAGGCGGCCGGCGTACGGGATCTGGACTCGGGGTTCCTGCCGGTCGCCGTGGCGGGGTCGAGCGGGCTCGTCGAGCTGCACCTGACCAGGGGCGCGCTGGAGCCGGCGCTGGGCGCGGCCTACCTGGCGGTGACCCGGCTGCGGCGCAAGGGGGTGTGGGTGTGGGGCGACCAGCTCGTGCCCGCCGCCGTCACCGCGCTGCTCAAGGCGCGGCGGCCGGAGGAGGCGGTGGACCTGGTGGCCGAGTTCGCGGCGGGCATCGCGGGCAGGGACGCGCCGTCCGCGCACGCCGGGCTCCACCTCGCGAGGGGCGCGCTGGCCTGGGACCAGGGGGCGTTCGACGAGGCGGCGAGGTGTTACGCGGAGGCGCGGGAGGCGTACCTGGCCATGCCGCGGCCCTACGCGGCGTCGCGGGCGGGCGAGTCCGAGGCGGGCGCGTGGCTCGCGCTCGGGGACCGGGAGCGGGCCGCCGACCTGATCGCCGACGCCGGCGAACGGTACGCGGCCCTCGGCGCCACCCACGACGCGGCCCGCAGCCGGCGGCTCCTGCGCGTGCTCGGCCCCGACCGGGGGCGGCCCGCCGCGCCGCGCCGCGGCAGGAAGGCCGGCGTGCTGACACCTCGGGAGAGCGAGGTGGCGCGGCTGGTGGCGCTCGGGCGGACGAACAGGGAGATCGCCGAGGTGCTGTTCCTGTCCCAGCGGACGGTGGACACGCACGTGGCCCGGGTGTTGCAGAAGCTGGGGGTGCGGACGAGGGCGGACGTGAGAGAGCCCCGGCCGGACGACCGGCCGGGGCCCGTCACCCCCGACTCTCCAGGCGGCTAGACCCCCTTCGCGGGGGGCTTCCTCCCGGAGGGACCTGCGCGGAACTCCCCACCTCCCAGGGGGAGCCCCGCAGGGGCGCTGACGGGGTCAGACCGTGATGCTCCACGAGTCGAGGAAGCCGGTGTCACCGGCGTAGACGTCCTCGATGTCGAGCACCCAGGTGCCGGCCGCCTGCTGGCTCACCGGGACGGAGAACGTCCTGGTGCCGTACGAGGTGCACGTGGTGCCGCCGTAGAGATCGACCGCGTACCAGGTGCCGTTGGGGCCGCGCACCCAGATGTCGAGGTCCTCGGCGCACGTGTGGCTGATCGTGATGGACAGCCTGACCGGGGTGGTCGCGGTGCCCGTCGCGGTGGAGGTGATCGAGCTCTGGGTGTTGGAGAAGTCGGCGATCGGATAGTTGGTGCCGTTGGTGAAGGTCCTGCCGCCCGAGGTGCCCTGGACGGTCAGCGCGTACGTCGTCGTCCGCGTGGCCGTCTCACCGGTGCCGGTCACCGTGACGGTGTACCCGCCGGCCGGTGTGGTGGCCGAGGTCGAGATCGTCAGTGTGGACGACCCGCCGGAGGTCACCGAGGCCGGGCTGAAGGTGGCCGAGGCGCCCGTCGGGAGGCCGCCGGCGGACAGGTTCACGGTCTGGGCGGTGCCGGCCGTGGTGGAGGTGCCGATCGTGGACGTGGCGGCCGAGCCCGCCTGCACGGTGCCGGAGCCCGGGTTGGCCGAGATCGAGAAGTCACGCGTGGGCGGCGTGGTGCCGGCCGCCTGCTTCCAGATCGCGTACATCGCCGCGTCCGCCGCCCGGTCCAGGACGGTGTCGTTGATGTTGGTGGTGGTGTCGCAGGAGGCGTGGTAGCAGGAGTCGTACGCGCGCCCCGCCGTGCCGCCCCACTTGGTCGCCTGCGCCGAGGTCTTGGTGGCGCTGGCGCCCGCCGCGACGCCCGAGCTGGCGATGCCGGCGTTGCGGAAGGAGGCGTCGTCGGAGCGGTTGGCGCCCTCGACGTTCTCCTCGGGCTGGAGGCTGAGCCGGTCGTAGAACTCCTTGAGGTAGGCGGCCCCGGTGGTGGTGATGTTGTTGATGAAGTAGCCGCCGTTGGTGGAGCCGGTCATGTCGTAGTTGTAGTAGACCTGGATCCGCGAGCGCTCCGCGGCGCTGAGCGAGGCCACGTAGAACTCCGACCCGTTCAGGCCCTGCTCCTCGTCGGTCCACCAGCCGAACCTGACGTGCTTGGTCAGCGTCGGGTTCTTCTGCGCCAGGGTCAGCGCGACTTCGAGCAGGTTCGACGAGCCGGAGCCGTTGTCGTTGATGCCGGGCCCGGCCGAGACGCTGTCGAGGTGGGCGCCGGACATGATGACCTGGTTGGCGTCGCCGCCGGGCCAGTCGGCGATCAGGTTCGGGCCCGAGCCGGTGCTGCAGGTGGTGGTCGAGCAGCTCTGCCTGGTCACGGTATATCCGGCCGCGCGCAGCTTCTCCTCGATGTAGGAGACCGACTGCAGGTAGCCGTTGCCGTTGGACCTGCGGGTGCCGCCGTTCGCGGTGGCGATCGACTGCAACTGCGTCAGGTGCGCCTTGACGTTGGTCAGGCTGATGTCCGGCGGGTCACTGCCGCCGGGTCCCTGGCCGACGGTGAGGGTGTAGGTGGCGGTGTGCGTGGCCGTCCCCGCTCCGGTCACGGTGAACGGGTAGGTGCCCTGCGCCGTGGACGAGCCGACCGACAACGTCAGCGTCGAGGAGTTGCCCGAGGTCACCGAGGACGGGCTGAAGCTCGCCGTGGTGCCGCTCGGCAGCCCCGACGCGGACAGGTTCACGGTCTGCGCCGTGCCGGAGGTGGTCTGCGTGGCGACCGTGGCCGTCAGCTGCTGCCCCGGTGACGCGCTGCCCGACGACGGGTTGAGCGTGATCGAGAAGTCGTTGCCCGCCTGACCGCACGCGGGTTCGCCGGAGGCCGCCGCCACGCTCACCGCGCTCCACGCGGCCTTGGTGGTGTTGCACGCCGCGCTGTTGGCGCCGAACAACTCGATGGCGGCCGCGACGGAGGCGGCGCGGATGTTCGTGTAGCGCCAGGTCGAGGTCTTGCGGCTGAGGGCGCCCAGGTAGATCTTGCCGGCGGTCTGGATGCCGACGCCGGTGACCGAGGCGGGTCCGCCGGAGCAGATCGGGCTGGCCGGCTTGCCGCCGCCGGGGTTGTTGCCCTCGGCCAGCAGGTAGAACCAGTGGTTCAGGGGGCCGGCCGCCGAGTGCACCTCGGTGCTCGGGATGGAGGAGGAGTAGCAGTTCGGGTCGCCGAGCGCGCTCGGGTTGTACATGTTCCTGATCGGCCCCTGGCCCACCAGGTTGACCTCCTCGCCCACCAGGTAGTCCGGCGGGTCGCTTGCGTGGTTGGCGAACGCCTCCGTCAGCGCGCCGAAGATGTCGCCGGTGCCCTCGTTGATGCCGCCGTTCTCGTTGCCCGAGCCGGCGCCGCCAGGGGTGGTCTGGAAGATCGCGTGGCCGAACTCGTGCGCCACGACGTCGATCGGGGTCGCCTGCTGGGTGTTGGCCTGGTTGTGGCCGAAGTTCGTGTAGCTGCCGTTCCAGTACGCGTTGACGTCGTTCAGCCCGACCCTGGTGGGGAAGCCGCGCCCGCTGCCGTTGATGCCGTTACGGCCCAGCCAGTCGCGCAACATGTCCCATTCGCGCTGCACGCCGTAGAGCGCGTCCACGCAGGCGGTCTCCAGGTTGGTGCCGGAGCCGGTGCCCCACGCGTCGTCCGTGCCGGTGTAGGCCGTGCCGCCCTGGCCGCCGCACTGGATGCCGGGCCTGCTGGTGTCGGTCATCGAGTACGAGCTGCCCGAGCCGCTCGTGCCGATCGTCACCTGGCCGTAGTAGTAGCCGTTGCCGGTGCCCGCGCGTACGAGGTCGTACGAATCGGCGATCTTGCCGGTGCGCGCGTCCACGAACACGTGCTGGATGCTCGGCTTGCCCGCGGAGATGCCGCTGACCACGGCCTCCCAGGCCAGCTTGGGCTTCTCGCCCCAGGCCAGCACGACCAGCCGGGGCGTCCCGGTGTCGTCCACCCGCGCCAGCCTGGTCCTCGCCACCTCGGTGGCCCGCTCGGCGGTGACCGCGGCCTTGGTGGCGATGCCCCGGGGGCTCGGCCCGGTCGCCGCGACCGTGTCCCTGACCCGCCCGGCCGCGTCGGTGACCACGACGGCGTCGCCGCCGACCATCGGAAGACCCTTGTACGTGCGCTCGTACGCCACGTAGTACATCTCGCTCGCGCCCGGCGTCACCGAGACCCGGCTGTAGGCCTCGTCGGGGCCCCTGGTGAGCTCGTCGAGCTGGCTGGAGACGGCCTTGTCGGCCACCGCCGCCGCGAGCGACTCCGGGTCGGCCGCCACCTTCGTCTCCTGGGGCCTGCTCGCCCCCGGAGGGGCGGCATGGGCAGGTAACGGTAACGCCATCGTCGCGGCCGTGGCCATGCCCACGACCGCGGCGAGTACGGCTTTGCGTTTCACGCTGTTGCTCCTTTCGGCGGTTCCCCTGGGCCGCCGGGCACTTGTGAGCACGCGGCGGCCGACGCGTAGCCTGGGATCGCCTGGGCTCGCGGTCGTGCAGGGAAACTGGGGGGTGATGGAGGGTGTCGGGAAAGCGAGCGGACCGTTTCGCCTTGTTGCCGCCAGACGCTAAGCGCTCACCCTCTGCGGGAAAATACGTATATGCATCGGTAGACATACCGATAATTCCGTTCCACCTGGTCAGGTAGGGGACAATCGACGGCGTGCAGTTCGGTGTCCTGGGCCCGCTCGTGGTGCGGTCGGCCGCCGGCGACCCGGTCGCCGTGGGCGGTCCCCGGCCGCGCGCGCTGCTGGCGATGTTGCTGCTCGACGCGGGGCGGCTGGTCAGCGTCGAACGCCTCATCGACGGCCAGTACGGCGACCGGCCCCCGGCGGGCGCGGCCAACGCCGTACAGGCGGGGATCTCCCGGCTGCGGCGGGGCCTGCCCGGCGACCTGATCGAGTTCCACGGGGCCGGTTACCGGCTCGCGGCCGACCGGGACGACGTGGACGCGCACCGCTTCGAGCGGCTGTCCCGCGAGGGGCACGCGCTGCTGGCGGCGGGCCGTCACAGCGCCGCCGCCGCCCTGCTCCGTGAGGGGCTGGATCTGTGGCGGGGCCCTGCCTTCGCGGACGTGTCCGACGCGCCCTTCGCCGGGCCGCAGGCGGTGCGGCTTGAGGAGCTCCGCCTCTCCGCCGCCGAGGACCTGTTCGAGGCCGAGCTCTCCCTGCCCGGGGCCAGCCCGATGGCCGGGCTGCGCGACCTGCTCTCCGCCCACCCCCTGCGCGAACGGCCGCGCGGGCTGCTGATGCGGGCGCTGCACGCGGCGGGGCGTCCGGCCGAGGCCCTGACCGTGTACGAGGAGGGGCGGCGGCTGCTGGCCGAGGAACTGGGGGCCGATCCGTCTACCGAGCTGGCGGCGCTGCACCTGGAGATCCTCAGGAACGAACGTGACCCGGCCCCGTGGGCGGCGCCGCCGGCCCAGCTCACGAGCTTCGTGGGACGGGAGGAGGAGCTGGCCCGCCTGGCCGGCCTGAGCGGGGCCCGCCTGGTGACGATCGTCGGGCCGGGCGGCACCGGCAAGACCCGCCTGGCCATCGAGGCCACCACCGCCGGCGAGGTGGGGTTCGTGGACCTGTCGCTGGTGGACGGCGGGGCCGGGCAGGTGGCGCAGGCCGTGCTCGGGGCGCTCGGGCTGCGTGAGCCCGCGCTCAGGCCGTCCGTCGACCTCGTGGAGCGCCTCGTCGCCGCGCTGGCCGGGCAGCGGATCCGCCTCATCCTGGACAACTGCGAGCACGTCATCGACGAGGCCGCCGCGCTCGCCCGCCACCTGCTCGCCCGCTGCCCCGGCCTGACCGTCCTGGCCACCAGCAGGGAGCCGCTGGGCCTCACCGGCGAGCACCTGGTGCCGCTCGCGCCCCTGCCCACCCCGCCGCCCGGTTCGTCGGAAGACCCGATGGGCTACCCGGCGATCAGGCTGTTCGCCGACCGGGCGGCGGCCGTACGGCAGGAGTTCTCGCTCGGTCCCGGCAACCTGGAGGCGGTGCTGCGGATCTGCGCGGCCCTCGACGGCCTGCCGCTGGCCATCGAGCTGGCGGCGGCACGGGTGCGGACGTTCGGCGTGGCGGAGATCGCCGACCGGCTGGCCTCGCACGGCCGGTTCCGGCTGCTCTCGCGCGGCGACCGCACGGCGGCCGCCCGCCACCAGACGTTGCACGCGGTGGTGGAGTGGAGCTGGAGCCTGCTCGACGCCGAGGAGCAGGCACTGGCCAGGCGGTTCTCGGTGTTCGCCGGGGGTGCGAGCCTGGCGGCGGTCGAGCGGGTCTGCGGCCCGGCCGACACCGTGGCGGAGTCGCTGGCCGATCTCGTGGACAAGTCGTTGATCGAGGCCGACGGCGAGCGCTACCAGATGCTCGACACCATCCGGCTGTTCTGCCAGGAGAGGCTGGCGGAGGCGGGTGAGGAGGAGCGGCTGCGGGCCGCCCATGCCGCCTGGCACCTGGAGCTCGCCCGGCAGGCGGACGACCACCTGCGCCGGGCCGAGCAGCTCGAATGGCTGGCCCGGCTGTCGGCCGACAACGCCAACCTGCAGGCGGCGCTGCGGTGGAGCGTGGAGCACGACAGGCCGACGGCGTTCCGGCTGGTGGCGGCGCTGGGCATGTACTGGTGGCTGAGCGGGCGGCGCGGCCAGGCGACCCGGCACGCCGTCCGCCTGCTGGACTCCACCGGGCCAGAGCCGCCCGCCGAGCTGGCGGAGGAGTACGTGATGACCGTGCTGCACGCCGTGCCGGAGGCCGGGTCGCCGCACTGGGCGCGGGCACGGGCGGTCGTCGGGGAACTCGGCTTGATGACGCGCTACCGGTTCGGCGTGGCCCTCTGGGGCATGATCGCGGGACCGCCCCGGGACGGGATACCGGCCGGGAGACAACGGCCGGTCCTCGCGCCCGATCCGTGGAGTCAGGCGCTCGAACGGCTCGGCGTCGCCCTGATGATGTCGCTCAACGGCCGGGTCGCCGCTGCGGAACCGGAGCTGGAGCAAGTGCTGGCCGACTTCGGCGCGGTGGGCGAGCGGTGGGGCAAGGCGCAGGCGCTCGACTGGCTCGCCCTGATCGCGAGCTGGCGGGGCGACTGGAGGCGCGCCATGCGGTTGTGGAACGAGGCGCTCGGACTGCTGGAGGAGCTGGGGGCGCTCGACGAGCTGGCGGACGTGCTGGTCCGGCGGGCGGGCGCGCACCTGCGTACGAGGGACGCCGAGGCCGCGCATGCCGACTATGAGCGGGCGGGCGAGCTGGAACGACGGGTCGGGCGGCCGGAGCTGATGTCGTGGGTCAGCCTCCAGCTCGGTGAGATCTCCCGGTTCGAGGGCGACCTCACCGAGGCGGCGCGGCGGCTCGACGCGGCGTTGTCCGGCGCGGAGACCGGCGCGTTCACCTCCGGCGGGACCAGGTCGCACGTGTACACCGCGCTGGGCCGGCTCGCCCAGGCGGGCGGCGACGCGGACGACAGGGCCGCCCGCATGCACGCCCAGGCCCTGGCCGCCGCCCTGACCTCCCCCTTGGCCACCGACCACGCCGACGTCGCCGAGGGCCTGGCCGGACACGCCCTCTTCCAGAGCGGCGGGGCGGAGAGGGCGGCGTTGTTGCTCGGGGTCGGGGTGGCGTTGCGGGGGATGGCGGTGGCGGGGGATCGGGACGTCGCCGCGACCGCCGCGGGCGCCACCGCCGTGCTCGGGGCGGAGGCGTTCGCGGCCGCGTACGCCAGAGGGGCGGCCATGACCGGGGACGAGGCGCTGACAGTCCTGCGCGCCGCTGTCAGCCGTTAGTCGCCCCGCTGTCAGCGCCGCTGACGAAGCTGCCTGACATGCGAAACACCCACGTCCTCATCTCCGGCGCCAGCGTCGCGGGCCCCATCCTCGCCCACTGGCTCATCCGATACGGCTTCACCGTCACCGTCGTCGAGAAGGCCCCGGCCCTGCGCCCGGGCGGACAGGCGGTCGACTTCAAGGGCGAGACCCACAAGACCGTGCTGACCCGCATGGGCATCCTGGACGACGTCCGCCGCCTGCAGACCGGCGGCACCGACCAGGAGATCGTGGACGCGAACGACCGCAAGCTGGCGGTCGTGCCCGGCGAGTTCACCGGCGGCGACCTGGAGATCGCCCGTGGCGACCTGGCCAGACTCCTGTACGAACGCACCGCCCCCCACTGTGAGTACGTCTTCGGCGACTCCATCACCTCGCTCACCGAGACCCCGGCCGGCGTCCACGTCACCTTCGAACGCTCCGCCCCCCGCACGTTCGACCTGGTCGTGGGCGCGGACGGGATCCACTCCAACGTGCGCCGCCTCGCCTTCGGCCCCGAATCCGAGTTCGTCAACTTCCTCGGCCATTACTACGCCCTGGTGGACATGGACGGAGATTTCGGGGCGGAGCCGAAGATGTACAACGAGCCCGGCAGGATGGTCGCCGTCGGCGGGCCGAAGGCGCCGGCGTTCTTCGTCTTCGCCTCCGACGAGCTCGACTACGACCGCTTCGACATCGAGCAGCACAAGGACATCCTGGTCCGCGCGTACGCCGGCATGGGCTGGCGTACCCAGGCGGTCATGCGCGAGGTGCGCGAGTCACAGGGGGTCTACCTCGACTCGCTCAGCCAGGTCAGGATCGACCGTTACAGCCAGGGCCGGGTGGTGCTGCTCGGCGACTCGGCGTACGGCAACACCCTGGGCGGCTTCGGCACCGGCCTGGCCCTGGTGGGCGCGTACGTGCTGGCGGGCGAGCTGGCCGCGGCGGGCGGTGATCACCGCGTGGCCTTCGCCGAGTATGAGCGCCAGATCCGCCCCTACGCCAAGATCGCCCGCAACGGCAACGCCGGCCCTTTCCTCGCCCCGGGCACCCCTGGCCGGATGCGCATGCGCAACTGGACGTTCAAGTACAGCTTCCTGCTCGGCCTGATGATGAAGATGACCGACAAGTTCGCCACCGGCATCGAGCTCAAGGCGTACTAGAGCACCCGGCCCACCCCGCCGTCCACGCGCAGGTGCGGCGGGCCGTCCAGCAGGGGGAGCGCGTGGGGGTCGAGGTGCCAGTCCTGGACGGGCACGAGGCCCGGCCCGATCAGCTCGAACCCGTCGAACAACCGCAGCACCTCCTCCCGCGTGCGGAACCTGGCCTGCGCGGGCGAGCCGGCCGTGGCGAACTGGAGCTGGGCGGTGGCCTTCGGGTCGCTCTCGGCCATGGCGTGCGAGATCACCAGGTGGGAGCCCGGCGCCAGGCGCTTCCTGAAGGTCGCCACGATGCCGTCCGGGTCCTCCTCGTCCATCACGTAGTGCAGCACGCCGACCATCAGCACGCACACCGGCTGGTCGAAGTCGATCAGCCCCGTGATGTGCGGGTCGGCCAGAAGTTCGATGGGCCGGCGCAGGTCGCCCTGGATGCCGGCGACGCCGGGCGCGTCGGCCAGCAGGACCTGGGCGTGCATGCGCACGACGGGGTCGTTGTCCACGTAGACGATCCGGCAGGCGGGGTTCACGGCGCGGACGGTCTCGTGGATGCTGGGCGAGGTCGGGATGCCGGTGCCGAGATCGATGAACTGCCGCACGCCCCGCTCCGCCAGATGCCGGACGGCCTCCACCTGGAAGGTGCGGTTGGCCCTGGCCACCAGGCGGGTGTCGGGCGCGACGGCGAGCAGTCTCTCGGCCACGGCGCGGTCCACCGACAGATTGTCCTTGCCACCGAGCAGGTAGTCGTAGACCCTGGCCGAACTGGGGACGCCCGGGTCCACGCCGGGCGGAACGCGCTCTAGCTCGGTCACGGGGGCCGTCTCCTTCGCCGAGAACACCTTGCCGTCATATTACTCGGCGGTATCCTCACGTCGCTGTACGCCGCCGAACCGGGGGTCCTTCCCCGGATGGACCGGAAATACAGCCGCAGGACCGATGCGCTCAGAGCCCTAGCCTGTGCATCCTTGTGTGGACGGGTCCGGCGCGGGGCTCGTTCCGGACCTGAGAGGAGTCACCGGGTATGGACAACGCGGTAGGCCGCCCGACCGTGATCTTGGACAATGGCGTCGTGGGCAGGGTCATGCTGGCCCATTCGTATCGACGCGATCTCGTGCTCGTGCTCGGCATGGACGGCACTCTGCTCAGCTGCCAACTCGACGACATCGCCTGCGTGGTCGGTGGCAAGCCCCTCTGCCGCGACGGCTGACCTCACGCCCTCCCCGCCCCCCAGGCACACGCCCGGGAGTGATCAGCCGCGTCCCGACCACCTCTCGGAGGCCGCTAACCCAGATACCGCTTGAGCCCCTTGGCCAGAGCGCCGGCCATACGCTGGCGGAAGGCCGGGTCGGACATCTTGGCGGCGTCGCCCTTGTTACGCATGTTGCCACATTCGATGAACACCGCCGGCTGCTTCGACAGGTTGAGCCCGCCCAGGTCGGTGCGTGTCTGCAGCCCCTCGTCGGCGACGTAGTTCGCGTACGGGATGCCGGTGCCGGAGCGGTAGGCGTCGCGGATGTCGTGCCCGAGCCTGCGCGACGGCTTGACCACGTCGTCGTTGTGCCCCTTCAGCAGCCCCGGCATGATCACGTGGAACCCGTGCCCGCTCGGCGCGGCCCCGTCACCGTGAATCGACAGGACGGCGTCGGCCCTGGCCTCGTTGCCGATGGCGGCCCGCTCGGTGACGCACGGCCCCACACCCTTGTCATTGGGCCGGGTGAGCACGACCTTCGCCCCCATGTCCTCGAGGATCGGCTTGAGCCTGCCCGCGACGTCCCAGGTGAAGGCGTGCTCGGGGAAGCCGGCGTTCGTCTCGGTGCCGGTGGTGTTGCAGGGCTTGCGGCCGTTGATGATGTCGACCTGGCGGTTGATCTCCTTGGGGTGCGAGGCGTTGCCGCCGTTGTGCCCCGGGTCGATCACCACGGTCTTGCCCGCCAGCGGCTTCCCGCCGGCCGTGGCGGTCGGGGAGGCGGGCAGCGCCGCATTCTGGGCGGCGGGCGCGGCGCTGCCGCCGCATCCGGCGGTCAGCGCGACCAGCATGGTCAGTGCCACGGGTCCGGTGCGGTAGGCACGCATGGCACCGACCGTACCGGGCACCGCCCTGGAATCCCACGATCCCGCCTGACCTGGCATTTCGTGTCGGCCGGCGCTCAGCCCGGCAGCGGCGGCTCCGCGTGTTTGCGGATCAGGTACGGCGGCATGACCAGCGCGTGCAGGCCCGTCCCGCGCAGGGTCTCGATGGAGTGCTCCGGCGTCTCGGTCACGGGTTCGCCCGGCCCGTGGAGCGAGGTGTTGATCAGCACCGGCGTCCCCGTGCGCTCGTGCCACCTGGTCAGCAGGGCGTGCAGGAACGGCGTGCTGTCACGCTCGACCGTCTGCGGCAGCGCGGTGCCGTCCACGTGGGTGACCCCCGGCAGCAGGTCACGGTATGACGGGCGGACGGCGTACTGCGCGAACGGGGCGGGCCGGTCCACCTCGAAGACCTCCTTGGCGTGCTCGGCCGGCACGATCGGCGCCAGCGGCCGGAACCATTCGTGGCCCTTCACCTCGAAGTTGATGTAGTCCTGCACGTCAGGGCCGCGCGGGTCGGCGAGGATGCTCCTGTTGCCCAGCGCCCGTGGTCCCGACTCGCTGCGTCCCTGGTGCAGGCCCACGACCCGGCCGCTCTCCAGCAGCGCCGCCATCGCGTCCACGAGGTCGTCGGGGCGTTCGGCGTACAGGTCGTCGGGCAGGCCGCGTACGGCCGCGTCGATCTCGCTCTCGTCCGGGTCGGGGCCGAGGAAGTCGTCGGTCCACCGGAACCGGCTGTCCACGCCGAGGCAGGCGATGAGCCCGTACAAGGCGCAGCCGACGGCCGTGCCGCCGTTGTGCGGGCTGGGCGGGACGAACACCTCGCGGAACGCGGACTCGCGGATGAGGTGGCCGTTGGCCGAGCTGTTCAGGGCGGCGCCGCCGGCGTAGGCCAGGGTGTCCAGTCCTGTCCTGGTGTGCAGCCATCCGGCCACCTGGGCCAGGGCCCGTTCGAAGGCGCGCTGGCCGGCGGCGGCGAGGTTCGCGGCGCGGCGGAAGTCCTCGCCGCCCGGCTCGTACAGGAAGGCGTCGCGGCGGCCGAACACCTCCAGCCAGGCGGCCGGGACGTGCACCTCGTGCCCGCGTACGTCGAGGTCGGGCAGGCCGAGCGCGTCCGGGTCGCCGAACGGCGCCAGCCCCATCACCTTGTCCTCGCTGCCCTCGGGCCACATCATCCTGGTCAGCAGCGCGTAGAAGGCGCCGAGCCCGGCCGGACGGTCCCAGTCGCCGTCCCAGACCTGCTTGGCCAGGCACTCGATCCGCCCCCGCGCGCACCGGTAGAACGAGGCCACCTCCAGCAGGTCGCCGTCCGTGCCCTCGGGCAGTTCGACCTGCTCGGTGAAGTCCCTGACGTGGCTGCCCTGCGCGTCGATCACCAGCCCCGCCGCCTCCTCGAACGGCGAGGGATAGAAGGCGCTGTAGAGGTGGCTGAGGTGGTGGGAGACCAGCACGGTCGAAGCGCCGAGCGTCTCGCGCACCTCCTCCTGGTACGCCCCCGCGTGCTCGATCTCCGTGTCCGAGGAGTAACCCTCGACGACCAGGTCGACCCGCTCCTTGAGCAGCGGCATGGCGGACAGGTAACGGTCGCGCAGGTCGCCGAGGCGGCCCCAGTGGTGCTTGTGGCGGCTGACGCGTTCCTTCTGCAGGCTGTACATGCCCGACTCGCCCATCGCGACGGCGATGGAGCCATCCTGGGTGCGATTTATACCGACGACAATGGGAAAGTCCGCCATCGACATGCCTCCTGATCGTGATCACGGGCACCGATACCCCAGGTCAGAACAAGTGGATCTCCCAACCTCGTAAGGGACACGTCAGCAGATCTTGTCCCTGGCCGGGCGGCGGCGGCCGACGGGCGGGAAGCCCGTCAACAAATCATGAGTCGGGCACGCATAAATAATGCGGCGGCACTTATGGAAATAGGTCTAGCCGTGCCCCGGCGTTCTTGATAGATATTTCCGGCGGCTCGTGCGATCGCACGGAAAGCCGGTTGTCCTTTATAGACGATAGTGAGCGGACCGATTCAGGTGCTGGCCGATGATTTCTTCCTCGTCTCCTGGGACACGACCGGCTCTGGCAAGCCCAGGCTGCATGTCCAGGGCGTCGCGCTGGGCCTGGCCGGCGCGCTGATCGGGGAGCTGGTGCTGCGCCGGCGGGTCGCCGTGCGAGGTGTGCGGCTGGACATGGTGGACTCGCGACGGGTCCAGGAGAACGTGGCGGACAAGGTGCTGTCCGACATCGGAAATTCGCCGCACCATACCGACGTACGCACCTGGCTGTCCTATCTCGCACAACGTTCGGTCGAAGAAGTGAGCGGACGGCTGATGAGCGCCGGGCTGCTCGAACGCGAAACCCCGAAACTCTTGAAACGTAAACAATCCCGCTATTTTTCGACCGACTTCAGCCACGCCATTTGGCCGCTGACCCGGCTGCGGCTGGCGCTGGCGCAGCGCCGGCCGCTGGCGCCGCAGGACATGGCGCTGGCCACGCTCATGGACGCCTGCGACCTGACCGACACCGTGCTCGACGACCCCGACGGCCGCCGGGCCGCCCACCGTTACCTCGCCACGATGCTCGCGACCATGCCCCAGCCGCTGAGCGACCTGAGCCGCCAGGTGAACGCGGCCGTGGGCGACGCCGTACTGACCTATCGCACCTGAACCCCCTTGGAAGGACCATGACGCGTATCGCACCGACCGGCGCAGGAACCGATCCGGTCGCCGGCGCACTCGCCGCCAACCGGCTCGGCGCGCCCACGGTCGTCTATTTCGTCCTGTCGGCCGCCGCGCCGCTCACCGTCGTCGCCGGCGTGATCACCACCGGTTACGCCGTCACCGGGATCACCGGGTTGCCGATCTCCTTCCTCGTGGTGGGGGTGGTGCTGGCCGTGTTCGGGGTCGGGTACGTGGCGATGGCACGTCACATGGCCAACGCCGGAGCGTTCTACACCTACATCAGCCGGGGGCTGGGCCGTCCGGCCGGCATCGCGGCGGCGTGGATGGCGCTCATCGCGTACAACGCGTTGCAGGTGGGTCTTTACGGCGCCCTCGGGGCGGCGACGACGCCGCTGCTCGAACGGTGGTTCGGCATCACGCCGGCCTGGTACGTCGTCTCGCTCGTCGCCTGGGCGCTCGTCGCGATCCTGGGCGTGATGCGGGTGGACATCAGCGGGCGCCTGCTGGCCGTGCTGCTGACCGCCGAGGTGGCCGTCATCCTGCTGTTCGACCTGGCCGACCTGCTCAACCCGGCCGCCTCCGGCTACTCCGCCGCGACGTTGTCGCCGGCCGCGCTGTTCGTACCGGGGGTGGGGGCGCTGCTGGTGCTCGCCACGCTCGGGTTCGTCGGGTTCGAGTCGTCCGTGGTGTTCTCCGAGGAGAGCCGGACCCCGAGCCGCACGGTGCCGATCGCCACGTACGCGTCCGTCGCGATCATCGCCGTCGTGTACGCGTTGTCGTCCTGGGCCATGACGGTCGCCACCGGCCCCGACGCCATCGTGGCCACTGCGCAGAAGAACCAGGCGGACACCATCTTCGTCCTGGCCGAGTCGCACCTGGGCGCGACCGTCGTGGACATCGCCAGAGTGCTCTTCGCGACCAGCGTCTTCGCGGCCATGATCTCCTTCCACAACACCACCGCCCGCTACTTCTTCGCGCTCGGCCGCGAACGCGTGCTCCCCGAGATCTTCGGCCGCACCCGGGCGCGCAGCGGCGCGCCCAAGGCCGGCTCGATCGCGCAGACCGTGCTCGGGCTGATCGTCATCGTCCTGTACGCGGTCCTCGGCCTCGACCCGCTCGTCCAGCTCTTCTTCTACGGCGGCTCCTTCGGCGGCCTCGGCGTGCTCCTGCTGATCTTCGTGACCTCCATCGCGATCATCACCTTCTTCGCCCGCGAGCCGAGCGGCGAGACGCTCGTCCAGCGCGCGATCGCCCCCGTCCCCGCCGCGATCGCGCTGGCCGTGATGGTGTGGCTGGCCCTGGACAACTTCTGGGCGCTGCTCGGCGTGCCCGAGGGGGATCCGCTGGCCTGGCTGCTGCCCGCCGTGTACGGCGTCGCCGCCCTCCTCGGGGTGGGGTGGGCACTGGTGCTGCGCGCCCGGCAGCCCGCCGTCTACGCTGCGGTGGGGATGGGCGCCAAGGCGGCCACCGCCCAGGAGACGGCGTGACCGACGAGAGGAGACGTGAGCTCATGGGAGAGACGTTCGAGGCTTGGCCCGTCATGCACCCCCCGTCGGCGTCGGGGGAGCCGTTCGCGTTGCGGCCGATCGTGCGCCGGGCCACGGCCGACGACGCGGGGCTCGTCGCCGACCTGATCGCGACCGCGTTCGCCGGGCTGCGGGCCGCGTCCTACCTGGTGCCGGCCCGTCGGGAGCGGCACCGCATCATGGCGGGAAATTTCCGCATTTTTGTGGATCACGCCCTCGATCACGGCGAGGTCCACCTGATCGACGACGGGCCCGCCGTCGCGGTGTGGATCCCGCACACCGCCCCGGTGCCCGGACCGCCCGACTACGACCGGCGCCTGGCCGAGGTCACGGGCGAGTGGGTCGAACGCTTCCGTATGCTGGACGAGCTCTTCGACAAGAACCACCCGGAGTCGCCACACCACTACCTGGCCTTCCTCGCCGTCCACCCAGACAGGCAGAACCAGGGGCTGGGGACCGCGCTGCTGCGGCACCAGCATGCCCGGCTGGGCGGGCTGCCGGCGTACCTGGAGGCCAGCGACCCCCGCAACCGCGACCTGTACACCCGCCACGGCTACCAGGCCCGCGAGCCCTTCGCCCTGCCGGACGGGGCCCTCTTCTGGCCCATGTGGCGCCCCGCCGTCCCGTAATTTGTGAGGCGTCACAGATTTGACCGCCGACGTTTACTGGCGTGTCCAGTTCCCAGAATGACGAGCATGGCTCATCGTGTGTCTGCGAACGCAACCGCGACCACGGGAGGGCCTCCATGCGCCGCCGTACGTTCCTCACCGCCGTGGCGTTCTCCGGAGCCGTGTGGCATGAGGCGGTGGCCTCGGCGCTGTCGGCGGGAACGAGCCCTTACGGGCCGCTGGGCGCCCCGGACGCGAACGGCATGGCGTTGCCCGCGGGCTTCACCGGCCGCGTCGTGGCGCGGTCGGGCAGGATCGTCGGGGGCCTGCTGTGGCATCCGGCCCCCGACGGCGGCGCCTGCTTCGCCGACGGGACCGGCTGGATCTACGTGTCCAACTCCGAGGTGCCGCTCATCGGCGGAGCCTCGGCGATCAGGTTCAGGGCGGACGGCTCGGTCGAGCGCGCGTACCGGATCCTGAACGGCACGAACCTCAACTGCGCGGGCGGCGCCACGCCCTGGAACACCTGGTTGTCGTGTGAGGAGATCTTCCGCGGCCGGGTGTACGAGACGGACCCGTACGGCTCCCGCGGCGCCCAGCCCCGCCCCGCCATGGGCCGCTTCAAGCACGAGGCCGCCGCCTGCGACCCCGACCACCGGGTGATCTACCTGACCGAGGACGAGACCGACGGCTGCTTCTACCGATTCACCCCCACGACCTGGGGCGATCTGTCCAGCGGCCGGCTGGAGGTGCTCTGCGGCGACGGCACGGTGTGGCGCGAGGTCCCCGACCCCACCCCCGCCGTGCTGGAGCGCCAGACCAGGCACCAGGTCCCGGCCGCCAGGCACTTCAACGGCGGCGAGGGCTGCCACTACGCCGCCGGGGTCTGCTACTTCACCGCGAAGGGCGACCGCAAGGTCTGGGCGTACGACACCGCCCGCCAGACCGTGACCGCCATCTACGACGGCACGGGCACGCTCGACGGCGTGGACAACGTCACCGGCCTGAAAGGCGATCTCTACGTGGCCGAGGACGGCGGCAACATGGAGATCAACATCATCACGCCGGACGGCGTCGTGGCCCCGGTCATGCGCCTCAACGGCCAGGCCAGGTCGGAGATCACCGGCCCTGCCTTCTCCCCCGACGGCGCCCGGCTCTACTTCTCCTCCCAACGCGGCGCCAGCGGCGAGGCCGCGGGCACCGGAGGCATCACCTACGAGGTGACCGGCCCCTTCCGCCGCTGACAGACCAGCACGGATTCCGCACCCCCCACCCCTGCCGGAAGGAGTCCTCATGGTCCGACGGATGTTCATCCCGCTCGCCGCGGCCTGGCTCGTCCTGAGCCTCGCGCCGCCGGCACAAGCCGCCCAGTCCGAGGTGTACGTGGCACTCGGCGACTCGGCCGCCTCAGGCCCCCTGGTGCCCAACCAGATCGGCCCCGACTACGGCTGCTGGCGATCCGACCACAACTACGCCCACCTGACCGCCCAGTCCATCGGCGCGGCCACGTTCCGCGACGTGACCTGCTCGGGCGCCCAGACCGACGACATGTACACCTCGCAGGGCACCGACCTGGGCGACGTGGCGCCCCAGCTCGACGCCCTCAGCCAGGACACCACGCTGGTCACGGTGCAGATCGGCGCGAACGACGTCGGCCTGACCGGCTTCATCGAGGACTGCCTCAACCTGCTGCCCCCGCCCGTCGGCGACGCCTGCAACGACGACTACAACGCGGGCGGCCAGGACCAGTGGCGGGTGGCGACCGACGCCTTACGTGCCCGCATGACCACCCTGATCTCCGACATTCACGCCCGCGCGCCGCAGGCCAGGGTCTTCGTCGTGGGCTACGCCACGTACGCGCCGCCCAACGGCTGCTACCCCCGCGTCCCGATCATCCGCGCTGACGCGAACTACATCCGGGCGACGCTGATGTACTTCAACCAGATGCTCGCCGAACAGGCGTCGGCGGCCGGGGTCGGCTTCATCGACCTCCAGACCCCGAGCGCCTCCCACTCCCCATGCACCGGCCCCGGCACTCGCTGGATCGAGCCGTACGTCCCCGCCGCCCCCGCCGCACCCTTCCACCCGAACGCCCTCGGCATGCGCGGCTTCGCCACAGCGGTGACCGCCGCGGTCACCGGAGTCCTGTGAGCCTCCGGGCGGCCAGCGCGGCCCCGATCCGCTGGAGGTGAGCCGGATCCATCGGGTCGAGCCCGGTCAGGCTGACGGCCCTGCGCAGGCGGTAGTCGACGGTGTTCGGGTGCACGTGGAGCAGCTCGGCGGTGCGCCGCCGGTCCAGCCCCGTGTCCAGGTACGCCGTGAGCGTCCTGAGCAGATCCGGGTTGTCGAGCAGCGGGTCGAGCAGCCCCGCGAGCAGCGCCGTGGCCTGGCTCGACCGGGTGAGCTGGTATTCGAGCAGCACGTCGGCCAGCCGATAGGCGCCCGGCGGCTGCTCGAAGAGCCGTACCACGTCCAGCACCTCCTCGACCAGCCGCGCCGCCTCGGGCACCCCCTGGGGCGGCGCGCACTCGGCGGCCACCCACACCGGCACACCCGCCGCCTTCCCCGCCACCTCCGCCAGCTCCCCGGCCACCGGAAGCTCTCCTTGGACCTCTCCTTGGACCTCTCCTTGGACCTCTCCTTGGACGGGGACCAGCACGAGCCCACCGGTCGTGTCCAGCGCCGGCAACACCGGCTCGCCCACGTACCGCTCCAGCGCGTGCCTGATCCGCCGCACCTTGCGCCGCCCGGCCACCGCTCCACCGGGCCCGTCCTCATCGGGATGCCGCCCCGCCGCCACGGCCAGCACCAGATACCGCGCGGCCAGCCGAACCCCCGCGAGCGCCGCCTGGTCACCGCTGAGCAGCGCCGAGACGGTGGCGTGCATGGCATGCTGCTCCTGGCTGAGCACACTCTCCCGCTCCTCCAGGTACGCCGTGCACACGGCTACGGTCGCGCTCTCGATGTACAGCAGGATGATCCGGTTGGCCTCCAGCACGTCGTCGAGGTCGTCGGGACCGACCTGCGAGAACAGCCGCTCGCTCACCATCCGCGCCCCCAGGTGATAGGCCGCCAGCAACGCTTCGAGCGGCACCCCTTCCTGCGCCCTGCGCGCCGCCGACTCCCGCAAGGGCGCCAGATCGGCTCTGGCGGGCGGGCGGCGATCACGGAAGACCCGCGAGATCAGCCGCAGATTGTGCTCGGTGATGACCGTGATGTCCCCGTCGAGCTCCTCCTGCGGCAACCGCCTGTAGACGGGGATCTGCTCGGCGAAGCCCTTGACGAGCAGCCTGGCCAGCTTGGGGATCTGGCGGTCGAGCAGCTCGTACAGGGGGCACCCGGCCAGGGTGAGGGCGCGAACCACGCTCGAACCCTCCCAGATCACCGCGAATCGGTGAAGACCACAACCACGACCGTGAAAGTTTCACGTTCTTCTGAAGGGGTTCGTGCGGGGCCGTTGGCGGGGCGGCGGGGGTTGTGGAGGATCGGGGGCGCGCCTTTTGGGAGCGCTCCCAACTCTGAAGGACCTCCATGACCCGATGCCGGGCCGCCTTACTGGCCCTCCTCACCATGGTCGCCCTGTCCCCCACCCCGGCCGCTTCAGCAGCGGCCGACGAGGGGCCCGAGCAGATCGTGAACGGCACCTTCGACGCAGGCACCGCCCCCTGGTGGGGCACCGGCAACATCACCCTCGCGGTGGACGGCGGACGGTTGTGCGCCGACATCCCGGGCGGCACCACCAACCCCTGGGACGTGATCGTCGGCCAGAACGACCTCCCGCTGGTGGCGGGCGAGACCTACGCCTACAGGTTCTTCGCCACCGCGACCCCCGCCAAGGTCGGCAGGGCGTTGATCCAGCTTCCCGTGGACCCCTACACGCAGTATCTGTCGGCCGCGCCGGAGATGAGCGTCTCGGGCAACGGCTACTCCTACACGTTCACCGCCCCCGTGTCGCTGCCGAACGCCCAGGTCGCCTTCCAGGTGGGTGGCAGCGCCGAGCCCTGGAGGTTCTGCATGGACGACGTGTCGCTCAAGGGCGGCGCCGAGCCCGAGGTGTACGAGCCGGACACCGGCCCCCGCGTACGCGTGAACATGGTCGGCTACCTCCCCACGGGCCCCAAGAAGGCCACGGTGGTCACCACGTCGACCGAGGCCCTGGACTGGGAGCTGAAGAACGCCGGGAAGGTGACGGTGGCCAGTGGCAGGACCGTCCCCAGGGGTGCGGACGGGAGCTCCGGGCAGAACGTGCACACGCTGGACTTCGGCGCCTACCGCAAGCCGGGCGAGGGCTACACGCTGACGGCGGACGGTGAGACGAGCAGGCCGTTCGACATCGCGGCCGGCATCTACGACCAGCTCCCGGTGGACGCGCTGAAGTTCTACTACACCCAGCGCAGCGGCATCGAGATCCTCGACAGCCTCAGGCCCGGGTACGCCAGGCCGGCCGGTCACGTGGGCGTCGCGCCGAACCAGGGCGACGTGAGCGTGCCGTGCCAGCCCGGCGTCTGCGACTACAGCCTGAACGTCAAGGGCGGCTGGTACGACGCCGGCGACCACGGCAAGTACGTCGTCAACGGCGGCATCTCGGTCTACCAGCTCATGGCCGCCTACGAACGGGACAAGGCCGCCTTCAAGGACGGCCAGCTGAACATCCCGGAGAGCGGCAACGGCAAGCCGGACATCCTGGACGAGGCCCGCTGGGAGCAGGAGTTCCTGCTGAGCATGCAGGCGCCGGACGGCAAGCCGTACGCGGGCATGGCCCACCACAAGATCCACGACCAGAACTGGACCGGTCTTCCCCTCCTGCCCCACCTGGACCCGCAACTGCGCGAGCTGCACCCCACCTCCACGGCCGCCACGCTCAACCTGGCGGCGACGGCGGCGCAGGCGGCCCGGCTGTTCGCCCCGTACGACGCGGAGTTCGCCGCCAGGAACCTCAAGGCGGCGCGCAAGGCGTGGGCGGCGGCCAAGGCGAACCCGGCCAGGTACGCCGACCCGAACGACGGCATCGGCGGCGGCGCGTACAACGACGGCGACGTGAGCGACGAGTTCTACTGGGCGGCGGCCGAGCTGTACATCACGACGGGCGAGAAGGAGTTCAGGGACTTCGTGCTGGCCTCGCCGCACCACACCGGCGACATCTGGCGCGAGCGCGGCTTCGACTGGGGCAACACGGCCCAGCTCGGCCGCCTGGACCTGGCGACCGTGCCGAACGCGCTGCCGGACCGGGCACGCGTGCGGCAGTCGGTGGTCGAAGGGGCGGAGAAGTATGTGGCTGTCCAGAAGGCGCACCCGTACGGGCTGCCCTACAACCCGCCGGACTTCGACTGGGGCTCCAACAACCTGGTGCTGAACAACATGGTCGTCATGGCCACGGCCTACGACCTCACGGGCCAGGAGAAGTACAGGACGGCCGTACGGGAGGGCATGGACTACATCCTGGGCCGCAACGCACTCAACCAGTCGTACGTCACCGGCTACGGCGAGGTGGCCTCGAAGAACCAGCACAGCCGCTGGTACTCCCGCCAGCTCGACCCGAACCTGCCCAACCCGCCCCGCGGCACGCTGGCGGGCGGCCCCAACTCCGGCATCCAGGACCCGCTCGCGCAGCGCCTGCTGCGCGGCTGCGCGCCGCAGTTCTGCTACATCGACGACATCGAGTCGTGGGCCACGAACGAGCTGACCATCAACTGGAACTCCCCGCTGGCCTGGGTCTCGGCGTTCCTGGCGGACAAGGGCGGGCGTTCCGACTGCCGGGTGGGCTACTCCGCCCACGGCTCGTGGCCCGGCGGGTTCACCGCCCAGGTCGTGATCGAGAACGCCGGCAAGGAGACGGTGGACGGCTGGAGCCTGCGCTGGTCGTTCCTCGGCGGCCAGCGGGCCGGGCACGTCTGGGGCGCGGCGTTGTCGCAGTCCGGCTCGGTGGTGACGGCCAAGAGCCTGGGCTGGAACGGCAAGATCAAACCAGGGCAGAAGGTGACATTCGGCTTCAACGGCACCAACACCTCAGGCCCCAATCCGGCCCCCGAGGTGTTCCACCTCAACGGCGTGCGCTGCACGTAGAACGGGAGTCCCCCTGGGCGTTGCGGACGCTCCGTTGAACGGAATACTGTCGTCCCCATGCCCAGGGGAACCTCTGAAGTCAGCGAGCCGATGTACTTCGTGCTCACCGCCCTCCGCGCGGGCCCGCTGCACGGACACGCGATCAGCAAGTCGATCAAGGAGCTGTCGCGCGGGCGGGTCCAGCCGTCCGTCGGCACGCTCTACGGCATCCTGGAGCGCCTGAACGAGCGGGGCGTGATCATCGTCGACCGCGAGGAGACGGTCAACGGCCGCAACCGGCGCTACTTCAGGATCACCCCCGAGGGCCAGACGCTCGTGGAGGCGGAGGCCCGGCGGATGCAGGAGGCGGCCTCCCTGGTCCTGCGCCCGTCCGGCGCATGACGGCGCTCGACCCGGCGGGCGCGCGGGCCGTGACTGCGCTCGATCCGGCGGGCGCCCAGGCAGTGACCGCGCTCGAACGGCGTTACCGCAGGCTGCTGCTGGCCTATCCGCGGAACTACCGCCGGGCGCACGGCGACGAACTGCTCGACATCCTGCTGGAGTCGGCCGCCCCCGGCAGGCGGATCCCGGTGCTCAGGGAGGCGTGGGGGCTGCTGGTCGGTGGCGTGCGCAGCCGCATCGTGCACCGGGCGACCGGGAGCGCTTGGGAGGACGGCCTGCACCTGGGGGTCACGGCCGTCGCGGTGGTGAACCTGGCGGCGCTGCTCCCGTACACGGGGGCGATGCCGCTGTGGACGGTGTTGTCGGCGCTGGCGCTGCTGGCGATCCTGCGCGGATGGACGCGTACGGCCTTCCCGCTCACCCTCCTCGTCGGCGTGAAGGCCGTCGGAATGGCGGCCGGCCGGCAGTTCTTCGACCTGACCCTGCTGCCGGTCCATCCGAACGCGCTCACCGATCGCTCCCTGTACCAGGACAGCGATCCCTACCTGGTGGCCGGCGGCTACGCGATCGTGCTGATCGGCCTGGTGCTGCTCGCGTCGTCACGACAGCCGGCGCGGGCCAGGTCATGGTGGTGGTGGGCGGTGGTCGTGCTCGCGGCGTGGGCCGGTCCCGAGTGGATGACGGAGGACACCTCGTTCCCGATCAGCCTGAGCCGGTTGGCGGTGGAGGTGACGCTGTTCGGGCTGGGGACGCTGGGCGGCTATCTGGCGCGGGACCACCGGTGGGCGCTGGGCGCGGGCATCTATCTTCTGGTGGACTTCGGCGACCTGACCCTGCACTCGGAGGAGCTGACCAGGCAGCACCTCGCGTACACGGGCATCCTCATCGTGCTGCTCGCGGCCACCGCCTTCGCCCCCTTCCGCCAGCGGCGGCACTGCCTGGATTGACCATGCTCCGTTCAACGGAGTATGGTCTCCGTCATGCTTAAGAGATCCCACCTGGCTGTCGCCATGTCGTTCTCCGCGGCCGTGCTGTGCGGCTGCGGGGGCGCCGCACAGAGCGCCCAGCCCTCGCCGGCCGCGTCCACGGCCGCCGCCAAGGACAAGAAGCACCAGTTCGAGGCGGCCAAGGCCGACTGCATGAAGCAGAAGGGCTTCAAGTACGTGGCGTACGTGGCGCCGGAGAAACAGGAGAGCGACGAGGACCGCAAGATCGCCTCCGGCGACTACCAGGCGATGAAGACATATCGCGAAAAATATGGGTTCGGGGTCTACGCCGTGTATGCCTATCCCAAGGAGATGGCCCCGGAGGGGATGGCGGGAAACCCCGTCAAGGATCCCAACCGCAAGATGCTGAGCTCTCTCTCGAACGCCCAGCTCGTCGCCTACAACGAGGCCAAGAACGCCTGCATGGGAGTGGCGGGCAAGAAGGTGCTCGGCCTGACCCTGAAGTCGAACCTCGACTACTTCAGCCAGATGGCCAAGGCGCACAAGCGAGCAAAGGCCGCCGAGCTCGATGGCGACCCCAAGCTGGTGGAGCTGGCCGGCGCCATGGCGACCTGCCTCAAGGGCAAGGGCTACACGGTGAGCGACACCAAGCCGTCGGCCATCGACCTGCGCGGCGAGCGGACGTTCCTGGAGCAGCAGTCCAACCTGGGCAAGCAGCAGGAGGGGGACCTGCAGGCGCCGCCGAAGATGACAAAGGACACACAGCAGTACCAGATGCCGGAGCTCACGCCCCAGCAGGCCATGCCGTACCTCAACAAGGAGATCAAGGCGGCGCTCGACGACCTGGAGTGCGGCAAGGACTTCTACCCGGCCTTCATACCGAGGGAGACGACGGTCCAGCAGCGGGTCAACGAGCAGTTCGCCTTCTGACGCCCTCATGAACTCCCCACGCAGGCTCCTCGCCGGCGTCATCGCCGGCGTCGTGGTCATCGCGGGCGCGGGCTGGGCGGTCGGCGCCCGGCTGCGCTCCCCCGCCGACGAGGCGGCCCGCCGCGCCGCGCCCGCGGCCTCGCTGGTCACCGCCGCCGTCGAACGCCGCAAGCTGGTCAGCACCGTGGTGCTCAGTGGCACTCTGGAGTACGGCTCCCCGCTGCCGATCAGCCTGGCCGGGGTGGTCGGCGGCACCTCCGAGCTCCAGCGGGCCACCCGCGCGCCCCGCAAGGGCAAGATCAAGGAGGGCGCCGTGCTGATGGAGGTCAACGGCCGCCCGGTGTTCGCGCTGCGCGGCACGGTGCCGATGCACCGCACGATCGCCCCCGGCGGCAAGGGGGACGACGTGAAGCAACTGCAGCGGGCCCTGCGCAGGCTCGGGCACGAGGCCCCTGCCTCGGGCGTGTTCGACTCCGCGACGGTCGCCGCCGTCACCGAGATGTACGCCAAGAAGGGGTACGAGGCCCAGCGGCCGGCCCTGACCGATCGCCAGACGTACGACACGCTGCGCAAGACCGTACGGACGGCCTCGGAGACCCTCGCGACCGAGAAACTGGCCCTGGACCAGGGGCGTGACGTGCTGCCGCTGAAGGTCAAGCTGGACAACGCCGAGCAGGACCTGAAGTCGGCGCGCACTGCCCTGGAACAGGCGGGGGCTCGGGAGCTGACGCCCGAGGACGAGACCAGGCTGGCCGCGGCCGACGCGGCGGTGCGGGCGGCCGAGGAGCGGCTGCTGGAGGCCGAGCAGGCACTCGCGGCGGCCAGAACTCAGCCGACGCCCGGCCCCACGACGGCGACCCCCACACCGTCCGGCACGACCGTCCCCACGGCCAGTCCCACAACCGGCACGTCCGGCACGACCGGTGCCAGAACCGGCACGACGGGAACGACCGGTGCCAGAACCGGCACGACCACGCCCGTTTCCCTCCCCACCGCCGACACCCGGTTGCTGGAGCTGAAGGTGGACAACGCCAGGGCGGACCTGGAGGCGGCCCAGGAGTCCCGTGATCTGGCCCTGCGACAGGCGGCGGAGAGCAAAGAGACCAAGCTGGACGAGCTGCGCAAGACCGTGCGGACCGGAAAGGAGGCCGTGGTCACCGCCGATCAGGCGCTGCGCCGGGCCAGGCAGCTCTCCCCGGCCCGGCTGAAGGTGTCGAACGCCAGGAAGGACGTGGCGGAGGCGAAGGCGACGCTGGCGGAGTACTCCCGTACCTACGGCACCTCGATCCCGCCCGGCGAGGTGGTGTTCCTGCCGAAGTTGCCCGCCCGCGTGCAGAAGGTCTCGGCGAAGCCGGGGCAGCGGATCGAGGACGAGGTGGCCACGGTGACGAGTTCGACGTTCACGGTGACCGGGTCGGTGGAGGCGGCGGAGTCCGAGCTGCTGCGGCCGGGCATGGCGGCCAGCGTCGAACTGGACACGGGCAGACCGATCGCGGCCACGCTGACCGCGATCGGCGAGAAGGCCAAGGTGCCCGGCGCGGAGGAGGCCGCGGCCGGGACCCAGCCGGTGCTGATCACGCCGTCCTCGGCCAAGGGCATGCGGACCGGTACGGCGGTGACCGCGCGGGTGACCGTGGGGGCGACCAAGGAGCCGGTGCTGGTGGTGCCGGTGACCGCGGTGATCACCTCGGCCGATGGGAAGGCGCGGGTGCGCGTCGAGTACGCCACGGACAGGACGAAAGACGTCGAGGTGCGCACGGGCCTGACCGCCGACGGGAACGTCGAGGTCACCGGCGAACTGACGGAGGGCGACCGGGTGGTGATCAGCGGTGCCTGAGCCGGCCACCGAGGCGGTGCCCGGGCCGGCCACCGAGGCGACGCCTGGGCCGGTGCCTGAGGCGGTCACCGAGGCAGCGCCTGAGCCGGTCATCGAGCTGGTCGGGCTCTGCCGGGAGTTCCCCGCGCGACCTCCCGTCCGCGCCCTCGACGAGGTCTCACTCCGCGTGAACCGCGGCGACTACCTGGCGATCACCGGCCCGTCAGGTTCGGGAAAGTCCACACTGCTGAACGTGCTGGGTCTGCTGGACCGACCCAGTTCGGGTAGTTATCGCCTCGACGGCACGGAGACCACTACGCTGCGGGACGGAGCCAGAACCCGGTTGCGCGGCGACCGGATCGGCTTCGTCTTCCAGGCATTCCACCTGCTCTCCCACCGCAGTGTGCAGGAGAACGTGATGCTCGCCGAGGTCTACCGCCGGCAGAGGAGAACGGGCAGGCGGGAGCGGGCCCTGGCGGCGCTGGAGCGCGTCGGTCTCGGTCACCGGGCCGGGTTCGCGCCGGGCCTGCTGTCCGGGGGCGAGCGCCAGCGCACGGCCATCGCCAGGGCCCTCCTGGGAGAGCCGTCGTTGTTGTTGTGCGACGAGCCCACGGGCAACCTCGACAGCCGCAACACCGAGGCGGTGCTCGACCTGTTCGGGGAGTTGCGGGAGCAGGGCCTGACGATCGTGGTCATCACGCACGAGCGGGAGGTCAGCGAGCGGGCCGGGCGCCGGGTGCGGATCAGCGACGGCGTGCTGGTGGAGGAGTGATGCACGTACGCGACCTGGCCGGCGAGGCCGTGGCCGGGATGCTCGCCAGGCCGGTGCGCTCGGCGCTGACGACGCTCGGCACCGTGCTGGGCATCACCACGCTGGTCGTCACGCTCGGCGTGTCCGCCACGGCGGGCAACCAGATCGTCGGCCGCTTCGACGAGCTGGTGGCCACGGCCATCACGGTGGAGGTGCCCGAGTCCAAGAGCACCCCGCTGGTGGGCTGGGACGCGGTCGAGCGGCTGACGAGGTTGCGCGGCGTGGAGTCGGCCGCCGCGGTGTCCGACGGCGAGGAGAGTACGAACCTGTCCGTACGCTCCAACGACCTCGTGGACCCCGCCAGGGTCACCACGCTCTCTCTG
Source organism: Nonomuraea insulae (assembly GCF_042656245.1). Classification (NCBI taxonomy): domain Bacteria; kingdom Bacillati; phylum Actinomycetota; class Actinomycetes; order Streptosporangiales; family Streptosporangiaceae; genus Nonomuraea; species Nonomuraea insulae. The sequence continues at coordinate 121,079 of NZ_JBHSPA010000018.1, forward strand.
GCGGTGCTGGCCGCCACGACGGGCCTGCCGGAGGCGGCGCGCGGCCGGATGACGCAGGGCCGGTTCTACGACGCGGGGCACGTCCGGCGGGGCGACCGGGTGGCCGTGATCGGCGAGGAGGCGGCCAGGATGCTCGGCGTCACCCGGCTCGACCGGGCACCGGCGATCTTCATCGGGAAGCACGCGTACACGGTGATCGGCGTGCTCGGCGGCCTGCGCCGCGAGCGGAACCTGAGCAGCGCCGTGATCGTGCCGCCGACCGTGGGCAGGCAGTTCGGGCTGCGTGACGTCACCAGGGTGCTGGTCAACACCAGCCTGGGCGCCGCCGGCCTCGTCGCGGGCCAGGCCCCGGCGGCGCTCAGCCCGGGCAACGGCGACGAGTTGCAGGTGATCACTCCGCCCAGCCCCACCAGGGCCAGGGACGGGGCGCAGGACGACGTCAACGCGCTCTTCCTGATCCTCGGCCTCGTCTCGCTCGTCGTCGGCGCCGTCGGCATCGCCAACGTCACGCTGGTCACGGTGATGGAACGGGTGCCGGAGATCGGCCTGCGCCGCTCGCTCGGCGCGGCCCGGCGGCACATCGCGGGCCAGTTCCTGCTGGAGTCCACGCTGATCGGGCTCACCGGCGGCGTGATCGGCGCCGGCCTGGGCGTGATCGTCGTGGTGGCGGTCTCGGCCGTCAAGCAGTGGACGCCTCTGCTCGACGTGCGGCTGGCGATCGCCGCACCGGTGGCGGGAGCCCTGGTCGGGCTGCTGGCGGGGCTCTACCCAGCGCTGCGCGCGGCCAGGATGGAGCCGGTGGACGCGCTCAGGTGAGCCGTTCGGGGCTCCGGTACGTCCTAGTAGACATGAGGATCTGGCGAATCGTGCTCCTGCCCGTGCTCCTTCTTGCGCTGAGCACGTCCATGGTTCCGGCTCAGGCGGCGGTCGCGCCGAAGAAGGTGCTGCTGGACCTGCGCGAGCAGGGCGGCTTCGCGGGGCTGAACGACCGCGTGATCGTCTACGGCAACGGCTGCGTACGACTCAGCCGGCGTACGGGGCCGACCATCGACAAGTGCCTGACCGCCAAGGAGAAGCGCACGCTGCGCGGACATCTGAAGAAGCTGAAGGTCGGCCGGTCGGAGGGGCCGCCGCAGGGGGCGGACTTCATCAAGTACACGCTGGCCTACGACAAGCGGCGGGCCAGCCGGTACACGCTGCCGACGACCTGGACGCCCGTGGTGCGGCACCTGGAGAAGATCATGACGAAGTACTGGGCGCCGGACTAATTACGAAACTGAGGTTGCGTAATTCATTGGGCCTCGGCTAGTCTCTTTTTCGCTACCTGAGTATCGAAAAAGGGGCGGACATGACCGGGCGAGGGCGGCCACGCAGGGCCGATGTGGACGAGGGCGTGCTGAGGGCCGCGATCGAGCTGCTGCTCGAACGCGGCTACGCCGGCCTGTCCCCCGACGAGGTGGCCGAGCGGGCCGGGGTCGCCAAGACCACGCTCTACCGCCGCTGGCCCACCAAGGACCACCTGGCCGTGGCCGTGGTGGCCAGGCTGCAGGACGACGACGAGATCACCGACAGCGGGGACATCCGCCGCGATCTGCCCGCGTACCTGGAGAAGATCGCCGCCGGGCTCAACCGCATGCGAGGCGCGGGCAGGACCGGCGATGACCCGTCGGCCGGGACGGTGGCCGAGCTCGTCGCGGCCGCCGCCCGCCATCCCGACGTCGGAGCGCTCGAACGCGACGTGTACGCCCGCCGCAACGCCCTGGCCCACGCCCTGCTGGAGCGGGCCGTCGAGCGCGGCGAACTACGCGCGGACCTCGACGTCGAGGCGCTGTTCGACCAGCTCACCGGGGCTCTCTACTACCGCGTGCTCATCACCGGCCTGCCCGTGGGGCGGGCCTACGCAGAACGACTCGTCGACACCGCGCTCCGCGGTGCCGCGCGTGAGAAGGAGTGACGTACATGTCGATCATCCACCAGGCAGCCGCCGTCATCCGGTCCGTGGACGCCGAGATCATCGGCGGGCACCCGAGCACGGGCCGCATGTTGCTCGACTCCAGCGCCACCGGCGGCGCGCTGAGCACGATGCGCATCACCCTCGGCGAAGGGGCCGACGGCGCGGTGCCGCACACCCACACCACCGCCTCCGAGATGTTCTACGTGCTCGACGGTCAGGCGCAGGTGCTGGCCGGGAACGAGGTGCTGACGCTGGAGCAGGGGGACGTGGCCGTGGTGCCGCCCGATATGGCGCACGCCTTCGCCGCCGCCCCCGGCTCAGAGGCCGACCTGCTGATCGTGATCACGCCGGGGGTCGAGCGGTTCGAGTATTTCCGGCTGCTGGCCCGCCTCAAGGCGGGCCAGGCCACGCTGGAGGAGCTGCTCGACTCCCAGGAGCGCTTCGACAACCACTTCCTCGACAGCCCCGCCTGGACGAAGGCCCGCTCCTAGTCCTTCCTCGACGCCTGCGCGAGCGTCTCGGGCCGCAGGACATGGGACGCGCCGAGGATCTCGATGCCCAGCAGGGCGCCATCGCCGTCGAGGTCGACGATCACCTCTCCCTTGATCCCGGCGTCCTCGACCACGACCTGCCTGACCGCCTCACCGGCGCCGATGTGCTCGACCAGATGGATGTAGGCGACGTCGTTCTCCTCGCCGTATTCGATCCGCAAACCCAGCCCCTATTTCCTGATGACCGTGACGATCCTGAAGGTCTCGTTGTTCCTGATCACAACGATGTCGCCATGACGGTATTCGGTCGTTCCCGGCGTCTTGCCAGGCTTCTTGCTGCCCTTGGAGATGGTCTCATTGATGTCGGCCTGGCTGATGCCACGTTGTTCCTTACGTTCGCGCGCGTGCCTGGAGGTGAAATCGTCCCTGTCGCGGCCGCCGCGCGCGTTCCCCTTTCCGCGGGCCATCGCGGCCATGCCGTCCGGCACCCTGGGTCCGCCGGCCAGGGCCGGCCGTCCTCCCGGCAGGCTCAGGTCGTCGAGGATGCGGCGCATGGGGTCGGTCACCCGCCGGGCCAGCGCCGGGGCCAGCACCTTCCCGGTGCCACTTGAACCTTCCCGCAGCGCTTTCGTCATGGCATGCCGGGCGAGGTACATGCGCGCGGTGGCCGCCGTCACGCCCAGCGCGCCGCCGACCGCCAGCGTCTGCATGACGGAGGTCAGCCCGGCCGCCGCCTGCGTGCCCACGGCCACCTTCACCGCGCTCACGACGCCGGCGGTGCCCTCCAGCGCCACCGGCGCCATCCGCGCGGCGGCCGTGGCCTGGGCGGCGTGGCCGCCGTCCCCGCCGACCCGGTCCCAGTGCTCCGCCAGGGCCGTGGCCGACTCGCCGCGGTAGACCTGCTGGGTCCTGCGCACCGCCGCGTCGGCCTCCGCGCTCGCGGGCTCGGCCCCGGCCTGTACGGTGCGCCAGGCCGCGGCGTCCTTCCTGATCTCGTCCTCGTCGATGTTCGGCCACGGCACGCCGAGCAGCTCCAGGAACCCGTCCAGCTCGGGCGGGAGCGTCACCCCCATGTGAGGTGGTCCCTGTCGCGCGTGTCCCTGGCCGTGCCGACCATTCCTTCGCCGGTGCCGCCGATCTCCCCGGTGACCTTCGTGAGCGCCAGCAGGGAGACCTGGGTGCATTCCGCGTAGGCGGCGGTGATCTCCCCGAACAGTCCGTCGTCGCCCCACGACGAGACGCCGTCTCCCCGCTCCCGTAGCCGCTGGACCGCGGCCTGGTAATCCGAGCCGTGGGTGCTCACCTGTTCGCCGTGGCGCTCCACCGCGCCCGGCTCGATCTCAAACCCCGTCATGTTTCCGCACGATAACTGGACATCTCACGACTCACGCGACTCTTCAGTTATTCCTGAGATGTCCATCTCGCCGCCAAGATCGGGCCGAGGTTTGTCTAGACTGGTCGGCTCAGCCCGCCCCCTCTGACCGCCGGAGGTCGCCATGTGGTCACCCGCGCCGGAAGACGACGCCGAGTTCCTGGCCCGGTACGTCGCCGAGAGCCGCGAGATCATGCGCGGCCTCCAGGCGGCGCGCGCGGCCGTCCAGCAGGTCGAGGGCCGAGCCGAGAGCGATGACGGGCTGGTCGAGGCGACCGCCGACGGCCAGGGCGGTCCCACCGGCCTGCGCATCGACCCGCGGGCGATGCGGGGCGGAGAGGCGGCGCTCGGCAGGAAGGTGACGGCGGTGCTGCGGGCGGCGCAGGAGGACGCCGGGCGCCAGGCGCGGGAGATCACCGACGCCGCCTCGGGTCCGGCCCTCCGCGAGCCGCTCGACGAGACGTTCGTACGCCAGAGGGTCGAGCAGGCGGCCCAGGATCTTCTCTAGGGGGCAAGCGTGGACGAACAGGAGGGCGAACGGATGCTGGCCTGGCTCGAAACGGCGCAGGAGGACCTCGACCGGATCGTCGGAGCGGGCGAGGCCGCCTCGGGGCAGGTCAAGGCAACCGTGGACGCGAACGGCCAGGTCCTCGACGTGGCCTACGGCCCTCGCGCCCTGCGCCTGGGCAGCACGGAGCTGGCGGAGCAGACGCTGGTGGCGGTGCGGGCGGCGGGCGCGGACGCCGTACGACGGACTCATGACCTCATGCGCGAGGCCCTGCCCGGCTACGACCCGGCGAAGGCGAGCGCCGAGTTGGAGAACCTGCTGAACGACTGGAACTGACCCGATCAATCACTTGATGGAGAGAGGGTTTTCGAACTACTCTTCGGTCACATGACACAGGCCGACCTGATCCTCAAGGTCGCGACGCAACTGTTCGCGGCGCTCGGCTACGACGGCACCTCAACCCGCCAGATCGCCGAGGCCGCCGGGCTGAACATCGCGACCGTCAACTACCACGTGGGCGGCAAGCGGGAGCTGTACCTCGCCGTCATGGAGCGCGCGCACCGGGCGGAGAAGGCAGCCCTGGACAGTGCCCTCGACCGGCTGCCCGGCGACGACCCCGTCGCGGCCATCCACCGGATGGCCGACGACTACCTCGACTTCTGCGTGGACAATCCCGAGGTGCCCGCCCTGTGGATGCACCGCTGGCTCTCCGACGCCAGCGACATCACAGAGTTGGAGCGCCAGTACGTGAAACCGCTGCTCACCGCCGTGACCACCGCGCTGCGGCCCGCCGTCGAGGCCGGGCTGATCTCCCGTGAGGCGGACCTCGAATACACGGTGTGGACGGTGATCTGGTCCGTGCACGGCTTCGCCAAGGGCGGGGTGCTGGACGGCGAGGGCCGCCGCAGAGCCGGTGGCGACCGGGCCGCGCTGCGCCGCTTCCGCGCCCACCTGCACCTGTCCCTGCACAGGACGCTCGGCCTGCCCGGCGACCCCCGATGATGCCCGGGGCAGGAAGGGCCGTGGAAGACCTGCTGGCGGAGGTGGCCCAGCTCAAGGAGCACGACCTGCCCGTACGCGGCGGCCAGGTGACCGCCTACGTCTACGACACCGGGCGGCCCGAGGTGAACGACGCGGCGACCCGGGCGTACCTGGAGATGCTGGAGGTCAACTGCCTCGACCCGACGGCGTTCCCCAGCGTGGTCATGATGGAGCGGCAGGTGGTCGGCGCGGTCGCGGACCTGCTCGGCGGCGGCCACGGGATCTTCACCAGCGGCGGCACCGAGTCGATCATGCTGGCCGTCAAGGCCGCCCGCGACCTGGCCGGCCGCGCCCGCCCGAATCTGGTGCTGCCGGTCACCGCGCACCCGGCCTTCCACAAGGCGGCGCACTACCTGGGCGTCGAGGTCGTCGCCGTGCCGGTGGACCTGGAGACGTACGAGGTGCGGGCCCGCGACGTCGAGCGGGCGATGGACGAGGACACGATCCTCGTCGTCGCCTCCGCGCCGTCCTATCCCCAGGGTGTGATCGACCCCATCGAGGAGATCGGCGCCGTGGTGGCGGGCGTGCCGTTCCACGTGGACGCGTGCGTGGGCGGGTGGCTGCTGCCGTGGTTGCGCGAGGCGGGCGCGGCGATCCCGCCGTTCGACCTGTCGGTGCCGGGGGTCACGTCGATCTCCTGCGACCTGCACAAGTTCGGGTACGCGCCCAAGGGCGCCTCCGTCGTGTTGTTCGCCGATCCCGCGATGCGGCGTAAGGCGTACTTCGCCTCGGCGGCCTGGCCCGGGTACACCGTCATCAACGCGACCGTGCAGAGCTCCCGCTCGGCCGGGCCGCTCGGCGGCGCCTGGGCGACCCTGCAGGCGCTGGGCCGGGAGGGGTACCTGGAGCTCGGGCGGGCCACGCTGGCGGCGACCGCCCTGTTACGTGAGGGGATCGCGGCGATTCCCGGGCTGCGGGTGCTCGGGGAGCCGGCGGCGTCGCTGGTGGCGTTCGCCGGGGACGGGATCGACGTGTTCGTGCTGGCGGACGAGGCGCGGGCGCGGGGGTGGTTCCTGCAGCCGCAGCTCTCGTACGCCGGCATTCCGGCCAACCTGCACATCACGGTCACCGGGGTCACTCTGTCCGGGGTCGAGGCCATGCTGAAGGTGATCGCCGAGTCGGCGCGGGCCGCTCGCGAGCGCGGGCCCGCCGTGCTGCCCGGCGGGCTGGTGGAGCTGGTGGCGGGGCTGGACCTGGAGGCGCTCGACGACGCCACGTTCGCCGATCTGGCCGCGTCCGTCGGGGTCGATCTGCGGCCGGGCTCCGGGCAGCCGGAGATGGCGGTGGTCAACGCCGTGCTGGACGCGCTGCCGGTCGCCGTGCGGGAGGCGGTGCTGGTGCGCTTCCTGTCGGTCATCTACGGGACGTGAGCCCCGCGACCCTCAGCTACGGGACACGAGCCCCTGCGGCTCTCAGTTGCGGCTCTCAGCTGCGGCTCGTGAGGCTCGCGGTCGCGGGGAAGCTCGCCTCGACGTGGAAGCCGCCGTCCTCCTCCAGGCCGCACTCCAGCGTGCCGCCGGCCAGCTCCACCTGGGGCCGCAGGGCGGTCAGGCTGGTCCCGGGGTCGGTGGCGGTGACCCAGGCGGCCGGCAGGCCGGCGGTGTTGCGGATGCTCAGCCGTACGGAGCCCCGGACGTACAGGACCCGGACCCGCACGTCGGCCCCCGGCGCGTGCTTGGCCACGTTGGCCAGCGCCGCCTCGACCACCAGGTACGCCGTCCGCCCCACCACCCCCGCGACGGGGGAGGGCGAGCCGTCCACCGTCAGCTCCACCGGAACCCCGGCCCGAGCCGAGTCGATCACCAGGGGCCGCAGGTCGGGCATGGGCAGCCCCAGGTCGAACCCCTCCCCGCTGCCGCGCCGTAACAACGCCACCATGTGACGCAGCTCGTCCAGCGACTCGCAGCCGGTCGCGCGGATGTCCTCGGCCGCCGCCCTGGCCCGGTCGTCGCCGGCGGCCAGGGCCAGCACGCCGGCCTGCAACACCATCCGGCTGACGCGGTGGGTGACCACGTCGTGCAGCTCGCCGGCCAGCCGCTCGCGCTCGACCCGTTCGGAGCGCTCCACGAGCTCGGCGTTCAGGCGTTCCCTGACGGAGACGTACAGGCCGTACACGACGGCCAGCGCGATCACCGCCTCGGTGCGCAGGACCAGCGGGAGCCGGTCGGGCAGGCACAGGACGCCGAGCGCGAGGACGAGCACCGGCAACCACCGCGCGAGCGGCCTCCTGGAGGCGAACACCATCGCGCCATAGGCCCCGAACGCGCACATGGGCGGCCAGATCACAGCGCCGTCGGACGGGAGCGGGATCACGGCGAGCACGGCCAGCACGGGCACCACGAGCGCGGTGCCCGCGCCGATCCAGGCCACGACGAGGGGCGCCCTGCGCATCCAGAACACCGGCAGCGCCGTGGCGAGCAGGATCACCAGGCTCGGGCCCGCGTAGCCGACCGCCGGCGTCAAACCTGCCGCGACCAGGACCGCGACCGCGTCGATCGGTCGCGGACGGGCACCGTCCACCGCCTCATCGTACGATCACCCGCCGTATCTGCCCACCCTTGATCTGGTAGCCGCTCAGAGCCTGGTGATACGGACGGCGTCGGCGATGACGTAGCCGGTCGTGGAGGTCCACCGGCTCACCCCGACCACGTTGTACGTGCCCGCGGCGAGCGTGAACGTGCCGAGGGCCCGCCAGGCCCCGCCTCCCGTGCGCTGGTCCACGGTGACCGTCTGGTTCCCGCCGGAGGCCGCCACGATGTGCGGCGTCGCGCTGTTGTACCCGGCGTCGGCCGGATGCCACACCTCCACCCGGTAACTCCCGGCGCTGGGGATGGCCGCCTTGAACCAGGCCGGATCGCTGGCCGCGACCGGCTCGGCGAAGCGGTAGTCGGCGCCGTGGAGCTGCCCCGAGTACGTGGAGGTGCCCCACGATGTGCTCGCGGCGAAGCCTCCCGCGTCGGCGTTGTCGACCACCACGCTGAACGCGGTGCCTCCCCCGCCCACCGGTTTGCCCGCGCTGGGCGAGCTCTCCTGGTGGGTGCGGTTGAGCGCGGTCACGTGGTAGGTGTAGGCCGATCCGGTGGCGCCCGTGTCGGTGAACGTCGTCTTCCTGGTCGTCGTGACCAGGTTGCGGGCGTCGGCGAAGGAGCACTCGTCGGCCGTGCCGCTCAGGCGGTAGACCGCGTACGAGGTGGCCGAGCCCGTCCAGACGAGCTGCACGCCGTTCGAGACCCGGGTGGCCGAGGTGATCACGGGCGCGGCGGGCGCGGCGGCCGTGCCGCGGGCGGGCAGCAGCGCCGGCTTGGTGTAGTGGGCGTTGACGAGCCTGGTGAAGGCGCCGATCCTGTCGGCCTTGACGTCCTTGGCGCTGAAGAACACGTCGCCGACCACCTCGGGATGTTTCCGGTTGTCGTACAGGTGGTCGCTCAGCTCCGCCGGGTCCTGCCAGGCGGCGTCCTGCCCGGAGGCGCCCGCGCGGTAGGCGGCCTGGCCGACGACGAGTTGCACGCCGGTGCCCCGCACCACGTCGGACCACCAGGCGGTGAGCACCTCGTACGCGGCCGTCGAGAAGCCCATGTGCCAGTAGATCTGCGGCGACAGATAGTCCACCCAGCCCTGTTTGACCCACTGCCTGCTGTCGGCGTAGATCGCGTCGTACGACTGCAGGCCCGAGGTGCGCGAGCCCAGCGGGTCGGTGCCGGAGTTGCGCCAGATGCCGAACGGGCTGATGCCGAAGGACGCGTGCGGCTTGGCCGCGTGGATACGCTGGTCGAGCTCGCGTACCAGGAGGTTGACGTTGTCGCGGCGCCAGTCGGCGACGTTGCCGAACGAGCCGCCGTACTTGGTGTACGCGGCGGAGTCGGGGATGGCCTGGCCGCTCACCGGATAGGGGTAGAAGTAGTCGTCGAGGTGCACGCCGTCCACGTCGTAGCGGGAGACGGCGTCCATGATCGCGTCCTCGATGAAGTCGCGGACCTCCGGGATGCCCGGGTTGTAGTAGAGCTTGCCGCCGTAGGCGAACCGCCAGTCGGGGTGCTGCCTGGCGGGGTGCGTGGCCACGAGCTTCGACGGGTCGTCGTGGTTGGCGATCCGGTACGGGTTGAACCAGGCGTGGAACTCCAGGTTCCGGGCGTGGGCCTCGCCGACCATGAACGCCAGCGGGTCGTAGCCCGGGTTGCCGCCCTGGGTGCCGGTCAGCCACTGCGACCACGGCTCGTACGACGAGGGCCAGAACGCGTCGGCCGTCGGCCGGACCTGCACGACCACGGCGTTCATGCGCTTGGCCACGGCCAGGTCGAGCCAGGCGCGGAACTCGGCCTGCTGCGCCGACACGCTCAGCCCGGTGCGGCTGGGCCAGTCGATGTTGGCGACGGAGGAGATCCACATGGCGCGGAGCTGCCGCTTCGGAGTGGCGGGGTCGGGTGTGCAGACGGCTGCGGAGGCTTGGGAGATGGGGGCCACGATACTGACGAGTGCGGCGGTGAGCGCCGCCAGGACGATACGCAGGAGCGCGGTCACGAAGGGAAGTTTCAGCGCAATCGTCTTTGAGCGCAATAGTTTTCACAACATCAAGGGGGCCCAATCTCTCACGCGCCACGCGCGGCGAGGAGTTTCACCTAACTCGCCAGTAATGTCAATTATCGACATGAGTCAGAAGCTGCCGTAGCGTGCTGCCGTCACCTGTGAACGAGGAGCACCTCTATGACTCTCGCCCGCACGCGATTAGCAGCTCTTGCCACCTCGATCCTCGCCATCCTCCTCATAGCCGCAGGCCAGCCCGCCTGGTCCCAGGTCAAGGAGGCCCCGCTACCCGCCGCGTTCGCCAAGGCGGCCGCCGCGCACGACGTACCGCGTGACCTGCTCGTCGCGCTCGCCTACGCAGAGACCCACCTCGACGGCCACAACGGCGAGCCCAGCGCCAGCGGCGGCTACGGCGTGATGCACCTGGTCAGCAACCCGACCAACCACGCGCTTGAGCAGGCCGCCGAGCTCACCGGGCTCAAGACCGACCAGCTCAAGACCGACGACGAGGCCAACATCCTCGGCGGCGCGGCCGTGCTGCGCGCCCACGCCGACAAGCTCGGCCTCGACGAGGCCGCCAGGAAGGACCCCGGCCGCTGGTACCCCGCCGTGGCCGCGTACGGCAACACCACCTCCCCTGAGCTGGCCCGCCTGTACGCCGACGCCGTCTACGAAGGGCTCGGGCTCGGCATCGACACGCGCGGCGTGCAGGTCAAGCCGCAGGAGGTCACCGCGCAGCGTGGCGACCTGGCCAAGGCCCGCGACCTGAGCGCGCAGGCCGCCGTCGCCAGCCCCGACTACCCGCCGGCCGCCTGGGTCGCGGCCAGCTCCAGCAACTACCGCGTCTCCAGCCGCGAGACCAGCTACAACATCGACCGGGTGGTCATCCACGTCACCCAGGGCTCCTACGCCGGCACCATCTCCTGGTTCCAGAACGCCAGCGCACAGGTCTCCGCCCACTACGTGGTCAAGTCCTCCAACGGCGCCATCACGCAGATGGTCCGTGACAAGGACGTCGCCTGGCACGCCGGGAACTCCACCTACAACAACCGCTCGATCGGCATCGAGCACGAGGGCTTCGTCAACGACGCCTCCTGGTTCACCGACGCCATGTACCGGTCCTCCGCCGCCCTGACGCGCGCCCTGTGCGACAAGTACGGCATCCCGAAGACGCGTACCGGCATCATCGGCCACAACGAGGTGCCCGGCGCGACCCACACCGACCCGGGTTCGCACTGGAACTGGACCACGTACATGAACTACGTGACCGGTGGCGGCGGCACCCCCTCGTGGACCACCACGGTGGACAACTCCACCTCCGGCCAGTTCACCGCCAGCGCCAACTGGGGCACCTCCACCTACTCCAGCCAGCGCCAGGGCCCCGACTACCGCTTCGCCGAGACGGTCGCCGCCAGCGACCCGGCCTGGTGGTCGGCCACCATCCCCAGCGCGGGCAACTACCAGGTCGAGGTCTGGTATCCGGCCGACGCCGGTTACAACAGCTCGGCCCCGTACATCGTGGCGACCTCCAGCGGCAACCAGACCGTGTACGTCGACCAGCGCTCGGGCGGTGGAGCCTGGCGTAGCATCGGCACGTTCGCCCTCAACGCCGGCACCGCCAACGTCGTCGGTGTGAGCCGGTGGACCTCGGGCACCGGACTGGTCATCGCCGACGCGGTACGCATCAGCAAACTCTGACCCCTCCCGAACCCGGCCCGCGCCCGACACCCCTCCCCGGGCGCGGGCCGTAGGGGTACGGATCGGAGCCCGCGGCGGGTTCGATCCGATGCCAACCCCGACGCATGCCCTCAATCAGCCACATCCCGGACCCTACGCTCATGGCCTCCAACCGTTTCGCCGGAGGCCACCATGCCCGCCGTCTCCTCAGCGCCCGCGCCCGTCAAGCTGGCCGCCGCCTGCCTGTGCGGGCAGGCCCTGCTGCTGCTCCTGCCGCTGACACAGGACGTTCACTGGGACTTCCTGGCCCTCGCGGCGCTGGTGCTGGGCGCCGCGACCGTCCTCTCCGCGACCCGCCGTGATCGCCTGCGGCGCGCCGCCGTCTGGATCCAGGCGTTGGTCGCCGCGCGCGGGCTCCTCGCCATGTTCGACGAAGGCTGGTTCCTCTGGGGAGCTTTGGGGCTGTTGGTCGCGGGTGTGGGCTTGACCCAGTTGCTCTCCGAACCGGCGCAGGAGTGGTTCTGTGTACGGGGGCGGCGGCGTCCTTCACCTGCGCCGAAGCCGGCTCCCGCCGAAGCGGCGGCCCCTGTACTGGAGTCGGTCCCCGTACCGGAGCCGGCGCCCCTACAGCCGCCGACCTTCGTCCAGCCGCCCGCCCCCGTGCAGCCTCCGACCCTCGTACAGCCGTCGACCCCCGTACAGGCGCCGGCCTCCGTGCAGCCGCCGACCTTCGTGCAGGCGCCGACCTTCGTGCAGGCGCCGGCCTCCGTGGGCGCACCGATTCCCGCCCAGGCGGCGGCTGACGACGCCGGGCACGAGGAGGCGCGGCGGGAGGGTGTGCTCTGGCTGGCCTACGCCTTCGCGGCCCGGCACCTGATCCGCCTCCTGGTGCCGACCCTGCTGGTGTTCGTGCCGATCGGCCTGCTCGCCCTCCTGGGTCTGGGCTTCGTGATGGACGGATCGGCCGCGATGGTCAACGGCGAGTTCGAGCTGCTCGGCACACCAGGGCAGCCCCTCATGATCTGGGCGGCGGCGGCAGTGGTCGCCTCGCTGGCCGGTCAGACCGTGGTCATACCCGCCACGATCGTGCTCGCCACAGGCCTGATACTCGGCAGGCCCGTCTCCGCGTCCGGGGCGATGCGGGCGGCGGCCCGGCGCTGGCCCGCGATGCTCCTGCTCACCCTGCTGGGCGTCGTGGTGTTCGCGGCGATCGCGGCGGCCGGGTTCGGGATGTTGTTGTGGAGCGGGGGACTGTTCTGGACCTTCACGGTGATGGCGGTCCTGGCGCTGCTCGCGATGCCGTGCCTGCTGGCCGTGGCGATCGTGGTCCTGGAGGGCCGGTCCGCGTGGGGTGCGCTCGGACGTGCTTACTGGCTGACGGCGGACCGCCCCTGGTTTACCGTGTTCACCCTGGCCTTCGGCGTGCTGGTCTTCCCGGGGCTGGCCCAGCAGGCGGTGCGGTGGTCGGCGGATCCCCTCGTGGGCGGCGTGGCGGCCACCGTCCTGGGCCTGCTCATCCCACCGTTCCAGGCGACGGTGATCGCCCGGCTGTTCCTGCACAGCCTGATCCTCCAAGTCACGACCGCCGAGTTCGACCAGGTCATCGACACCCTCCCCCAGAGCGGGCCCCGTCCGGCGCGCGCGATCGCGGTGCTCGCGGCGCTGCTGCTCCCCGGCCTCCTGTACGGGGCCGCGATGCGGACCAACCCGTACGGCTGGCTGGAGGTCAACGAGACGGTCGTCACCGCCTCGTGGACACGCGACCCGAAGCCCCCGCAGAAGGACGGACGCGAAAGACCGAGTCTCGGCGGGTGGGACCTGCAAGCGATATACGCGGGCCAGGGCACGCGCATGGTCATGCTCATGGACGGCTACCAGCAGGCGAAGCTGCTGACCTGCACCGACAGCACCTGTGCCCAGACCCGGTACAGGTGGGCCGAGCCGATCAGCGCCGACCAGTACGGGTCCTCGACCGGCGTCCGGCTGGCCGACGGCCGCCTCGCCCTGACGACCTGGACCACAGAGGGGGATGAGGGCGACCAGCACTCCCGGCTCGGACTGCTGACGTGCGACGCGGCGGGCTGCGTCCAGGCCCCCGGCGGCAGTCCCATCACCGAGGTCGAGAACGCGAGCAGCGGGATGGTGGCACTGGCCACCCGTCCGGGCGGCGGCCTGCTCGTCGCCCATCTCCACCCCCTGTCGTGGCGGAACGACGAGGACGACAAAGAGGTCCTTTCCCTCACCACCTGCGACGACCCGGTCTGCACCCGTCCGCGAACCAAGGAGGTCGCCCAGCTCACCTCCGTCTCCATGCACCGCAGGAAACACAGCTTCGCCGCCGCCGTGGACGCCGAGGACCGCCCCGTCATCCTCCGCTTCGACGACTGGACCGGCTCCGTCTCGGTGATCGCCTGCGACGACCCCGCCTGCGCACAGGCACGTATGGGACGTCCGGTCCCCGACGGCGAACGACCCGAGCCCTTCACCGGCAACGAGGACGCCGCCGGCGCCACCATGGTGCTCCGCCCCGACGGCCGCCCCATGATCGCCTACCGCGACACGACCGACGGCACGATCAAGCTGCTCGACTGCCACACCCGGGAATGCGCACAGGCCACCACGACCGCCCTCTCCACCCCCAGCCTGAACCACATGGCCCCGGCCATGCTGCTGGACGGGCGCGGCCGGGTCCTGGTGGCCTACCAGGACCTCGACCAGGACGCGATCGTCATCGCCACCTGCACGGGAGCCCGCTGCACGCACACCCCGGTGACGAAGATGCGCAACGGCCCCGGCTACGGCCTGACCATGGCCCTGGACAGCCGCGGACGCCCGGTGATCGCCTGGATGGACGGGAGCTGGGGCTACTTCGACCTGGTCGTGACCACACCGCTCAACCTCTTTTGAATTGGCACTGGCGTAGATACGTCTAGTAGACCTATCATTACGTTCAGCAACCGATCGACTTCGGAGGAGGAGCCTCATGGGTCGCCACGAAAACCCCGACAGCCCCAAGGACGAGAAGTTCGACCCCGACAAGCACAAGGGCACTACGGAAAGCACCGGCGACCATCACCCGAGCCCATCCGGCAAGCACAGTGACAAGGGCAAGGGCGGCAAGAAATAGTGGACCTCGCTGCTCGAATGGATCGTCTGATCGACGATCTCAGTCCGTCGCTGGACATCATGGATGTGATCAAGAAGGCGATCCGCGCGGTGCCTCGCCACCAGTTCATCCCGCCGGTCGGGTTGATCACACCGGGGAAGGATTCCACCGCCTACCTGATCAACCGGGACGCGGACCCCCACACCTGGTGGGACGTGGTCTATTCCGACACCGCCGTCGTCACCCAACTCCACGACGGCACCGTCCCACTCCGGGAGGCGACCGGCGGCTACACCTCCTCGTCGTCCCAACCCAGCACCGTCGCAGACCTGCTGAACCTGCTGGACCCCGACCCGGGCCAGCGCGTGCTGGAGATCGGCACCGGGACGGGCTGGACCAGTGCGCTCCTGTGCCACCTGGTCGGCGAGCACGGAGAGGTCACCTCGATCGAGGTGGATAGGGCCGTCGCAGAACAGGCCGCCAACAACATCGCCGCCGCCGGCGCCCGCCCGAACCTGATCCTAGGTGACGGCGCACTCGGATATCCGGGACGAGCCCCTTACGACCGGGTACACGTCACCTGCGGGATACGGACCGTTCCCTACGCCTGGATCCAGCAGTGCCGGCCCGGCGCGGTGATCGTGCTGCCGTACAGCCCCAACTTCAACAGCAACTTCGTGCTGCGACTCGTCGTCCTCCCGAACGGCACCGCGATCGGCCACTTCCCCAGCCTCGCCTCGTACATGATGATGCGCTCCCAGCGCTCCGTCGAGCCATGCGCGGCGCGCGGTCCGGAAGAAAAGCACCACCTGACCACGCAGGTCGACCCACGCACGATCGCCTACGCACCGGCCGGCGCGGACCTGGTCATCTCAACGCTCACCGGCCTGGACTCCAGCACCAGCGACGAGCCCGACGAGGACGGGGAAGCCTTCCGGATGTGGGTGTCCGATCCCAACGACCCGAATTCGTGGGCGGTGGCCATATGGAGACCGGGCGCCGTGGAGCACAAGGTGTACCAGGTCGGCGACCGGCCTCTCTGGGACGAGGTCCTGGAGGCGTACTTCCGGTGGGTGAGCTGGGGCAGGCCGAATCGCGAACGGTTCGGCATGACGGTCACCCCCGAGGGCCAGGAAATCTGGCTCGACTCCCCCGACCGAATCGTGGGCAGTCACGCCGGACTTCAAGACGAGCTCGTGAACGCGTAAAGGAAGGATCTGACCGGGAGAATGGGCCGATGATCGACAGAGAGCACGCCGTGCGCCTGATCGAGGAACTGCTCCGTGCTGACCGCGAGACCGTGGATCGTCACGGCCACGCGATTCCCCTTACGATCACCAGGGTCACCGAGCACCGCCTCGGCTGGATCGTCAGCTATCAGTCCCAGGCATACCTCCGCAGCGGCAGCATCAGCGATCTGCTTGGCGGCAACGGCCCTTATCTGGTCGACCGCCATGACGGCAGCATCCATCTCATCCCAGTCACCGACTACGTCGCCGGGCTCTGGGAAGAGGACTACGAGCAGCACATCAAACCCATCGGCTCTGTTGAGAACGACCCTCGTCGCGACATTCCGTTCGCGACCGAAGTCCGTGCGGCGCTGGGGGACGGTCGGGTCGCCGCCATCCGCCTCCTCCGGCGACGCGCTCCCATCCTGAACATGGCCCAAGCCAGTGACTACGTTGTAGCGATCGGGACCGGCGAACGCCCAACAGCCGAGTTGATCGAACTGGTCAGGCCACCCGAACCGTTCTCACCCCGACTGGGGATCACGACCATCACAGCCCCCCTCCTCTCGGCCACCGACCCTCCTGAACCCGGCTCGGCGTCACCCAGTGCCCAGGGGCGACGCAGAAATGAAGAGTAAGTCCGAACAACAACAACCAGACTGATCGCTGTTCAACTTGGCCTTGCATTCAGCAGCTCAGCTCTTCGGTAGAGGCAATTCTCAAGCGGGACGGACACTTCGAGTGGCGGTCTGACCGATCAATCCGCGACTGCCGGACATTCCTCAGGAGTCGCGCCAACGACGTCTCGCCCGCTCCATCCGCTCTTCGCTGATGGTGCCGTGCTGCCGCTCGTACTCGTCCACGATCTCGGCTGTCTTCATCAGGGCTACTTGTTGCGAAGCGGCTGGAAAGCACGGCGCTGGAACGTCTGCGCCGAGGGTCGGGGGATCTGTCGGGTCAGAAATCGAACTCACCGGGTTTCGCGCCGCCCACGAAGGCGCGGAAGACGCCGCCTCGCAGGACCCATCGGGGGAATGTCGTCTCCATCCAAGCAGAGTTCATGGAGGAGCCGGACCGTGGCCTCGGCATCGTGGCGGGTTCGGCACGGATGTCATCGAGGCCGGTCACCGCGTCGTGTGGGCTGATCTGGCGGTCGCGCCAGAAGGGAGGTTGTTATGACGGCTGACAGGAAGTTTTCGGGATGGCGAATCATGGATGGCGCCGGGGGTGGTTATATCGCGTACCGCGCCGTCCTGGTGCCTGGCCACAGCGGGCTCTCCAACGTACGGTGCGGCGCGACCATGAAAGAGCTGTTCGAGCACCTGGAACAGGAAGTACGCCGCCAGGAGCAACTGTCCCCGGCGGATGAATCGCCGGAACGCGCCGCGTAGCCCGTCGCTAGGGTTTCGACGTGGGCGGTGGTGGCGGTCCTCTTCCTCCTGTACATGAGATCACCCGGCACCTGGCCTTGCGCCGAGGGCCGGGTGATCTGTCCGGTCAGAAGTCGAACTCACCGAGTTTCGTGCCGCCCACGAAGGCGCGGAAGACGCCGCCTCTCACGATCATCGGGGGAACGTCCGGCTGCTCGGAATCTCTGATCGCATACCTGTCGCCGCTCAACCTGGCCGCGTAGAGGCAGTCCCCTCCGTCGTCATGGGAGAGCGTGGACTTCCGCCACTGAGCGGTCTCCAGTTCAGCGCGCAGTTCCTCACTGATCGCCATACCTTGCCGCCACCTCACGTACTAGACGTTGGCTTATATGTACCGGGTGTGCCCATTTGTGAATGGCGTCATACCTGACGTTGATGCTCCGCACTATGTCCTCACGAACGGATACAGAGCCATGCGCTGCGGCATCGATACTGACATGATCCGGCATGCCGTCACCCTGGGCGATCGCGAAGCCTCCAGACGTCCCCGCAGTGGCCCCTACATCGAGCGGAACGACCTGGAACGAGATGTTGGGTCGTTCGGCCATCTTCAGCAGATGCCGTAGCTGTTCGCGCATCACCTCCTTTCCACCGACCGGACGCAGGAGCACGCATTCGTCGAGCAGGGCCCAGTACAAGGGCGGCTCATCGCGCTCGAACACGGTCTGCCGTCGCATCCTTGTCTCGACGGCCTCTTCGATCCATTGCTCGGTGGCTTGGGGTGCGTCTGAGAAGATGGCCCGCGCATAGCGGGCGGTCTGGAGGAGGCCCGGAACCGCGAGCGGTTGCCAGGTTCTTATGGTGTGCGCTCTTTCTTCTACTTTCGGCCATTCGCTGAACCACTTCGGCACAGACATGACCCTTGTGTTAGGCAGAAGCTCGAACAGCTCGCCGTTGAGGCCCAGTGCCGCTTCTGCCATGAGTGTGAAATTCTTGGTCGGCATACGCTTACCACGCTCAATCAGTCCGACCAGGCTCTCACTACACGAGAGCAGTTCTCCCAGGGCCGTTTGCGACAGACGCGCCGTATCGCGCGCCTTCTTCAATACCTCGCCGTATGTCCGCGTGTCCTCGGTCATGGATCTCACGCCCCTTCGAAGGACTCCGACAGCACCGCTCACCTCCGTCTGGATACAGACAGTGATGTAGCCATTACAAGCTAGCGGCTGACCGGCACTCTGTTAAGTGCTTCCGGACGGTGATTTCGACTTCTGTCCGGGGCCAAAAGACGGCATAGCCAATCAAAGTCGGTGATTCTGTGCGGACGGAAACCACAGCAGCCAAATGCCTATGGCGTGAAACGACCCTACGCCGAAATGACAAAACGTCATGGCAAGCTCGGCAGGCGACCGGACTTTGGCTTGCCGACTGCAATTCGACGCTGAGATCCGACGCCCTTCAAATCGTCTCGGAGCTGGTCGCCAACGTCATTCAGCACGTGCCGGGTGACTGGGTGGAGGTGCGGCTGGGTTTCGGGGACGGTTTCGTTCGTCTGGAGGTGATCGACCCCGGCACTCGCGAGACAGAACCGCGCTTCACCTCCCGGGCGACATCCCTGGAGGAGTCGGGCCGGGGCCTCGGCATCGTGGCCGGCCTCAGCATCCGGTGCGGCACAGAGATCGTCGAGGGCGGCCGTCGGGTCGTGTGGGCCGATCTGGCGGTCGGTCAGTGACGGGGAAGTACCCGGGCTGGGAGATCATGGAGGGGGCCGGAGGCGGGTACATCGCGTACCGCACCGTCCTGGTGCCTGGCCACAGCAGGCTCTCCAACGTACGGTGCGGTGCGACCATGAAAGAGTTGTTCGAACGCTTGGAGCAGGAAGTGCGCAGCGAGAAGCGGCGGTCCGCGGCGGAGGGATCGCCGGAACGCGCCGCTTAGAGCCCCTGGCCATCGGTCGTCCATGGTCGGCTCCGCGGCCCGTCCTCGACCGCCGGGCGGCAGCTCAGGTCTTCGAGTTCGGCTTCCACTCTTGGACGAGGAGCCCGAGCAGCACCTCGTCCAGGAACTCGCCCATCACCCAGGCCGAGGAGCGCAGCACGCCCTCGCGGACGAAACCATTGCTCTCGGCGGAGCGCAGCATCGCGGCGTTGTCCGACAGCGTCTCGATCTGCAGCCGCTGCAGGCCGCGCACGACGAAACCGTAGTGGCACAGCACCGCGACCACGTCGGTGCCGTAGCCCTTGCCGCGGGCGGACGGCAGCAGCCCCAGCCCGATGTGCGCGGCCCGGTTGTGGTTGTCGATGCCCCACAACGTCGCGGTGCCGACCAGCGTGCCGCCGTCCAGCTCCACCACGGAGAACGGGACGTGCCCCTGCTCCTTGTCGTCCACCACGAGCAGCGAGTCCTTCGAGCCCGGCGTGATCGGCCGCCACGGACTGCCTTGGGCCCGCGAATGGGTGACCACGTCGTCGTAGAGCTCGGCCTGCAGGATCGGAATGTCGTCCTCGTGCCGGGCCCTGAGCCCGACCTTGGTGCCGCTTAGCATGCAGGCTTTCTATCCAATCGGGCTGGCCCCCGGCAAACCGATTTGAACCCGCCGATAGGGTTCGCGAAAAGGGGAGATCGACTTGTCACGATTAGCCTTGGCCACGTGGCTGGCGGCCCTTTGTGCCGCCGCGTTCGCGACATGGCGGCTGTGGAGCACCATGTTGGAGGTTGGGTGGTTCTCCTTCTGTCCCGCCTCGTTCGTTCCGGTTCCGACGGTGTGGGAGCAGTTCGTCCTGGCGTTGCGCGCGGATGCCCAACTGGTGTTGTGGCTCGCCATGTGCTGGGCCGTCCCCGTACTTGTGGTGCTGGTGGGGATGGCTCAATGGCGGTCGGCGGTGGCGGGACGGCGGGTGGCGGCGGTTCTCGCGCTGTCCGCCATTCTCGGCTCGCTCACCTGGTTGTATGTCGATCCGGAGTATTGCGGTGAGGTGCCGGTGCTCAGCGGCCATTGGTTCGCGAACGTGGGGAGCCGGCTGGGGTCGAGCACGAGCGTGGGCTTTCTGGTCGCCGCCGTGCTGGTGCTGATGGCCGGCCAGGTGATGGGCCCCGCCGACGAGAAACCCGTCGTGTCGGCTTGGGCGGTGGTGCGCTGGGTGGTGGCGGTCCTCGTCGGCTATGGATGTGTGGCCGTGTTCCTTGTGGTCGGCGGCATCATGACGAGGGATTGGCTGGAAGTCGGGCTGTTGATCCGGCCGTTGATCTGGCTCGGTGTGATCCCCGCCCCGGGCAACCCGTGGCCTGCGCTGGTTTCGGCGGTGATGGTCCTCTTCCTCCTGTCCCTTAGGACGCCCGGCACCTGGTGCCGGCTGCGGCGGCGGCTCCGAGCGACGTTCTGACCGGTCAAGCCGCCTGACCTCGGTGTCAGGCGGTGGCGCCGCCGTCGATCACGTGGTCGGCGCCGACGACGAAGCTCGACTCCGGGGACGACAGCCACAGTGCGGCGGCGGCGATCTCGTCCGGGGTGGCCACGCGGCCGATCGGTAGCGCGCCCCTCATGCGTTCGTCGCGGTCGTCGATGGTCTCGCCGGGGCGCATCGACATCGGGGAGTCGATGGGGCCGGGGCTGATGGCGTTGATGCGGACGCCGTCGGCGATGTGGTCGCGGGCGGCGGTGCGGGTCAGGTGACTGACCGCGGCCTTCGAGGCGACGTACGCGCTCGCCCCGGCCAGCCGCCAGTGGGCGCCGAGGTTGGAGGAGACGTTGACGATGGTGCCGCCGCCGTGGGCTCGCATGTGGGCGATCTCGTGTTTCATCGAGAGGAACACGCCCTTGAGGTTGGTCGCTACGACGTCGTCCCAGATGTCCTCGTCGTAGTCGGCCAGCGGGGCCACCGTGCCGAAGATGCCGGCCGAGTTGAGTGCGACGTCGAGGCCGCCGTAGCGGGAGACCGCGGCCTCGACCATGGCGGCGATCTCGGTCGAGCGGGTGAGGTCCACCGGGAAGGCGCTGGCCCGGCCGCCGTTCTCCTCGGCCAGTTTCACGACTTCGTCCAGCTTCGCGGTGTCGCGGCCGGCGACGAGGACGGCCGCGCCCTCCCTCGCGTACGCCAGCGCCGCCGCCCGCCCGACGACGCCGCTCGCGCCCGTGACGAGCACGACCTTGCCCACGAACCGTCCCGACCCTATGGAGGATCCTGGTTCTGCGAAACGTCCCGGCTCTGCGGGGGGTCCTGCTTCTGCGGAGGGTTCTGCGAAACGTACTGACATTATTTTACACCAATCGTTCTTAAATTTGGACGGCGATCATGGCCTGATCGACCGCGTCGCGCAGTCTGCGCGGGTCCGGGTCGGCGCGGCCGAGGACCCTGATGCCCTGCAGCAGCACGAGCAGGAACCTGGCCAGCGCCTCAGGATCCTTGCCCGCCGGGATCTCCCCCTGGGCACGCGCCCTGATCAGCGCCCCGGCCAGCGCCGTCTCCAGCCCCGCCCAGCTCACCACGACCTTCGCCAGCACGGCGGCGTCGCGGCCGGCGAACTCCACGGCCGTGTTGACCACCATGCAGCCCCGCCGTAGCTCGTCGGCCAGGCATTCGGCCACGTAGGCGTCGAAGAGGCCACGGATCGCGGGCAGCGCGGGGCCGGGCTGGGAGAGCGGCTCGATGGCGTTGTTCTGTTCGAGGTAGCGCTCCAGCGCCTTCAGGTAGAGCTCGCGCTTGCCGCCGAACGTCGCGTAGATGCTCGCCCGCGCGACGCCGAGGCGCTCCACGAGGTCGGCCATCGAGGTCGCCTCGTAACCGCGCTCCCAGAACAGCTCCAGCGCCTGTTGCAGCGCCGCGTCGGGATCGAACTCCTTGGTCCTTGCCACGACGAGCACGCTAGCATTATCAAGAACGATCGGTCAAAAAAGAGCTGACCGGGTCGCCGCCTCAAGGCAACGCCCGGTCATCCGTCCCGGCGGGTCGCTGCCTCAGGACAACGCCCGGTTCATCCGTCCGGCGTTATCTGGGGGTCAGGACCCACCGCCAGGCGCCGTCCTTGTTGCTGTCGAAGTTGGCGGCGAGCTGGGTCGTCCTGGAGCCGTCCACGCTGACGAGCACGAGGCCGGCGTTGAACTCGTTCTCGCACTTGCCCGCACAGCCCAGCGCGATGACGTTGTCGTCGTCCGCCCAGGCGTGCAGTTGCAGGACCCGCTGCTGTCCGGCGACCCTGCCGGTCGCGGCTTCGGTGATCTTCGTCGGCAACCCGCTGCCGCCCAGGACCAGCCGCCCGTCAGGTGAGGTGCCCGAGATCGGCGAATGCTCGGCGTACCGCTCCCCCTCGGGCGCCTCGCGTGGCTGACCGTCGAGGGTGTGGAAGACCTTGTCGGGCTGGGTGGCCGTGGGTTCCCAGATCATCGTGCCGTCCAGGCTCCAGCCGAGGTCCTGGCGGCCGTTCACGTTGAAGGGCCGGGGATCTTCGCCGGGCTCGATGTCCTTCATCGCGGGCAGGTCGTGGAAGGAGGATTCGCCCGTCTGGAGATCGATGATGTAGTAGCCGATGCGCGGGCTCTCCGGCACGCGCTGCGTGGACGGGCCATCGGCCCGCCGGAGGTCCGGATAGCTGGAGTAGGCGGTGGCCAGGAGCTTGGTGCCGTCCGGTGACCAGACGACGGACCCCACCGAGTGCTCGAGGTCGAACCACTTCAGAATCTGGCGGGTGTTCATGTCCATGACGCCCACCCGGTTCCCGAGCAGGTCGCCGTCGATCACGGCCGCGGCCTGCAGCCCCGGGGCGGCATCCACCCACGCGTACGAGGTCTGCTCGTAGCCCTCGGTGCGCGGGTCGTAGAGCGACCAGGTTCGCCGGACCCGCTCCTGCTCCCGGCTGGTCACGTAGTACGCCGACACGGCATAGCCCCCGGCGGCGATCAGCTTGGTCGGCGGGCTGTGCTCGGTGTCGGTCCGCACGTCCGTGGGGGCGGGGGACGGCCGGGCGGGCAGGGTGAGGGCGTCGGCCGGGCGCACCACGGACTCGGGCTGACCGCCTACGAACACGGCGACGGCCGCGATCATGGCCATCACCAGCACCGCCGCACCGACGGGCTTCCAGGCGCGCCTCCGTAGCGCCCGGTCGGCCAGGTCGTGCGGCACCCTGACCTCGTCGGCCCATTCGTCGAACGCCTCACGCAGCAGTCGGGTCACGTGGCCACCTCCAGTGCCTGTGCCAGTTCGGGGGCGAGGTCGCGCAGCCGGGCCAGCGACCGGTGCGCGGTGCTTCTGACGGTGCCGACGGAGCAGCCCAGCATCCGGGCCACCTCCTGCTCGGGCAGGTCCTCGAAATAGCGCAGCACCAGGACCGCGCGCTGCCGGGCGGTGAGCCTGGCCAGCGCGGAGCGCAGCACCATGCGCAGCTCGCTCTGGTGGTGCGCGTCGCGCTCCTCGCGCTCGGGCGGGCTCGCCTGCACCACCTCGCCCCGCCGTACGCTCGCCCGCCACCAGCTGATCTGCTGCCGGTACATGATCTGCCTGGCGTACGCCTCAGGCGTCTCCACCCGCCGCCACTTGCCCGCCAGCTTCGCCAGCGCGGTCTGCACCAGGTCTTCCGCGGCATGCTGGTCCCCGCCGGTGAGCAGGAACCCGAGCCGCATGAGCGCGGGAGACCGAGCGGCGACGAACTCGCGGAAACGTTGCTCGTCCGCGGCGTCCACGGTCACCTCCAAGGGGATGGACTTCACCCTCTCAGACGCCCGCGACGCCCCCCGCTATGCGACCTCTACCGCATCAGATCGGGACCCTCGTCGTCCGGCTCCTGCAGCAGCCCGATGCTGTCCTGCTCGCCCCTGCGGATGATCACGCCGTTGATGGCCTCGGTCAGCTCACGCCTGTTGTAGGCGCCCTCGGGCAGCTCGTTGAGGTGCGTCAGCAGGTCGGCGGGCACGCCCACATGTCGGGAGACCTGTGAGTACACCTCCCGCATCGCCACCCGCTCACGCCCCTCGAACACCTCGTCGATGGCCTGTCTCAGCTCGTGGATCACCGCGTGGTCAGTCATTCCGTCTTCCCCCCATGAGGTCCGGAGAGCAGGTCCTCGACCTGCTCCATCACCATGTCCGCCGACACGTCGCCCACCCATGACTCGTCGTGGGGGCAACGTTCGGCGCCCGGGTCCACGCCGCCCGCGCCGCAGCGCGGGCAGGCGGTGGTCCAGGAGATCAGCGGCCGGTGCTCGGTCCTGCTGAGCGGTCCCGCGTTGATCAGGTTGCCGCACCAGTAGACGGCGACCGTGGGCGTCCCGACGGCGGCGGCCAGGTGGCGCGGGCCCGTGTCGTTGGCGATCAGCAGGTCGCAACATTCGTACAGGGCGGCCAGCCCGCCGATGCCGAGCGCCCCCACGACGGGGATCGCGGGCCGCCGCATCGCCGCGACCACGCCCATCACCAGGTCCTTCTCCTCCCGCGTACCGGTAACGACCACGGGACGGCCGGTCAGATCGGCCACCTCGGCGAAGCGCTCCACCGGCCAGCGCCGCCGGGGGTCGGTCGCGCCCGGGTGCACGGCGACCAGCCCGGCCGGTGGTCGCCCGAGCGCGCGGGCCAGCTCCGCGCGGTCGGCGGGGGTGATCGCCACGCTCGCCTCCAGCCCGCCGTCCACCGCCCCGACCAGCGCGGCGACCTGCAGGAAGCGCAGAGTCTCGTGGTGATAGTCCGTGTACGGCACCCAGCGGTCCAGGCTCTCCGCCCCCGGCGCACGCATCCCCGCGGTCACCCTGGCGCCGATCCGGCGGATGAACGGGTTGGAGAAACGCCCGCCCCCGTGAATCTGCACGGCCAGGTCGAATTCGCGCCCCCGCAGTTCCTCGCACAACCCCTCGGGCGCGGCCCGCCCGATCGCGGTGGTGGACACGCCGGAGATCGGCGGCAGCACCACCACGTCGTCCACGGGCCCCGGCCGTCCGGTGAGGAACTCGGCGTGCCAGGCGGTGCCCAGCAACGTCAGGCGGGCGCCTGGGTAGGCCCGCTTGAGCGCCTCCAGGGCAGGCACGGCCATGAGGTAGTCGCCGAGCGCGTTGGCCCGCAACACCGCGATCCGGCGTACGCCGCCGATCAGCGCCGTCATGGCCGCTCCAGTGGAAACAGCGAGTACATAGCGCCTCGCTACCCACGGACCTGACGTCCATAACTTCCGTAATATGTGGTTTGAGCTGGTCTTTTACAGGAAGGGCCGCAGCGGATTGGGGATCGGCACCCACCGCATGGCCGCGCCGTCGGCCTCCAGCCAGCGCAGCAGCAGGTTGGCCTTGGCCGGGACGTGCGTGGCGGCCAGCAGGTCACGCACCTCCGCCGGATCGCCGTACTCCTTGCCGACGGCGGCGAACAACTCCCTGGCCCGCGCCCACAACTCGTGGCGCAGCCGGGGACGGCGCTCCGTCATGGCTCCCGCGACCTCCAGGAGGTTGTTGGTCACCAGGCAGTACACCAGCCGCTCCCACGCCCGCACACCTCCCAGCTCGGCGACGAGCTTGACGCCCTCGTGGTCACGGAACAGCGCCTGCGCGGGCAGCCCACGCCCGTCCACAGCGACCAGCACGTTCTGCAGGTGGCATTCGAGCACGACCCCATGACGCAGGAACGCGTGCAACACCGGCGGCACCACGTGCTCCAAATACCGCTCCCACCACACCAGCATCCCGTCCTCGTCCAGATCGTCCAGCGGGTTGCCGTCGAACCCCTCGCTTACCCCCGCCGCCAGCAGCGCGGTCA
Organism: Nonomuraea insulae; assembly: GCF_042656245.1. Classification (NCBI taxonomy): domain Bacteria; kingdom Bacillati; phylum Actinomycetota; class Actinomycetes; order Streptosporangiales; family Streptosporangiaceae; genus Nonomuraea; species Nonomuraea insulae. Next base: position 147,073 of record NZ_JBHSPA010000018.1, read on the forward strand.
GCCCTGGACGCAGGTGCCGGCGCAACCCGTCGCGCACGATCACGGCCAGCGCCTCGCCCCCGTCCCCGTCCCGTTCCACGGCGCGGTAACCCCGGTCGCGCAGCACGGCGGGGCGCGGGAAGCAGTACGGCATGTCGTCGAAGGCCACGTCCACCAGCGCCGCGACGAGCGGGAGCCGGTGCAGGTCGTGCAGCCACAGGCGGCGTACGTCGTTCGTGATCCGCACGTCCAGGCTGAACTTGCAGAACAGGTCCGCCTCCGGCAGGTACACCGTGCGGATCGACGCGGTGGGCACCGCCGTGGCCTCCGTGACACCCAGCGGCGGCAGGTCGCCGAGCAATTCGACCTGCCAGGGGTGAACGGGCAGCGGGACGAGGCCGTCCGCGTCGCCGAGCCGGTCCAGCGCTCCGGTGTCCCCCCACTCCACCAGGTCCTCGGCGGGCACGCCGAGGAGCGGCAGGGCGAAGCGGGCACGGGCTTCCGGCGAGTACGGCAGCCACGCCTCCGGCCCGCCCCCGCCACGGGCCTTGGGCGCGGGATGGTAGCGGTGGCCGGCCACCAGGGCCTGCTCCGAGCGCAGGTACAGGTCGGCCGGCGGCACGGTGTCCCGCCTGGCGGCCAGCAGGGCGGCCGTGACGTCCCTGCTGTGCAGGATCTCGGCGGGCAGCACGTCGTTGGCGACCCCGGTGCCCGCACGCAGCTCGGCGGCTGTAAGCGCGACCAGCTCGGGCAGCGACAGCGGGCACCAGCCGTCCGGGGTGAGCAGGGCGGGCGCGGTGGGAAAGCGCGTGCCATCGGTACGCAGCACGTGCCCGGTCGTGGGCAGCTGGAGAACGCCGGATCCGGCCGGCCGGGCCACTTCCCGGACCAGACAGTTCAGCAGCGCCGTCACCGCGAGCGCCGATGCCTCAGGCTCCGGCCCCGGAGGCGGGAGGAGGCCGTCGGTAGATGCCATGGCGACCTACTCCTACCCTTTGTCCCCGCTGGTGCCCCACCGGGTAGCTACCAGGCATGTTCCTGGGAAAGATGGGAAATATGAGGCTTTCGGAGGCGCAGTTCGCCGAGGAGTTGGCCCTCGTGCGTCCCGACCTTTCCGCCCGGTACGCGCGAGCGCTCCCGGGCGCCCGCGCCGCCGTCCTGGCCCGCCTCTGGCGGGGGTTGTTGTACGAACCGCTCCCCGGGCTCACGACCCCCGGTCCCGCCCGGGTGCTGCTGGCCGCCGGGCGTGAGGTGACGGGGCGGGAGCGGCGGCCGTACGACCTCGGGGTCGAACCCGCGCTCTGGCTGGACGGCCGGCCCCACACGCACCCCGCCGAGCTTCTGGCCGCCCTCGACCTGCCCGGCACGGACCGGCTGGTCGAGGACCTCGACAACAGCGTGGCCTCGCTGGCGCTCTCCAGGGCCGGCGCCTCCCCCATGCCCGGCACGTCCCCGGAGGACTACGAGCAGAGCGTGGTGGACGGCCATCCCTACCACCCGGGGTGCCGCAACCGGCCGGGGGTCTCCGTGGCCGAGCAACTGGCCTACATGCCGGAGCACCGCCCCACGGTCCGCCTCGACCTGGTGGCGCTGCGCGACTACCAGGTCTGGGGCCCGTGGCCGGCCGCCCTCATGGACGGCGACCGGCTGCTGCTGCCCGTGCATCCCTGGCAGACCCGGCACGTCCTGCGCACACGTCCGTACGCCACGGGGGCCATCCCGGCGCGGCCGCTCATGTCCGTACGCACCCTCGCCCCGCTCGACGGCGGCCCGCACCTGAAGACGGCCTTCACCACGCGCATGACCTCGGGCATCAGGGACATCTCCCCCGGCTCGGTACGCGACTGCGTCCCCCTGTCCCACTTGCTCACCACCGTGGCCGCCCGCTGCGGCGGCGGGCTGCGCATCGCCCGCTACCTGGCCGGGGCCCTGGGGGAACACAGTGCCGACCTGTCGGTCATGCTCCGCGAGCCCACGCCGGGGATCCCCGTGGCGGCCGTCACCCTGGCGATGGTGCCGGACCCGGCCGCCTGGCTGGCCGCGTTCGCCCGGCTGGCCCTGCCGAACGCGCTGGGCCTGCTGGCGCTCGGCGTGGCACTGGAGGCGCACGGCCAGAACCTGCTGGTCGAGCTGGACGGGAGCGGGCTTCCACACCGGCTGGTCTACCGGGACCTGGCCGACATCAGGATCAGCCCCGCGAGGCTGGCCCGCCACGGCATCGAGGTCCCGCCGGTCAGCCCCAGGCTGCTCACCGACGACCCGGAGGCGCTGCGCGCCAAGCTCTTCGGCTCGCTGGTCGGCACCACGTTCGGCAGTCTGATCGGTCTGTTCGGGCAGGGCGACAGGACCCTGGAGGCCGGGCTCTGGGGGGTCGTGGCCGCCGCCGCACACCGGGCGTCCCAGTCGCTGCCCGACCGCGAGGCCCTCTTCGGGGAGCGGATCCCGGTCAAGGCCCACCTGCTCGCCCGGCTGGCGGACGCGCCCCCCGGCGACAGCTGGACGAGCCTGCCCAACCCCCTTGATGGCGAAGCGTCTGGTCCTTTCGGCGGCTGAGAGGGAAGATGGCCTGGAGTCGAACCTGCCGATGCGATGGCCAGATGGAGGGGCTCACGATGATGCAACTGTCGGTACGGCTCGTTCCGGTCAGCGACGCCACACTGGTGATCGCGCTGACGGGAGAGCTGGACTCGACGACGCGGCCCGTGTTGTCCGCGTTCCTCGATCCCCTGCCGGCCTCGCCGGTGAAGTACGTGCTCGTCGCCGCGGGCGACCTCTGGTTCTGTGACCTGACCGGCCTCGAACAACTCTCGATCACCCACAGGGCCCTGCAGGCCAAGGACGGCCACCTGGCCGTGGCCGAGGCCCAACCGCCGCTGCGCCGCCTCATCTCGCTGATGAGCGAGCAGGCCAAGGCGGCGCTCCCGGTGTTCGACAGCATGGCCGAGGCCCTGGCGGACACCGGGATGGAGGAGTATCAGACGCCGGCTTCCCGTGCGTCGAGGCGCCGTCATCTGCCGCGTATGCGTCCCATACCCCGCGACCCGCCCGTCGTCCGCGACCGGATCAAGCCGCGGCCCCAGCCGTCACCTGGCAAACCCGCGACAGAACGGCGCGTGGCTCCAGACACCGGCTCGGTGCCGTCGATCATCCACCAGTCGCGCGCGCTCCGTGAGCAGGTCGCCCGCCAGAACGAGACACTGGCCCGGCGGCTCGCCACCACGGCCAGGGCCCGCAGCGTGCTGCTCACGGTCCGCCAGCGCTGCGACGACAACCTGAGAGCCATGCGCGAGAGCCTTTCCGACGCACGCGCGGTCGTGGGGCTCGACGGCGCGCACCCGGCAGGACCGCACCTTCCTTCCTGAAAAGGCACTTTCAAGTATGGAAACCCCATTCCCGGACAGGGGTGAAGGTATGGGGACGGCAGCTCATGGTGTGGTCGTGGTCGCCGCATCGGCAGGCGGCGTCGAGGCGTTGCGCGGCCTGCTGAGGGAACTGCCACCGGATCTGCCCGCGGCGGTGCTCGTGGTCCTGCACATGCCGCCGCAGGGCAGCAGCGTGCTGGCCAACATCCTGGACCGGGCCGGGCCGCTCAAGGCCGCTCCCGCCGAGGACAAGGAGAGGGTGCGCCCAGGCCGCGTCTACGTCGCCCGCCCCGACTTCCACCTGCTCCTGAGCGACGGCAGGACGCGCCTGTCACGGGGCCCGCAGCACAACGGGCACCGTCCGGCCGCCGATCCGCTGTTCATGAGCGCGGCACTGGACGCCGGGTCGCGGGCCACGGGCGTGGTGCTGAGCGGCACGCTGGACGACGGGGCCAAGGGCTGCGAGGCGATCAGCAGGCATGGGGGCGCGGTCGCCGTACAGGATCTCCAGGAGTGTGCCTTTCCCGGCATGCCCAGCGCCGCCGTGGCGGCGGTGCCGGGTGCGCCGGCGCTGCGCGTGCGCGAGCTGGCCGGGTGGATCGTGCGGCGGAGCCGTGCTCCTGTGGGCACGGAGGGCCAGGCGTACGACAGCGAGATGCGGCGGGAGATCGACCAGTTCCTACGGGAGGAGCCTTCGCTCGGCGTGCCCGACGGAGAGCTGATCGCCTTCAGCTGCCCGCAGTGCGACGGTCCCATCTACGAGCAGAAGGGCGCCACCACCAGCCGCTACCTCTGCAAGGTCGGCCACGCCTGGTCGCGGGAAAGCATGATGAGCGCCCAGTCGGACGCCGTCGAGCGCGCCCTGTGGGTGGCGATGCAGCGGCTGGAGGAGCGGCTGGGGGTGCTCGAACGGATGCACCGCGCCGCCGAGGACCGGGGCCAGCAGCTCTCGATGCGGTATTTCAGCGAGGAGGCGGAACGCACCCGCGAAGCTCTGAACACCATTCGCATGCTGCAATCCGGTATCGGCCGCAACGGTGACACGCTGCTGCGGGGTTGAGCACCCGGGCCGAGCGTAGGCTTCCGTTGTGACGACTGAGGATGAGCGTGAGTTCGACGACCTCCTCCTTCTCCTCAAGGAGACACGCGGGTTCGACTTCACGGGATACAAGCGCAACACCCTCGTCCGGCGGATCGCCCGCCGGCTCGAAGCGTTGAAGCTGCACGACTACAGCGAATATCGGGATCTGCTGGAGTTGGAGCCGGAGGAGTTCACGAGGCTCTTCGACAGCTTGCTGATCAACGTCACGAGCTTCTTCAGGGACGCGGCCGCGTGGCAGCGGCTTCGCGAGATCGTGATCCCCGCCCTGCTCGACCAGAAGTCGGCCGGCCAGCCCATCCGGGTGTGGAGCGCGGGCTGCGCGACCGGCGAGGAGGCCTACACCGTCGCCATGGTGCTGGCCGAGGAGCTCGGCATGGACGGGTTCCGCGACCGGGTCAAGATCTACGGCACTGACCTCGACGAGAAGGCGCTGCACGTGGCCAGGACGGGCGTCTACGACGACAGGACGCTCGCCGACGTGCCGATCGACCTGCGCGAGACCTACTTCGAGCCGGTGGACAACGGCTACACCTTCCGCCGCGACCTGCGCCGCCAGCTCATCTTCGGCCGCAACGACCTCACCCACGACGCGCCCATCTCCCGCGTGGACCTCCTGCTGGCCCGCAACACGCTGATGTACTTCAACACGGAGATGCAGCTCAACATCGTCCAGCGCTTCCACTTCGCCCTGTCCGACCCCGGCTTCCTGTTCCTCGGGAAGGCGGAGATGTTGCTCAACCACAGCGACAAGTTCGAGCCGGTGGACCTGCGGATGCGCCTGTTCAGGAAGATCCGCCCGGCCAACCACGGCAACCGGGCGTCCTGGTCCGGCGTCGGCGTCGCCGCCGACCTGGCCTCCCGCCTGCCCACGCTGGCCTCCGTGGCGCTGGCCTCCGGCCCCGTGGCCCAGATCGTCGTGGACGTCTCGGGCAACCTGGCCCTGGTCAACTCCAAGGCCGAAGCGCTGTTCAACCTCAACCCGCGCGACGTCGGCCGTCCCTTCCAGGATCTGGAGGTCTCCTATCGTCCCGCGGAGCTGCGCTCGGTCATCGAGCAGGCCCGCCAGGACCTGCGCCCGGTCGATCTGCGGGAGGTGACCTGGCACCGCGTCGGCACGCCGGAGGCCGGCGTCTTCGACATCTCCGTCGTCCCCCTGCTCGGTGCCGGCACCCTCGTCGGGATGGCCATCCACTTCAACGACGTCACCCGCTACCGCAAGCTCAGGGACGAGCTGGAGCAGGCCAACCAGCAGTTGGAGCAGGCCTACGAGGAGCTCCAGTCGCTCAACGAGGAGCTGGAGACCACCAACGAAGAGCTCCAGTCCACCAACGAAGAGCTGGAGACCACCAACGAAGAGCTCCAGTCCACCAACGAGGAACTGGAGACGATGAACGAGGAGCTCCAGTCAACCAACGACGAGCTGCAGCACATCAACGACGCCCTGACCACCCGCACGGTCGAGCTCGACGAGGTCAACCGGTTCGTCTCCTCGGTGGTGCGCAGCCTCGGGGACGCGGTGGTGGTGCTGGACGAAGGGCTGCGGGTGGTCGTGTGGAGTCCGGGGGCCGAGGAGTTGTGGGGGGTCCGCGCGGACGAGGCCGTAGGTGAGCCGCTCGCCGGTCTCGACATCGGCCTGCCCCTCGACCAGCTCACGCCGCGCCTGCTCGCCGCGCTGGTCAATGGGGCGGATCCGGTGGAGGAGGTGGAGGGGCTGGTGCTCGACGCGGTCAACCGGCGCGGACGGCCGTCGCCGCTGACGGTACATCTGTCCCATCTACGCACGGAAGACGACACCGTCCACGGCCTGATCATGGTCATGAACATCCTCGATCAGGACCCCTAGGGAGCGGCGGTCAGCTCGGCGACCGGGATATGGCGGAAGGCGATGCTCTCGTACGGGCCGAAGTTCCCGGTCTCGAACAGCAGGCCCACCGTGTCGGGATCCACGCGCACGAGGTCGGAGTAGGCCGCGGGCAGCCCCGACACCGTGTGCGCCACCCGCCAGGTGACGCCGAGGTCGTCGCTGGCGCGCACCGTCATCATGGCCCGCGCGTCGGGGGCGGCCGGGCCGGAGAACAGCAGCACGCCCGGCGGCTCGCACCACGCCACGCTGCCCTCCACCACCGGCCCGGCCAGTCCCGCCTGCGGACGGAAGGGCAGCTCCAGCGTCTGGCCGCCGTCGGCGGAGTAGGCGTCGGCCCTGGTGCCCGGGGCGGTGGAGTCGGTGCGGGCGTTGAGGTAGAGGCGTCCGCCGGGCAGTTCGGTGGCGGTGGTCTCGTTCACGTTGACGTACCCGTCGGGATTGTCGTCGACGTACCCGATGCGCCAGGTCTGGCCGCCGTCGTCGCTCAGCAGGGAGTGGCCGCCGTTGTACGGGCCCTCCGTCCCGTTGTCCTGCCCGCCGGGCGGCAGCGAGTGGTTGGCGGGCACCACGACGCGCCCGGCGTTCTGGCCCTGCCGCAACACCAGCGCGTGCCCCGGCGCGGTCGCGTACCACCGCCACTCGGGCCGCTTCACGCTCTGGGTGATCTCGCGCGGCGCCGGCCACGTCACCCCGTCGTCCTCGCTGATCTGGACGAACACCCGCCGCCCGTCGGCCGCCGCCACCTGACCGCGCCGGATCTTCTCCTCGGTCGCCGACGGCCCCTGCCGCACGAAGACCAGCACGATCCTGCCGTCGTCCAGCACCGCCGGGGCGGGGTTGCCCGCGGTGCCCCGGCGCGGCTCGGTGGCCACCACCTGCAGCCCGCCCCACGTCCTGCCCCCGTCCACCGAGCGCCTGAGCACCAGGTCGATGTGGCCGGAGTCGCCGGCCGACCCGCGCCGCCCCTCCGCGAACGCCAGCACCGTGCCCGCCCCGCTCACCACGGCCGCCGGGATCCGATACGTGTGGTAGCCGTCCGTCTGCTGCCGATACGGCACCGACGTCGGGTAACGATCCGCCATGCGGCCACGCTAGAGCTCCTGGGTTAACGGATCTCAACGGCAGGACGTACACGGGGCCAGCGGCAGGCCCGTGGCACCGGCGTGAAAGCATTTCTCCTGTAGCCCAGCGAACGTTGTGGAGGCACAGATGGCTGACGAGTTCGACGTCATCGTGATCGGCGCCGGTCCGGCCGGCGAGAACGTCGTGGACCGGGCCGTGCGGGGCGGTCTCACCGCGGCCATCGTCGAGGAGCGGCTGGCCGGGGGCGAGTGCTCCTACTGGGCGTGCGTGCCGAGCAAGGCGCTGCTGCGGCCGATCGACCTGGCGGGCGAGGTGGGGCGGGTGCCCGGGCTCTCGCTCGGGCCGATCGACACGGCGGCGGTGCTGGCCAGGCGCGACGAGGCCGTCTCCAACTACGACGACGCCGGCCAGGTCCGCTGGCTCGAAAGCGTCCCCGCCGAGCTCGTACGCGGCCGCGGCCGCCTCGACGGCCCCAAGCGCGTCCGCGTCACCGCGGAGGACGGCGCCGAGCGCGTCCTGACCGCCCGGCAGGCCGTCGTGCTGGCCACGGGTAGCACCGCCGTCGTGCCGCCCGTGCCGGGAATGGCCGAGGCGGCCCCGTGGACCAGCCACGAGGTGACCGCGACGAGCACGATCCCCGAGCGGCTGGCGGTGATCGGCGGCGGCGTGGTCGCCTGCGAGATGGCCCAGGCCATGCACGGGCTCGGCGCCAGGCAGACCACCGTCCTGGTACGCGGCGGCAGCCTGCTGAACCGCATGGAACCCTTCGCCGGGGAGCTGCTCGCCGAGTCGTTCGCCGACGCCGGCATCGACGTGCGCACCCACACCGACATCGCCAGGGTCGAGCGCCCCGAGCCCGGCGGGAAGGTGACCGTGCACCTGGCCGAGGGCCCGCCGCTGGAGGCCGACGAACTGCTGGTCGCCACCGGCCGCCGGGTCGCGACCGGCAACCTGGGGCTGGACACGGTGGGCCTGCCGGACGACGCCCCCGTCGAGGTGGACGACAGCATGCGGGCCACGGGGATCGCCGACGGCTGGCTGTACGCCGTGGGCGACGTCAACGGCCGGGTGCTCCTGACGCACATGGGCAAGTACCAGGCCAGGATCTGCGGCGACGTGATCGCGGCGCGGGCGCGCGGCGACGAGCTGCCCGCGATGCGCGACCTCGCCGGCGGCTACGGGGCGCCCCAGGTGGTCTTCACCGACCCGCAGATCTGCGCCGTGGGCCGTACCGAGGAGGCGGCTCGCCGGGCCGGCATCCGGGTGCGCGCGGTGGACTACGACATGGGGTCCGTCACCGGGGCCTACCTGCAGGGCGACGGTTACCGGGGCAGGGCCAGGGCCGTGGTGGACGAGGACAGGAAGGTGCTGGTCGGCATCACGTTCGCGGCGCCGGGCGCGGCCGAGCTGCTGCACGCCGCCACGATCGCGGTGACGGCCGAGGTGCCGCTCGACCGGCTCTGGCACGCGGTCCCGTCGTTCCCGACGGTGAGCGAGGTGTGGCTGCGGCTGCTGGAGGCGTACGGGATGTGAGGCGGCGTCAGTCGGGGGCCGGCGAGGCGTGTTCCTCCAGCTGCACCATCAGCTCCGCCACCGTCTCCTCGACGCCGTCGCGCAGCTCGACGTGCGAGAGCAGGTCCGTCAGCCGCAGCGCCGACAGCAGGTGGTCGGAGGGCCGCACCAGGATGATCCGGCCGTCGCCGCCCTCCTCCTCCATCCGCTGCATCGCCATCGCCAGCACCCCGATGACCGACGAGTCGTAGAAGTCCAGGTCGGCCAGGTCGAGCACGAGGACGGGTCCGACGGTCCAGCCCCACACGGCGTTGATGCGCGCGCTGAACCGGACCCGGCCGGCGTGGTCGAGCACGCCGATGGCGCGGATAACCGTGCAGGGGAGGTGCCGGGTCGTCTCGATGCGCAATCCGCTCCTGGACACATCATTCAAACTGCCCGCTGAGAGGCTTTATCACGGTCAATCGTCATTTTTCCCCGCCCCATTGGGCCCCGTCGTTCCCGCGGTCACCAAGGGGACCGTCGGCCAGCTTGCGCATGAGGGCGGCGAGATTCCGCATGTCGTCGGTGGTGAGCGGGGAGATCAGGCGGGCGAGGTTCGCGGCGTGTTCCGTCATGGTGTCGTCGATGATCCGCAGGCCCTCCTCGGTGAGCCTGACGCGGAAACTGCGCCGGTCGGCGGGGTCGAGGCTGCGCTCGACCAGCCCGGCGCTCTCCAGCCGGTCGAGCCGGTTGGTCATGCCGGCGCGCGACATCATCAGCACCGCCGACAGCTCGGAGGGGATCAGCGTGTACGGCGGCCCCGCCCGGCGCAGCGCGGCCAGCACGTCGAACTCGCCCTGCCGCAGCCCGCGCTTGGTGAAGACCCGGTCCACCTGCGGTGTCATCAGCCGGGTGATCTGGGCGAGGCGGCCGAAGACGTCCATGGCCGACAGGTCGAGGTCGGGGCGCTCGCGCCGCCACTGCTCCAGGATCGCGTCGATAGCGTCGGCCATGACCGCATCTTATTCGAGCGGAAACTATCCGTATCCGTACTAGTGCGCGGTGCCGGACTCCAGCGTCGGTATGGAGTCGGGGCAGGGCGCCAGGACCACCAGCAGCGGTGAGGCCGTGGGGCTGGGCAGCACGAGGTCGGTGACGTTGCCCAGCATGCTCTGCTCCGGCGCTCCCAGGTCACCGTCCCTGAGGCTGAACACGCCCGCCACGGACGGCGCCGCCGAGTGCAGGAGCTTCCTGGTGGCGTGGCGCAGCCAGCGCAGCTCGCTGTTGACCCGCCGCCACGTCGCGGGGATCATGCTCACCGCCTCCGCCCTGGTGCCGAGCCGGAGCGTGACGTGGCCGCTGGAGCCGAACCGGTCCTTGAGCACGGGGTTGACCACGAACATGCCGGAACGCAGCACCCGCGGGCCCTGCCGGTTGAGGTTGGCCAGACCGCCCGCGCTGATCAGGGAGTAGAGCTCGCAGCGTGAGCCGTCGAGCGTGTCGGGGTCGTAGTCCACGGGCGGCGGCTCCTCGAACACGACCTTGTCCAGCCGGAGCCCGGCCACCCCGTCCTCGGCGACGCGGCCCGCCACGGCCTGCCGCACCTCCTCGCAGACGCCGTCGCCCTCGGTGATGTCCAGCACCTCGACGCAGATCAGCCCGTCGTCGGGGATCTCCTCCGGCGACAGGTCGAAGGCCACCCTGGCGTGCGCCTTCTTGCCGCGCAGCAGCACGCACTGACGCAGCCGCCCCTGGGACCGGACCTGTACGAGGCGGGGCAGACCCGCCACCTCGGTACGCCCTTCGTGCCACCCGCTCACCGACCGCTCGTCGGCCGACAGCGCCACCTGCACCCGCAGCGTCCGCCCCTGGGCCGACACCTTGAAGCCGGCCAGCCCGGACGTCTCGAACCTGCCCACGATCTGGCTGCCACGGCGCAGCCGGTCGGCCACCTGCAGCGCGGCCACCTTGCCGCTGGTCAGATGGATGGGCGGGATGGCGGGCAGGATCACCTGATCCAGTTCCGTGGCGGACCCTGAGTTGGTCATCGGGTGCTCCTCGACGGGGTGAGTGTGGCGGCCAGAGCGGCCGGGTCGTGGAAGTCGAATCGGGTGAGGAGGGGTTCGCGCCGCTCCCACATGCGGGCGAGCGCGCCGTACAGGGGGTCGCCGTCGCGCTCCACGTGCCGCAGGTTGACGGCCAGCGCCCGCGCGTAGTCGTCGCCGTGCTGCCAGTGGGGCAGAAGCTGGCTGGGCACGTCGGCGCCGCAGCGGCGCAGCCAGAGCCACAGCCGGGCGCGTTCGCGCTGCTCGGGACCGAGGAAGGACTCGCCCTTGGCGTGCCTGGCGATGGCCTCTTCGAGCATCAGGCGGTGCTCCGACGGCGAGCGCGAGACGTGCGTGGCGCCGCACGCGCCGCCCTCGGCCCAGCCGGCCTGGATGACGGGGATGCCGAACGCGGGCAGATCGCTGTCGCCGAACGCGACGCCCACGTCCGCCACGCTCCACAGGAGGTTGGCGGACAGCGGGCCGGCCCGGTCGAGGAACAACCAGTTCGCGGACCGGTCGGCGGCGGCGAACTCCGTCGTCGTCTCGAAGAGCGGCGCGTCGCGTTCCGGCGGGTGGCCGAAGATCGCGACCGTGGGCCGGTCGGGGTCGAGGCCCAGGCGGGCGCAGCCGTACCGGCGGAGCTGGCGGCGCTCGGTCTCCGTACGGATCTGGTAGCCGCTCTTCGCCCGCCAGGCCACCCGCTCGGCGCTGGGCCGCAGCACGTCACGCAGCGGCCAGACGTGCCGCTCGAAGAACGCGCCGACCCTGGCGGGCAGCTCCTCCTCGATCGAGCAGGGCCCCTGGTCCGGAAAGAGCGCGTACGCCTTCAGCGTCCCCGTCCCGTGCACGTGCACGACGGGGATCTCCCTGGGCACAGCGCGGTCCACCCGGCTGGTGACCAGCGCGGCCAGCGGCGTCTCAGGCCGCACGTCCGTCTCGGCGCCGAACGCCTCGGCCAGCCCCGCCCACTCGGGCCCGGTCCGCGCGACCAGCCGCGCGGACAGCAGGCCGCAGACCGCCTTCGCCACCAGCAACGTACGGGCCACGACCCGAAGATCGTCGTCGTACGCCTCCGCCACGACGCAGCCGTCACCGCCGGAGCCACCCGCCCACCATGTCCTGGCGGCGGCGAGCAGCCGATCGACGTGCTCGCCATCCCCGACGCGACGCATAAAGCCCTCCACCAAGGCCAAGGAAGAATGCCCTGGTGAGACGTTGCCAGATCGGCGCGCGGCCGCCGGGCGGCCGACACGGTTCTTTGCCCGTCGCTGGTGGAAACTCAGTTCGCCGAAGAAGAAGGCGGTCGTCCCACGAGCCCCAAGCTGCCCGAACGCCCGTTATGCGCGCGAACTCGGCGAAAAACCCCCGCTCCAGGCTGAACATTCACGCCTCTTGAAGCGTCCAAGCCTTTACACGGAGCATGTCTTGCCCGGGTTTAGGATGCACCCTATTGCCACAAGGGAGAGGGTTTACCAGCATGGGTTCCCGTATGTCGAGTGTCGCGCGCCTGACGGCGGCCGCGGCGGCAGCCGGCGTAGTGGCAGCCGCCATCGCGCTGCCCGCGGTGGGGGGCGGCGGGGCGATGTTCGTCTCGGCGTCGGAGGACCTGGGCATCAAACCCGAGCAGCTCAAGGAACCCCCGCTGGCCGAGCGGACCACGGTGCTCGACGCCAAGGGCAACGAGATCGCGTACTTCTGGGAGGAGTACCGCGAGAGCGTCCCCCTCGCCCAGGTGGCCGACATCATGAAGACGGCCATCATCTCCATCGAGGACTTCCGCTTCTACGAGCACGGCGCGATCGACATCGAGGGCACCGTCCGGGCCCTGGCCAAGAACGCCACCTCCGGCGGCATCGCCCAGGGCGGCTCGTCGATCACCCAGCAGTACGTCAAGCAGGTGCTGCTCAACTCCGCCACCAGCGACAAGGAACGGAACGCGGCCCTGGAGGCCAGCTACGCGCGCAAGCTCAAGGAGCTGCGCTACGCGATGGCGATCGAGGAGAAGTACACCAAGAACGAGATCCTGGAGAAATACCTCAACATCGCCTACTTCGGCGCCGGCGCCAATGGGGTGGAGGCGGCGGCGAGGCGTTTCTTCGGGGTGAGCGCGTCGGAGCTGACGCTGTCGCAGGCGGCGACGCTGGCCGGCGCCGTGCAGGACCCCAACTCGACCGACCCCAACATCGGCAAGGCGCAGCAGAAGCGGTTGCTGTCGCGGCGCAACGTGGTCCTCGACCGGATGGCCGAGCTGAAGAAGATCACGCCTGAAGAGGCCGCCGAGGCCAAGAAGAAGAAGCTCGGCTTCAAGAACATCGCGATCCCGGGCGGGTGCGGCGCCAGCAACGTGCCGTACTTCTGCATGTACGTGCGCAACGAGGTCCTCAGCAACCCGATCTTCGGCAAGACGGCCAAGGCCAGGAGCCAGTTCCTCAACCGGGGCGGCCTGACGATCCAGACCACGCTGGACCCGAAGATGCAGACGGCCGCCGACAAGGCGATCAAGAAGCACGTCTTCGCCTCCGACGACCCGGTCGCCTCCGAGGCCCTGGTGGAGCCGGGCACGGGCGCGATCAAGGCCATGGCCGCCAGCCGCAAGTACGGCAACAACAAGCGCAAGAAGGAAATGTCGTTCAACGTGGTCGCCGACGCGGTGCACGGCGGCGGCACCGGCTTCCAGGCGGGCTCGACGTTCAAGACGTTCACTCTGCTCACCGCCCTCAAGGAGGGCATGAAGATCAACGACGGGTTCAGCGTCGGCGGCGGCTACACCTCCCCGTACTACTCCTCGTTCAAGAACTGCAAGAACGAGAACATCGGCGACCCCAGTCACACCGTCACCAACGACGAGGGCGGCGGCGGCTTCAAGACCCTGCAGACCGGCACCTGGCAGTCGGTCAACACCTTCTTCGTGCAGCTGGAGCAGAAGGTGGGCCTGTGTGACACGATCCAGACCGCCAAGTCGCTGGGCATCAAGCGCTCCGACGGGCTGCCGCTGCAGGAGTACGAGACGTTCACGCTCGGGATCAACGAGATGGACCCGGTGACCGTCGCCAACGCCTACGCCTCCATCGGGGCGCGCGGCAAGTACTGCGCGCCGATGGCGATCACCAAGATCACCGACCGTGACGGCAAGGTGAAGAACTACAAGCCCAAGTGCAAGCAGGCCATGGACGCGGAGGTGGCGGACGCCGCGGCGAGCATCCTGTCCGGCGTGTTCACCAAGGGCACGATGAGCAGCGTCGGCGGCATCGGCCGACCGGCGGGAGGCAAGACCGGCACCACGGACTCGCAGGCCAGCGCCTGGTTCGCCGGCTTCACCCCCAACCTGGCGGGCGCGGTCAGCATCGGCGACCCGCGCGGCGCCCAGGACCACAAGCTCAACGGTGTCACCATCGGCGGCCGGTACTTCGGCTCGGTCTTCGGCGCCTCGATCCCCGGGCCGATCTGGAAGGACACCATGCTCTCCGCCCTGAAGGGCGTCCCGGCCGATGAGTTCACCCCGGTCAACACCTCGCGCTTCGGCGGCTGCGGCTCGGGTTGCGCGCCGGTGGAGCGGACGGAGCCCGACGACGAGGGCGACGTGACGACAGACGGGGGACTGGACGACGTGGACATCGCGGACTTCGGTGATCAAGGATAGAAAGGGTTTCCTGATCGTCGGATAAGACAAATCGGGCGCGGTCAATATGCCGTGATCCACATCCGGCTCAGAAACCTCTGAGGGCCACCAGTGCCCCTAGCTGAGCAAATTCGGAGTGCGTCCGCACTGAGGGGCGCACTCCTTGCAAAGGCCCTATTAACAGCGGCGAAACATTGGTAACGTGGGAGCGCTCCCAGGATCTTCCCGCGAGGTGCTCCATGACCGAGCAGCCCACACTGGCACAGGTGGCGGCCGCTGCAGGGGTTTCCCCCGCGACCGCATCTCGAGTCCTCACGGGCTCGGTGCGGGTCAGTACCTCGACCCGCCGCCAAGTCTACGACGCCGTGTCCCGCATGGGATACGTCCGACAACGCGCACCCCGGGGAACGGCCGCCAAGACCCTGGCCGACGGCGTCACAGCGGTGATCTGTGACCACCTTCCCCGGCTCTTCTCCGAGCCCTACTACGCCAGGCTCCTGTCCGCCGCGGGCGCCGTGATAGCCGAACACGGCACCCACCTCATGGTGACCACCGTCACCCCCACCTCGTCCACGCTGCCCGCCCTATCCGGCGCGGTGCTGATCGTGGGCGCCAGAGAGCGTCACCCCCTGGCGATCAAGCTATCCACCTCGGGCGTCCCGGTGCGCAACATCGGCCGCCCGCCCCACGACCTCAAACTCCCGTTCGCCGACGTCGACAACTTCGACGGCGGCCGTCAGGCGGCCGAACATTTCCTGTTGTCGGGCCGCCGTAATGTCGCCGCCATCGGCGGCCCGCCGTCGTTACCCGGAGCCCGCGACCGATTAGAAGGCCTGGTACGCACCCTGCAGGCGGCCGGCGCACCTGACGTACCCGTCGCGTACGGGGACTTCACGGCCGCGTCCGGCACCCACGCCATGCAGTGGTTGTTACGCCATGCCCCCGGCCTCGACGCCGTCTTCGTGGCCTCCGACCTGATGGCGGCGGGCGCGATCCAGGCACTGCGCAGGGCGGGCCGCAAGGTCCCCGCCGACGTCGCGGTGATCGGGTTCGACGACGCTCCGGTCGCCAGACACACCGTTCCCGCCCTCACCACCATCCGCCAGCCCGTCGAGGAGCTCGCCACGGTCGCCACCCGGCTGCTCCTGACGGGGGCAGCGGGGATCGACCCCGTACTCCCCACGGAACTGGTCGTCCGTGAGTCGGCTTGAGCCTGGGGATGTGCTGGCCCGGCGGTATCTGTTGCTGGATCCGCTGGCCAGCGGAGGCATGTCGGTCATCTGGCGTGCCTTCGACCAGTCCCTGCACCGGATGATCGCGGTCAAGGTGCTCACGGCCTCGCTGCACACCGACTCGGGTCAACGGGTCAGCGTACGCAGCGAGGCCCGTGCCGCCGCCCGCTTCATCCATCCCGACTCCATCGAGATCTACGACTACGGCGAGACCGTCACCACGAACGGCGGTGTCGCCGCGTACGTGGTGATGCCGCTGCTCGACGGCACCCCGCTGGCCGAGCGCATCGAGAAGGGCCCGCTGCCGTGGTCCGAGGCGGCGGCCATCGCGCTGCGGCTGGCGCGGGTGCTGATGGCCGGGCACGCGCGCGGCCTGGTGCACAGGGACGTCACGGCGGAGAACGTGCTGCTCACCGCGGGCGGCCCGAAACTGCTCGACTTCGGCATCGCGTCCTGGGCGGGCGACCCCGACGACGACCGGGGCACCCCTCCGTACGTCGCCCCCGAGCGGCTGCTCGGCGCGCCGACCCATCCCGCGGTCGACGTGTACGCCCTGGGCGTGCTGCTGCACGCCATGCTCACCGGGCGCACGCCGTACCCGGAGACCACGTGGGAGGAGATCGAGGCCGCCTCCAGGACCTCGCCGCCGCCCCGCGTACCCGGAGTGCCCAACGCCATCGCCACGCTCTGCCAGCGCTGCCTGGCGGACGAGCCGGAGCGGCGGCCGACGGCGGCGCAGATCGTCTCGGCGCTCACCTCCGCGCTCGGCACCGTGACGCTGGGCCGGCACGTGCGGCGCGGGCTCACGGTGGCGGGCTCGGCGGTCGTCGTGCTGTCCGCTCTGCTCTGGTTCCAGCAGGCGGAGCCGCCCGAGCGGCAGCAGCAGGCGCGGGTGGCCGAGCCGGCGCCGTCCCCGACGGTGACGGCCAGGCTGATCGAGAGCTCGCCGTCCGCGTCGGTCACCGTACGGCAGGCCGCGGACGGCTTCAGGACCGTGCTGGAGGCCAGGACGCCGTGTGGCGCGACCGACGCCGA
Source organism: Nonomuraea insulae (assembly GCF_042656245.1). Lineage (NCBI taxonomy): Bacteria > Bacillati > Actinomycetota > Actinomycetes > Streptosporangiales > Streptosporangiaceae > Nonomuraea > Nonomuraea insulae. Next base: position 163,891 of record NZ_JBHSPA010000018.1, read on the forward strand.
CGTCGTGCTCGACCTGCGGCAGGTGCTGGAGAGCGCCGTGGCGGTGCGGCACGGACCCGAGGAGTCCAGGACCGAGAACCTGCGCACGAAGCTCACCGACCGCATGCGGGAGGGCCGGCTCACCCCTGCCTGCCTGAGCGAGTTGCAGGCCAGGCTGGACGACATCGACGCCGCCATCCAGCCGGACTGACGCTGATCATCGACCCCGCGATACAGCGGGATCGACGCTGATCACCGACCGCGCCGTACGGCGGGATCGACGCTGATCACCGGCCCCGCGACATAGCGGGATCGACGCTGTTTGAGGAGGGGCACGGCAGCACCAGCCGTGCCCCTCCTGTGGTCGCGCGGGCGGGGCCCCTCGCAAAGCGTGCCCGCGCGAGTCTCATGCGCAGGTGTAACCGGTGGGCACCTGCGTGTTGCCGTTCGGCCGCGTCGCCTGGTAGCCGAAGGACGTGCTCGCGTTCGGCCCGAGAGCGCCGTTGCTCCTGACCGTGACCGTGCCGCCGCTGACGGTGTAGCTCGCGTTCCACATGCCGGTGATCGTGTGCCCGGACGGCAGCGCGAACGTGACCGTCCAGGAGCTGAGCGCCGAGGTGCCGCGGTTCGTGACGGTCACCGGCTGGATGACGTAACCGTTGTTCCAGGTGGTCTGGGTGGTGGGGGTGACCGCGCAGCCGCCGCCACCGCCGCCGCCCTGCTGGGTGGTCACCGTGACCGTGGCGGACTCGGATGAGAGGTTGCCCGCGGCGTCCCTCGCCCTGATCCGGTAGCGGTAGGTGGTGGCGGGGCTCAGGCCGCTGTCGGTGTAGCTCGTGCCCGTGCCGCCGCCGACCCTGGTGAAGGTGTCACCCGTCGCGCGCAGCACGTCGTACCCGCTCACGCCCACGTTGTCGCTGGAGGCGCCCCACGACAGCGTGGTGCTGTTCGAGGTGGTGCCGGAGGCGGACGGGTTGCCGGGCACGCTGGGCGGCGTGCTGTCGGTCTGGCCGCCGCCCGAGCCGAACGAGAAGGAGTTGACCGCCAGGCCCGCGCCGCCGACCCAGGGCTCGAAACCGGCCTGCACGCTGGTCAGGTACCACGACCGCTGGGCGTAACCGCGGCTGATCGCGTCGGCGTAGAAGGTGTTGATCGTGAAGTCGAGCGACGAGGTGGCCGAGGTGCGCACGTACGAGATCACGTTCCAGCCGATGTTGCCCTGCCAGACCTGCCAGGTGCCGCCCGCCAGGGTGGCGGTGCCGACCTGGGAGCCGACGGGCTGGATCGAGCCCTGCTTGTTGAGCCAGATCATCACCTCGGCGCCGGTGTTCTGACCGTCGGTACGCGGAGTGGGGTCGAACCAGATGTCGTAGGCCGCGTCCCAGACGCCGCTGCTCGGGTAGGTCATGCTCACGCTGGTACGCAGTGAGTTGAAGCTCGACGAGCCGGCCTGCATGGGCAGTCCGCTGCCGGTGCTGCAGTTGGCGTAGTGGCAGCCCGCGTAGATCGCGGGATACGACGCCGGGGCTCCGTTGGTGGCCTTGTTGTGCGCGGCCTGCGTGACGGCGAAGCCACCATTCTGGTTGACGTCGATGCACTGGGCGGTGTCCGCGCCCCAGACGTTGTTGATGACGACGTAGCGGCCGTTCTGTACGGTCGCCGAGCCGAACTTCTCGCAGAGCACCGGCGCGGCCTGCGCCGGCGCGGCGAACAGACCGGTGGCGAATAACGCCGCGATGATCAGGTGGATGTGCGCGTGCCTCATGGCGTGTTGCTCCCGCCTCTCAGACAGGGGAGTGTAGTGGGAGCGCTCCCAACCCTCAGCCTCCTCAGCCATTACCGGCACGGCAAGCTCCCGCATTCGTGAGCGACCAGGGGTGAGGCGGGTCACCAGGGAAAACCGTGACGAAGATCGGCTGAAAGTTTCACCGAGCGTTGTCGAATCCCGAAAAGTCATGATTCAATGCGCAGGCCGGGCGGGCAGGTCGTGGGCAGGTTTCCTCTGTCGTCAGCACAAGGGAATCCCCATGAAGTTATTCAAGTCGGCGGCACTTACCGCCGTCCTGGTCCTCATCACCTCTGTCCTGATCGCACCGATGCCCGCGCAGGCCCACGGCGTGTCGATGTTCCCCGGCGCCCGTACGTTCCTGTGCTGGCAGGACGGCCTGCGGGAAAACGGCCAGATCCTGCCCTACAACCCCGCGTGCGCCGCCGCCGTCAACCAGAGCGGCGCGACCCCCCTGTACAACTGGTTCGCCGTGCTGCGCTCCGACGGCGCGGGCCGGACCAGCGGATTCATCCCTGACGGACAACTCTGCAGCGGCGGCACCGGCGGCCCGTACGACTTCTCGTCCTACAACGCCGTCCGCTCCGACTGGCCGCTGACCCACCTGACCTCCGGTGCCAGCATCCAGATGCGGCACAGCAACTGGGCCGAGCACCCCGGCTCGTTCAACTACTACATCACCAAGAACGGCTGGAACGCCAACGGGGCGCTGAAGTGGTCCGACCTGGAGTCGTTCGGCAGCGCCACCAACCCGCCCAAGACCGGCGGCGCCGGCGGGCTCAACTACTACTACTGGAACGCCCAGCTCCCGTCCGGCAAGTCCGGCCGGCACATCATCTACACGCACTGGATCCGTTCCGACAGCAACGAGAACTTCTACAGCTGCTCCGACGTCGTCTTCGACGGCGGCAACGGCCAGGTCACCGGTGTCGGCCCCGGCGGCAGCACCCCCGACCCGTCCGTGACCCCGACCGTGACCCCAACTGTGACCCCGACCGTGACCCCGACTCCCACGGGCGCCTGCACCGCCACCTGGAAGGCCACCAACACCGGCTGGGCCGGCCACTTCCAGGGTGAGGTCACCGTGAAGAACACCAGCACCAGCTCACTGAACGGCTGGACGGTCAAGTGGACCTACAGCGGCGGCCAGGGCTTCGACGGCTCGCCGTGGAACGGTGTGCTGTCCGGGCAACCGCCGAACGTGGCGGTCAAGAACGCCACCTACAACGGCCAGCTCGGGTCGAACGCGTCCACCGCGTTCGGCTTCAACGCCACCGGCTCCATCCCGAGCCCCGCACCCACCCTGACCTGCACCAGCCCGTGATCAGAACACGTCGCGGGCTCGTCGCGGCAAGCGTCACCCTGGCCAGCCTGACCCTGGCCGGGGTGATGTTCTTCGTTGCCAGGCAACCCTCCACGCAGCTGAACGAAGAGCTCGCCGCCCAGGTGACCCTGATCCTCGAACAGGCCTCACCCGGCGAGCACCACGCCCACGGGCACAGCTTCGACTCCCGCGTCGTGTGCGCCGTGGAACCCTTCGGCACCGAACCCCCGGGCGCCACCTCTCTGGTGGAGGTGCGGTGGGTCTACGCCCGCCACATGTGCGCCATCACCGGGGAGAGCCCCGACTGGGCTTCCTCCGTACGCGCCTCGGGGCCCATCGCCGTCAAGATCAGCATCCCGCCGGAGGTCCGGGTGCCCAAGGCCGGACTCGGCTATCCCGATCGGGTCCGGCAGCTCATCCCTGAGCGGTATCACTCGCTGGCGTTCGAGGAGTTCTCGGACGATTCGGCCATCGAGGCAGCCCAGGAACGATTCGCCCTGGCCTCTTCCACCGCGAAGTAACCCATCCCGGGGGCCGGCCACCATCGGCCCCCACCCACCTTCGCCGCGACCCCCGGCGACCGGAGCGGGCGCGCAGGCAGGCGCGTGGGGAGCGCGCAGGCAGGTGTATGGCGGGCGCGTAGGTGTCTCCGGTGTGCCAAGCTCCTGGGCAGGTGGGCTCCCCCGGCAGGACGGCATTCTGGGACGGCGGGCGCAGGGTGGGCGCGTTCCCTCGTGTCCTATGAAAGGGCCCACCGAAAGCGCGGTGAGTGGGGCGGTGGAAAACGGACGCGGCCGAGTGGAGGTTTCGGCCGCGTCCGTCCCATCCGGGCGGGGATGGTGTGTGGGGCAGGGATAGATGGTTAGGGCCTCACCTCCTCATACGCACCTGTGGGCCGGGGAGTTCAGTTGGCGCACGTGTAGCCGGACGGGATGGAGGTGTTGCCCGTCGGGCGGCTGACCTGGAGGCCGAAGCCGGTGGTGGCGTTCGGGGCGAGGGTGCCGTTGTAGGCGAGGTTCTTGGCCGTCACCGTCTGGCCGGAGACCGTCACGGCGGCGTTCCAGGAGCCCGCGAGGGTGTGGCCGGCGGGCAGGGTGAAGGTGACCGTCCAGCTCGTCTTGGCCGAGGTGCTGGTGTTGGTCACGGTGAGGGGCTGGACGACGTAGCCGTTGCCCCACTGACTCTGTACGGTCCCCACCGCCGTGCACCCGCCCACCGGCGCGGCTGAGGTGGTGAACGACGCGGAGGGCGACTGGGCGGACTGGTTGCCGGCCGCGTCCCTGGCCTTGACGTACACCTGGTAGGCGGTCGCGGGCGTCAGCCCGGTCAGCGTGATCGAGTTCGTGGCGGAGGCCCCGAGCGAGGCGCCGGTGGAGGTATAGACGTCGTACCCGGTCACGCCCACGTTGTCGGTGGAGGCGGTCCAGGTCAGGGTGGCCCCGGTGGAGGCGACGGCGGAGGCCGACGGCGTGCCGGGCACGCTGGGCGGGGTCGGGTCGGTGGTGCCGCCGCCGTAGATCGCGGCTTGCCTGGCGGTCGCGGCGATGCCGTTGGCGCCGTTGAACAGCCGCTGTCCCCAGGACGTGAGCTGGGTGACGTCGAAGTTGGTGACCTGGTCGAGGTATTCGACGCCCCCGCCGTTGCCGCTCCAGGACCATCCCAGGTAGCCCAGGCCACGGCTCACGGCCTGCGCCATGATGGTGTCCTCGTCGGGGTTGCCGTCGGAGTGGTCGAACCCGAACTCGCCCACGACCAGCGGCAGCCCGGCGGTCTTGAACGCGTCCATGTACGCGGTGATCTCCGCGGCCGTGTCGAAGACCCCGTACATGTGCACGGAGAAGATCGTGTTCTTGTCGGGGTCGCTGTCGAAGACCGTCCGCGCGTTGTCGCGCATGCCGAACTGCCAGTCCTGGCCCCAGTTGGGGGCGTCCACCATGATCGCGTGGTCGAAGCCGTTGGTGCGCAGCTTCTGGATCGCGGCCGTGGTTGCGGCGGCCCAGCCGGGGGTGACGACGTTGTTGCCGATCGGCTCGTTGCCGATGTTGACGATGACGTAGTCCTCCTGGCCGACCAGGGCGGACTTGACGCTGATCCAGTAGTCGGCGGCCTGGTCGAGGGTGTAGGCGCCGCTCTGCTCGCCGTACCCGGTGGTGTCGTGGTTCTCCAGGACGCAGATGAGCTTGTTCTGCTTGCAGAGGGAGACGACGTTGGCCACGTCGGAGACGTTGTTGGCGGTCCACCGGCCGCCGCTGAGCACGACGCGTACGGTGTTGGCCTTCAGCGACTTGATGTCGGCGAACGCTTTGGTCTGGCCGGCGTACCAGGTGTGGGCGTGGCTGGTGCCGCGCATGACGAACTCCTGGCCGCCGGACTCGAGGAGCTTCGTCCCGCTGACGTGCAGGCCGGTGGCGGCGTGCGCCGGGGATGCGACAAGGAGCGCGGCCAGTAGTCCAAGCGCGGTGAACAGTGCTCTCATGTGGTGCCTTTCACTGGCCCGATGGAACCGCCCCCGCCGCTACTGCGGCGGGGGCGGGGTCTAGGGTCAGGCGGGGGTGCAGGTGATCGGGTCGGGGGTGGTGGAGGTGCCGTTGGCGATGAAGCCGAACGTGGTGGTGGCGCCGGGCGCGAGCGCGCCGTTCCACCCCTCGTTCCTGACCGTGACCGTCGAGCCGGACACGGTGTGCTTGCCGCCCCAGAGCTGGGTGATCGTGTTCTGGGAGCTCCAGGTGACCGTCCAGGCGCTGGTCGCGGCGGTGCCGGCGTTCTTCACCGTCACCTCGGCCTGGTACGCGCCGCCCCACGAGCTGGTCACCTTGTAGGTGGCCGTGCACCCGCCGGCCGGCGCGGAGGTCGTGGTGAAGGCCGTGCCGTCGGACTGGGCCGAGGTGTTGCCCGCCGCGTCCCTCGCCACCACGTGGGCGGTGTAGGCCGTGGCGGGGGTGAGCCCGCTCAGGTCGAAGGACGTGGTCGTGGCGGTTCCTACCTTGGTGGACCCCAGGTAGACGTCGTAACCGCTCACGCCCACGTTGTCGGTGGACGCCGTCCAGCTCAGCCTCGCCGCCGAACCCGTGATCCCGGAGACCGCGGGTTTGCCCGGCTTGCTGGGCGCTGTCGTGTCCGGTGCCTCCGCACCCGGCGGCTCACCCCAGATCTTGGTGGCGCCGCTGTAGAGAGTGATGTTCGAGGTGCGCACCGGCGTCGTGCCGGGCGTGGTGGGGATGTTCCTGTACGACCAGTCGTTGGCCGGGTCCCACGTGCCCGCGCTGCTGATCCGGAACTGCACCTCCCTGCGGTGCTGCGACTGCCCGGCCGGCGCGATGGCCTGCCCGGAGCAGTCGACGTTCACGTAGTACGTGCTGCCGCTCGCCTGGTGCGACGTCGGCGCCTTGCACTGCGTGTAGGCCGAGGACACGCTGATCTGCGAGGCGGTCGTCGAGCCGTCGAGGGTGAAGTAATAGCGGAACGAACCGTCCGACAGGACCCTGGCGGGCCAGGCCGACTGGTTGCGCACGATGGCCTTGATCTCGGTGAAGGTGCCGCCGGAGGCGTTCACGCCCGCCTCGATGAAGATCTCGGGCCCGTCCGGGGTCTCCTCGACGGGGAAGCCGGCCGCCGGGGCGCCTCCGTACTCCTTGTAGAGCCGGGCGAGGGCGCTGGTGAAGCCGGCGTTGTAGTCGGTGGCGACCTCGTTCATGACGTAGTCGTCGCGTTTGTCGGCGTAGGCGTCGTTCGGGTCGGGCGGGCCGCCGACGAGGGCGCCGTACAGGGTGTGGCGGGTCTGCTCGGGGCTGGTGATCTGGTCGGTCCACGAGCCGTGCGCCGTACGGTGGTGCGGGTTCCTGGGCGGGTTGGCGCCGAACCCGATCAGGTACGAGGAGTTGCGCGGGTTGTCCCCGAGCGCGTAGTTGATCTGCCGGACCGCGAAGTCGTGGTAGCGGGTCTTGCGCGTCGCGTCGGTGATCGCGTCACTGTGGACGAGCGCCGCGAACGCGGTGTTGGCCGCGTACCGCAGCGAGCCCCACCGGTCGAGCACGGCCTGCCCGCCGGGCGAGTACGCCACCTTGGCCCCGTTCACGCCGACCGTCCACCAGTCGAGCCAGCGGTTGGCGTCGTCGAGGTACTGCTGTTTGCCGGTCAGCTTGTGCAGGAGCACGTACGCGCCGTACGACTTGTCGTCCCAGGCGATCGTCCACTTGTACGACTTGGTCGTCGTCTGCGGCTCGGTGCCCAGGTTGGCGTAGCCGCTCTCGGCCTTGGCCAGGTAGGAGGCGTCGTTCGTGGCCCGGTAGAGCCAGATCGCGCCCCACACCAGCTCGTCGTTGAAGCCGCTCCACGAGTTGTAGTAGCTGGAGGCGTCCGTTATGCACTCGCTGTACTTCTTCCTGACCGTGTCGGCGAAGGTGTAGAGCTGCTTGGCATGCGTCACCAGCGTGTCGGCATAAGAAGGATTTGTCGGGCGGAAGACGATCGAGGAGGCCGCCATCGCGGCCGCCGTCTCCCCCGCCAGGTCCGACCCGCCGCACGAGGCGTCGATCTTGTACGCCGGCCGGCTCATCGACATCGCCTCGGCCGGGCCCCACCACGCGTGGTCCGTGCCGCCGTTGCCCACCTGCCCGTAGAGCACGTTCGCCGACGGGTGGGCCTTGATGAAGTAGTCGTTGACGAACTTGAGATTGTTGAGCAGGTTCGTGAGCTGGCCGGAGCCCGTGTACGCGTCGCGGTAGTCCACCGCGCCCCAGGCCAGCATCGTGGCGGAGAAGGCCATCGGGAAGCCGAACTTGACGTGGTCGCCCGCGTCGTACCAGCCGCCCGTGAGATCCACCCCGACGTCCTTGCCGTCGTTCATGCCCGAGTCGCCGCGCCAGGAGACGCGGTTCCAGTCGGGCAGCGCGCCCGACTGCTGGGCCTCGTAGAACCACAACGACTTCTGCAGCGCCTCGCCATAGGCGAAGGCCGGTGCGGCGTGGGCCGCAGGCCCCGCCCCGATCAGGGGCAGGACCAGCGACGCCGCAGCTATGAGTGCTGCTTTTCTCACGGGAAGAGCCGCCCGTACTCGGCGAGGGCGACGGCTACGTCCACCTGCGCCCAGAACCGGTGGTAGTTGAAGACGGGCGCCGATCCGGTGCCCTTCAGGAAGGCGTCCACCTTCGCGTAGTCCGGGTCGTTCTTGTAGAAGGACCGGATCGACAGGAAGGTCGAGCTGGAGTTGATCGTGTCGCCGTTCGGCATCTCGCCGCTCCAGCCCGGAGGCACGTACACCGGGTCGTCGAGGCGGTTGTAGTCGGTCTTGGTCTCCGGCACCGAGACGCCCTTGGTGTCCCGCTTGCCCCAGACGCCGTCGAGCAGCGCCTTGGCGGTGTCACGGGCCTCGGTGTGGTTCGCCTTGGCCGCGTAGTACATGAGCGTCTTGGCGTAGGCGCCGGCGACACCCACGTCCTGCGTGTAGTCCACGACCGTCACGTGCAGGCCGGGGTTGGCCGGCGGCATGCCGGAGGTGGCGGTGAAGTTCCCGGCGGGCTGGCCGGTCCAGCGCAGCGTGGACGGGATCTGGTACGTGGTGGCGCTGACCGTGGTGTTGTCCAGCGCCCACCGCACCCACTTGTCCAGCAGTGCCTTGGCGTCGGCGTTGCCGGTGGCGTAGTAGTACTCCGCCACCCGCTCCATCGACCACGCCTGGAAGCCGAACCACTGGTTCGACGGCGGGTCGTGGTAGACCGGCTGCCAGTCGTAGGTCATGCCGTGGAACTTCGGCAGCCCCGACGGCGGCGTGGCGTAGTGGCCCTCCCAGCTGTTGGTCGCGCCGCCGGCGATCGCGCCTTCGGCCGACTGCAGCCAGGTGTAGAACTGCAGTTGCCTGGTGAGGCTGGTGCTCCAGTCGGCGCTGCCGGTCGAGCTCTTCGGCTTGAGCTCGGTCACGTTGGCCAGCGCCCAGGCCGCGAGCGGGTTCTGGTAGCCGGAGTGGTTGTGGCTGGAGCCGATGCGCCAGGCCCAGCCGGCGCTGGTGTCGGTCGCGCCGCCCCACGCGTAGTACCAGCTCATCAGGTAGTTGGAGGCGTTCTTGCCGGTGCCCGCCGCGCACGAGGTGCTCGTGCAGCCGGGCTGCTTGAAGTACTTGTCGTACATCGAGTAGCGCAGGAAGTCGCCCATCTTGGCGGCCTTGGTCACGGTGGCGGAGATGTCCCCGGCCTTGTTCTGCGCCTTGGCCCAGGTCAGCGCCCAGTAGGCGGCCTGGACGGCGCGCGCGTCGGCGTCGGGGGCGTTGGTGTACTTCCACTGCTTGGCGTACGAGGCGTCCTTGGTGAACAGGTCCAGGAAGCCGTTGGTGCCGCCGTGGGCGAAGGTGTCGCAGGACGGCTGCGGGATCGTCTCGAAGACCGACTCCTCCGGGCCGCGCTGGTAGGTGTTGATGTAGGCGGGCTTGGTCGTGCCGTCGCCGCAGCGGCCGAAGCCGTAGGTGTTGTCGACGTCCAGCAGCCAGTGCATGCCGTAGATGTCGCGGGTGCCGTACGCGGTCTGCAGCTCACTCGCGATCGGGTCGGTGCCGACGCTGACGCCGGAGTCCAGCTGCGAGGGGTAGTTGCTGATCGTGTTCGACTCCGGCGCGTACGTCGCCGGCTTCGAGGCGTTGTAGAAGGAGTTCGTCGGCTGGTCCGCGGTGGACGGGATGATGTACTTCTCCATCGAGGCCCACGCGGCGTTGAACTTCGACCAGTCGCCGGTGACCTGTCCGTAGGTCGCCTCCAGCCACAGGTAGTAGCTGTAGGCCTCGGACGTGGTCTCGTGCCCGTGGTCCGGCGCCTCGACCATGAACGTCTCGATCGAGTGGTACGGCACGCCCTCGGGCGAGAAGTAACCGTTGGCCGGGTCGTGCAGTTCGTTGTACATCTCGACGAAGCGCTGCACGTACTGGTTGTTGCCGCCGACGTCGTCGTCCGCCTCGGTGGCCGTCACGTCCACCGCGGTGTATCCGGTGGCGCTCACCCTGAAGACGGCCGAGCCGGCCGTCGTGTCGGTGTCGTTGGCCGCGGCCAGCGTGACGTTCTGCGCGGTGTTCCAGTTGGACGTGGTGAACGTCCTCGTGGCGGTCCCCGAGACCGTGAGGTCGGCGTCACCGCTGGCGCGGGCGACGGAGACGGTCACGTTCGCCGACGGCGCCTGCGACAACCTCACGCCGAACGCCGCGGTCCCCGCCTCTGGCACGGACAGCGTGGTCGGGCTCACCACGAGCGCCGGACCCGAGTTCTGCGAGACCGTGATCCCGACCGGCGACGAGGTGGTGGTCAGGCCGGCGTTGTCGGTCGCCCTGGCGGTGATCGAGTAGCTGCCTGCCGCCACGTTCGCCCAGCTGTAGCTGTACGGGGAGGAGGTGTCGGTGCTCAGCAGCGTGGCGCCCTGGTAGAAGTCGACCTTGGCCACGGTGCCGTCGGAGTCGGCGGCGTTCGCGGCGATCGGCACGGTGGCCGGTGCGGTGAACGTCTGGCCGGCGGTCGGCGAGGTCAGCGACACGGTGGGCGCGGAGCCGGTGCCCGTGCCGCCGCAGGCGACCCCGTTGACGCTGAACACGGTCGGGCTCGGGTTGCTGCCCGTCCAGGTGCCGTTGAAGCCGATGTTGGTGGAGGCGCCTGTGCCCAGGTTGCCGTTCCACGACATGTTCGTGCCAGTGACGCGGGTGCCGGACTGACTCCAGTTCGCGCCCCAGCCGGTCGGGGTGTACTTCTGACCCGTGGTCGGGAAGTCGAAGCCCAGCGACCATGACGTGATGGGGTCGCCGGTGTTCTTCAACGTGATGCTCGCGGTGAAACCGCCCGAGCCCGAGCCCCACTGGTTGGCCGCGTAGGTCACGCTGCACGCCACCGCCGCCTGGGCGGGAACCGCCGTGACGGCGGCGGTCCCGCCGGCGACGAGAACGAGGGTCGTGGCCACGGCGAGCCGCCTCGATAAGCGTGTCAAAAAGATCGAAGGTCTGTACTTCACGGGGTCTCCATGGGAGTAGGGGTGTGGGAGCGCTCCCAAATGGGATTGTGGGTGCCCTCGGGCGTATGTCAACGGAATGGCATTTCGGTAACCCCCGTGTTTCCTCTCACCAGGCTGCCCGGGATGAAAGTTTCATCCGTGTTCCGGGGCATTCGGCGAGCATGCGGGGCGGCGAGCGCCTTCCGGAAGGGCGCCCGCTGTACACGGCTGCCACCGCGGCACACCATGGGAGCGCTCCCAGCCATCTAAGTACTGGAGATGATCGCTCGTGAGACTCCACCGCGGCCTTCGCAAATGGGCCGTGACTATGACCGCCGCGAGTGTCGCGGCCTTAGGCCTCGTCGTCGGACAGGGCTCCGCCGCGAACGCCGCCGTCGCCTGCGACGTGACCTACACAGCCAACCAGTGGGGTTCGGGCTCGGGCGGTTTCACCGCGAGCATCACGTTGAAGAACACCGGCGACCCCATCACGTCATGGTCGCTGGGCTTCGACTTCGCCAACGCCGGTCAGAAGTACACCCCGACCGGCTGGGGCGCGAACTGGTCCCAGTCCGGCACCCGCGTCACGGGTACGAACCTGTCGTGGAACGGCAGCCTGGCCACCGGCGCCTCCACCAACATCGGCTTCAACGGCACCTGGACGGGCGCCAACCCGAGTCCTGCCTCGTTCAGCGTCAACAACACCACCTGCGGCGGCGGCACCGGCCC
>NZ_JBHSPA010000019.1:0-20681 GCF_042656245.1 Nonomuraea insulae
CAACCTCGCCGGGTTCGATGCGGAAGCCGCGTACCTTGACCTGCTCGTCGACACGGCCGACGAACTCCAGCCAGCCGTCCGGGCGCCGGCGCACCACGTCGCCGGTCCGATACATCCGCTCCCCAGCGGCGAACGGACACGCCACGAAACGCTCCGCCGACAACCCCGCCCGGTTCAAATACCCCCGGGCCAGACCCGCTCCCGCGATGTACAACTCGCCCGGCACCCCAACAGGAACCGGACGCAGCTGGGCGTCGAGGACGTACAGCCGGGTGTTCGCCACCGGCGTGCCCATCGACACCACATCAGCCGCCGACAACGGCTCGCTGATCGACGCGTACACGGTCGACTCCGTCGGCCCGTACGCATTCACGAACCGCCGACCGGCAGACCAGCGCGCCACCAACCCTGACGGGCACGCCTCCCCCGCCACCACCACGACCGACAGGTCCGGCAGCCGATCCGGATTCGGCACCCCCGCCAGCACCGACGGGGGCAGGCAAAGGTGTGAGACCCGCTGCTCGGCCAGCACCCGCCCCAGTACGTCGCCCACCAGCGGCACGGACTCCTCCGCCACCACCAGCGCCGCGCCCGAGGCCAGCGCCAGCACGAACTCTCCGAACGCCACGTCGAAGCTGGGAGAGGTGAACTGCAACACCCGGCTCGACGGGCTGATCTCCAGCCGCTCCGCCTGCGACAACGCCAGACTCGCCACGCCCGCGTGGGAGACCACCACACCCTTGGGGGTGCCGGTCGAGCCCGAGGTGTAGATCACATACGCCGCCCCCGACAACTCCTGCTCCACCCCAGGGTCGGTCGCGGGATAGCCGGACACATCCGGCAACTCCTCCAGCACCACCACCGGGGCGGCGTCGGCCAGCATGAATTCGCGCCGCTCCACCGGATAGTCCGGATCCACCGGCAGATACGCGCCACCGGCCTTGCCGATCGCCAGTACCGCCACCATCAGCTCCACCGAGCGCGGCAGCGTCAACCCCACGATCCGCTCCGGCCCCACACCGCGCTCGACCAGCCAGTGCGCCAGCTGGTTCGCCCGCGCGTCCAGCTCGGCGTAGGTGAGCGACTCGCTGCCGCGGACGACGGCGGTCGCGTCCGGGGTGCGGTCCACCCACTGCCCGAACAGACCGGCCAGGCCCAGCTCCGGCACGTCGGCGGCGGTGTCGTTCCATCCCGGCAGCAACTCCGACCGCTCGGCCTCGGTCAGGATCTCCACCTGCCCGATCCGCCGCCCGGGATCGCCCACCACCTGCTCCAACAGCAGCACCCACCGCGCCACCAACCCCTCGACCGTGCTCCGATCGAACAGATCCGTCGAATACTCGACGACCGTCTCGATACCGGCCGGGGTGTTGTCCGGGCCGTCGGACCGTTCGGTGAGGGACAACATCATGTCGAAACGCGAGGTGCCGGTGCCGACGTCCTCATCGTGGATCTGCAGGCCCGGTACGTCGAAGTCTTCCTCAGACTCAGGCTGTAGCACCAAGGCGACCTGGAACAACGGGTGGTGCGCGGTGGAGCGTTGCGGGTTGAGCACCTCCACCAAGTGCTCGAACGGCACGTCATGATGGTCGTAGGCGGCCAGGCTGGCCTCCCGCACCCTGGCGACGAGCTCGGCGAAGCTCGGGTCACCGGAGGTGTCGGTGCGCAACACGAAGGTGTTGACGAAGAACCCGACCAGGTCTTCCAGCGCGCGGTCGGTACGACCGGCGGCCACACTGCCCAGCGGAACATCGGTGCCCGCGCCCAACCGGGTGAACAGCGCCGCGGTCGCCGCCTGCAACACCATGAACACCGTCGCGTTGGCGCCCAGCGCCAGCTCCGCCAACCGCCGATGCAGCGCCGCGTCCAGCTCGAAGACCACATGCGCGCCGTCATAGGACGCCATCGGCGGGCGGGGCCGGTCCGCCGGCAGATTGAGCTGCTCGGGCAACCCCGCCAGCTGCCGCTTCCAGTACTCCACCTGGCGGAAGTACAGACTCTCCGGATCGGACTCCTCCCCCAGCAACTCCCGCTGCCACAACGTGTAATCCACGTACTGCACCGGCAGCGGCTCCCACGCCGGCGCCTGCCCCGCCGCACGCGCGGTATAGGCGGCGAGCACGTCACGGGACAGCGGACCCATCGACCAGCCGTCACCGGCGATGTGATGAACGAGCAGCAGCAACACCGACTCGTCCGCGCCGGTCTCGAAGAGGCAGGCGCGGAACGGCAGCTCAGTGGACAGGTCGAAGGCGTAGCGGATGGCGTCTTCCAGGACCGGGGGCAGCGCCTCCTGGGTGACCGACCGCACCTGCCAGCCGAAGTCAGCCTGGTCGGCATCCACGATGACCTGCCGCGGCTCGTCGTCGACTTCGACGAACATGGTGCGCAGGGCCTCGTGCCGATTCACCAGGTCGCGTACGGCCGCGTACAGGGCCTCCCGGTCCACCTCGCCAGAAACCCGCAGCGCGAACGGCATGTTGTACGTCGCCGACGGGCCCTCCAGCTTGTGCAGGAACCACAACCGGCGCTGCGCGAAGGACAACGGCAGCACGTCCGGACGCGCGACAGGAACGAGTTCGGGGCGAGCGTGCTCACCGTGGTCCAGCCATGCCGTCAGCCCGGCCACCGTCGGCACGTCGAACAGCCTTTTGATGGGCAGTTCGATACCCATCACACTTCGGACCCGCACCAGCAACTGGATGGCCGAGAGCGAGTGACCACCCAGCTCGAAGAAGTTGTCGTGCACGCCAACCTGCGGTACGCCCAACACCTCGGCGAAAAGGCCGCAAAGTGCTTCTTCGCGCTGGTCACGGGGCCGTGTGCTGTCCAACGTCGTGCTCGCTTTCGTTCTGGGTGGATCACAATGGGCAGGCTGACGCCCCGGCTACTCAGGCGCGAGCTTCGTCCATGGCTTTGATCAGGCTCGCAGGACGCAGATCGGTCCAGTTCTGCTCGACGTACTCCAGGCAGGCGGCCCGGGTGTCTTCGCTCTTGGCCACGGTCCAGCCGGCGGGCACGTCGATGTCCGCGGGCCAGAGCGAGTGCTGGTTCTCGTCGTTGACCAGCACCAGGTAGTTACGGTCCGGGTCCTCGAAGGGGTTGCTCATGTCGTGCTCCTTATTCCGTGATGTGTTTCGGGTCGTTGATGGTCTGCCGGATTCGTTCCGCGATGATCGGTCCCACTTCCGCCAGCGGGCCGGGGTTCATCATGTTCGCGTGCCGGCAGGGGATCTCGCGGTAGTCGATGTCGCCGGCCACGTATGTGCGCCACAGCTCGGGGGTGAGCGGGCTGTCCGGTTCCTCGCTCGCCGCCAGCACCAGGATGTCGGCCGAGATGCGGCGATGGGTGAACCGGCTGCCGATCACGCCGTTGTTGATGATGATCCGGCCCATTGCCCAGAACTCCGCCTCGCTCAGGTTCGCCAGGGCGCTGTCTCTTTCCCGCAGCAGCTCCAGCAGTCGTTCGTAGGTGAGCGGGGTGTCGTCGGCGAGGTCCTCAAGCTTGATGTCCAGCATCTCGAGCACGCCGCCGTAGACGTCTGAGGGCTCGATCCGGGTCATGAGCTCGGCCAGTCCCTCCTCGAAGAGCTTCACCTCCCGTGGGTAGCAGTCGAGCAGAACCAGCAGGCCGACCTGTTGCCCCTTCTCTTCCAGCAGGGCGGCGATCTCGTGGGCGACGCGGCCACCGAACGACCAGCCCAGCAGGTAGTACGGGCCTTCGGGTTGCCGGGCCAGGATCTGCTCCAGGTAGTCGCGCGCCATCTCCTCGACCGACCCGGGCAGTTCCTCCTCGCCGGCCAGGCCGCGAGCCTGGATTCCGTACACCGGGAGGTTGCCGTCCAGGTGCCGGAGCAGGCCCGCGTAGGGCCAGGCCAGCCCGCTGCCGGGGTGGATGCAGAACAGTGGTTGCTGCCGGCGGCCTGGCCGGAGCGGCAGCAACACCTCAAGGGCGCTTCCTGTGTCGGCTCCGGTGCCGAGTTGTTCGGCGAGTTCGGCCACGGTGGGTGTGGCGAAGACGGCCCTGATGGGCAGTCCGGTGCCGCCGAGTACGGTGCGGATCCGGCCGATCAGGCGGATCGCCAGGAGCGAGTGGCCGCCGAGGTCGAAGAAGTTGTCGTCGATGCTGACGCGTTCGAGGCCGAGTACCTCGGCGAACAGAGCCGCCAGCACCTCCTCCTGCGGCGTGCGAGGCGCCCGACCGGCAGCCACCGACCCGAAGTCCGGAGCCGGCAACGCCTTGCGATCCACCTTCCCGTTCGGCGTCAACGGCACCGCATCGATCACCACCACCGCCGCCGGCACCATGTACTCCGGCAACCGCTCCGCCACGAACGAACGCACCACCCGCACATCGAGCCCATCCGCGGCCGGCACCACATACCCCACCAACTGCGCCCCGCCAGGCCCATCCACACACACCACGACCGCCTGAGCCACCAGCGGATGCGCCGCCAGCACCGCCCGCACCTCACCCGGCTCGATCCGGAACCCCCGAACCTTCACCTGCTCATCCGCCCGGCCGACGAACTCCAACTGCTCCTCAGCCGTCCACCGCACCAGATCCCCGGTCCGATACATCCGCGTACCAGACTCAAACGGACACGCCACAAAACGCTCCGCCGTCAACCCCGACCGGCCCCGGTACCCGCGAGCCACCTGCGCTCCCGACACATACAACTCACCCACCACACCGGCAGGCACCGGACGCAACTCGGCATCCAGCACATACGCCCGCACATTCCAGAACGGACGGCCGATCGGCACCGGTCCGGGACTTACCGCGTCCTGTGGCCCGATCCGGAAGTCGGTGCAGTTGACGGTCAGTTCCGTCGGGCCGTAGGCGTTGACCACCGTCACCCCGGGATGAGCCCGCCGCCACTCGGCGATCACCTCGCCCGACAGTGCTTCGCCGCCCAGGATCAGCATCTCTTCGGGCGACCAGTCCTCTGCCAGCCCGTCCAGCAACGGCAGGTGCGAAGGAGTCGCCTTGGCAAACGCCACCGGCGCTTCCGGAACCCCCGACACATCCTCCAACCGCGACAAATAGACCCGGCCACCCGACAACAACGTCGTGAACAACCCCGTCACCGTCAGATCAAACGCGATCGACGAATGCACCAGCGTCGCCCCCCGCGCCGCCGGATACTGATGCACCGCCCAATTCACGTAATTCGCGACCGCGCCATGCTCCACCACCACACCCTTGGGCTTACCGGTCGACCCAGAGGTGTAAATCACATACGCCGGATTCGCCCACTCCACCCGCGAAACCAGATTCGACCCCGGATAGTCCGAAACATCCGGCAACTCCTCCAGCACCAACACCGGGGCAGCATCCGCCAACGTCGCCGAAACCCGCTCCACCGGATACTCCGGATCCACCGGCACATACGCCCCACCGGCCTTCAACACCCCCAACACCGCGACCACCAAATCCACCGACCGCGGCAACACCACCCCCACCAAAACCTCCGGCCCAACCCCCCGCTCCACCAACCAATGCGCCAACCGATTCGCCCGGACATTCAACTCCCCATACGACACCGACTCCCCACCGGCGACCACCGCCACCGCATCGGGGGTGGTGGCGGCCTGGGCCTCGAACAGGTCGGCCAGGGTCAGTTCGGGCACGGGGTGATCGGTGGCGTTCCATGTGTCCAGCAGCCGGCGCCGTTCGGCGTCGGTGAGGATGTCGATCTCGTGGACCGGCCGTTGCGGCTGGGCCGCGGCTTGCTCCATCAGCCGGACCAGCCGGGCCGCGATGGCCTCGGCGGCGCGGTGGTCGAACAGGTCGGTGGCATAGCGCAGCGAACCGCTCAGCCCGGCCGGCTCGCCGGTGTCGGTGAACACCTCGTGGACGATGAAGTGCAGGTCGTGCCGCGCGGCCTTGGAGCCGGCGTCGATGAAGCGGGCGTCCAGGCCGGGGAACGCCGGCTCGGGGTCGCCGGCGTTGCCGAAGGTCAGCATCACCTGGAACAGCGGGTGCAGGTTGGCGAAGCGTTCCGGGTTGAGGATCTCCACCAGCCGGTCGAAGGGCAGATCCTGGTGCGCGTACGCTGCCAGGTTGGTCTCTCGCACCCGGCCGACAAGCTCGGTGAAGGTGGGCGTGCCGGACATGTCAGTTCGCAACACCAGGGTGTTGATGAAGCAGCCGATCAGCTCGTCGAGGGCTTCGTCGGTGCGTCCGGCGCTCGGCGCCCCCAGCACGATGTCGTCGCCCGCGCCCAGCCGGGACAGCAGCCCGGCGATCGCCGCCTGCACCGTCATGAACACGCTGGCGCCGGACTCGGCCGCCACGTTCGCCAGTGCCCGGTGCACGTCCATGGGCAGCCGGAAACCGACCATCCCACCGGCGTGGCTGGGCTGGGCCGGGCGGCGCCGGTCGCGCGGCAACGCCAGCTCCTCCGGCGCTCCGGCGAGGTTCTGCCGCCAGAACGCCACCTGCCCCGAGATCACGCTGTCCGGGTCCTCCTCGGAACCCAGGGCCTGCCGTTGCCACTCGGTGTAGTCGGCGTACTGCACCGGCAGTTCCGCCCACTTCGGTGCCTGACCGGCGGACCGCGCGGCGTAGGCGATGCCGAGGTCGCGTACCAGCGGGGCCGTCGACCAGCCGTCGCAGGCGATGTGATGGACCAGGACGAGCAGCACCGCGTCGCCGTCGGCGACGTCGAACAGCCACGTGCGGAGTGGTATCTCGGTGGCCAGGTCGAAGCCGTGGCCGACGGCGGCCGACAGCGTCCCGGTCAGCTCCGCCTCGGTCACCGGGCGCCGCTCCCACGGCGGCTCGACCGCGTCCAGCACCCGTTGCTCGGGTACGCCGTCGACCTCGGGGAACACGGTGCGCAGGGTTTCGTGCCTGATCATCACGTCGCGTACGGCGTCGCGGAGCGCGTCGTGGTCCAGCGGACCGGAGATCCGCAGGGCCAGCGGCATGTTGTAGGTGGCCGACGGCCCTTCGAGGCGGTACAGGAACCACAACCGGCGTTGTGCGAACGACAGCGGCACCACGTCCGGGCGGGCGACCTGCCGCAGTGTCGTGCGGGCCTGGTCACCGCCGTGCAGATGCCGGACCAGGTCGGCCACGGTCGGGGCCTCGAACACGGCCCCGATCGGCAACTCGACGCCGAACGCGGTCCTGATCCGGCTCACCAGGCGGGTGGCCAGCAGCGAGTGGCCACCCAGCTCGAAGAAGCTGTCGTCGATGCCCACCCGCTCCAGGCCGAGCACCTCGGCGAACAAGCCGCACAGCACCTCTTCCTGGGGTGTCCGCGGTTCCCGTCCGGTGCTGAGCAGCCCATAGTCGGGCGCGGGCAACGCCTGCCGGTCCAGCTTGCCGATCGGCGACAACGGCAGTTCGTCGAGCAGCATGAACGCCGCCGGCACCATGTGTTCCGGCAGCCAGGTACGCAGCCGCAGCCGCAGCTCGCGGTTGAGTTCCACCAGCCTTCGCGACCCCGCCGGATTGTTCGCGTATGCCGCATGGCCCTGACCTGGCGCGGTTCCCCGGTACGCCGCCACGGGGCCCGTGTGGGCGGCGGGCAGCAGCACCGCGTCGAAGCAGTCCTCCCGCGCCGACCAGGTGAGCACGGCCTGGAATCCGGCCGCGGCGGCCAGGGCGTGCACCTGCTCGGGATCGAGTCCGGCACCGCCCGCCGCCGGACCGGGCCGGAGTGCCCGCAGCGCCGCGGAGTCCGCCCGCAGGCGGCCGTTCGGCACGGCGTTGACCCGGATTCCGTGCGGGTGGTCGCGCAGGAGTGCCGGGATCCGGTCGGGATCGGCGCCGGTCTCCTCCCAGTGGATCTCGGGCAGCTCGGCCCGAACCGGCTCCAGCGGTGACTTGCAGATCACTACCTCGTACCGGAAGCGGGAGAGCTCATTGTCGAACGCACCGCGCTTGAGCCGGATGTCGACACCGCCGATGTCCGCGATGCTCTCGCCCAGGCTGACGAAGAAGTCCGGGTCGAGCAGCAGCTCCTCTTCCACCATGACCTTCTGGTCGAGCACCGCCCGCGCGGCGCTCGCCTCGGTGCCGAGGTCGAACCGGTGGCCGACGACGCCCGCCTGCAGGGTGCGCAGCAGCCGCAGGTTACGGATGTCGCCCAGGTAGAGAGAGCCGCCGGGGGTCAGCAGGTCCATGCACGTGCGGATGACGTCGATCAGATAGTCGACGCGCGGGAAGTACTGGACCACCGAGTTGACGACGATGGTGTCGAAGAAGTCCCGGGGCAGCCCGGTGGGATCATCGGCCGGCTGCACCCGCAGCGTGGTCCACGAGACGAGCGTGTCATGATCGCGCAGTGCGGCCCGCAGCCCGTCGATGGCGGTGGATGACAGGTCGGTGCCCCAGTACGACGCGCAGTGCGGCGCCACCTGAGAAAGGATCAGGCCGTTGCCGACGCCGATTTCGAGCACGTTCTCCGGCTTCAGCCGCAGGATCTCCTCGACCGCCGCCGCCCGCCACCGCAGCATCTCCGACAGGGGGATCGGCGAGCCGTCGTAGCTGCTCTTCCAGACGCCGAAGCTCTCCCAGAAGTCATCGGAGCCGGCCTGGTCCTGGTACACCGAGTCGTACACCTGCTGCCAGGAACCGACCTGTCCATCCTCTTCGGCGGTGTCCCGGCCGGCGAGCCAGCCCGGCTCGGGCACGACGTAGCCGACCAGATCCGGCCCGTCAGGACCGTCGTCGCGGACCATCACCGCGGCCTCGGCGATGCCGTCCTGCCGGGCCAGGGTGGCCTCGATCTCGCCGAGTTCGATCCGGAAGCCGCGGACCTTGACCTGGTCGTCGACCCGGCCCAGGAAGTCCAGCCCGTTGGCGCGCCACCGGGCCAGGTCGCCTGTGCGGTACATCCGGGTGCCCGGCACGTACGGGTTGGCGACGAAGCGTTGCGCGGTGAGGCCGGGCTGGTTGAGGTAGCCCCTGGCCAGCGCCGGGCCGGCCAGGTACAGTTCGCCGGCCACGCCGGGCGGGGCCGGGTTGAGCCGCGCGTCCAGCACGTAGGCCCGCAGCCCGGGCAGCGGCAGCCCGATGGACGGTGTGTCCTCGGCCGCCGGAATGTCGGCGACCGTGGCCCAGACCGTGGCTTCCGTCGGCCCGTAGAGGTTGACCACCGCACTGCCCACGGCGTGCAGCTGCGCCGCCAGAGGGCCGGACAGTTGCTCACCACCCACCAGCAGCCGCACCCCGCGCAGCCCTTCGGGGGCCACCGCCACCATCGTCCGATACACCGATGGCGTGGCCTGGAAGATGGTGGCCCCGGTATCGGCGATCAGGCAGGACAGCGCCGCCGGGTCCTTGGCCGTCTCGGTCGGCGCGATCTCCACGCGGCCGCCGTGGCACAGCGGCGCGAACAGCTCCAGCGCGGCGATGTCGAAGGCGACCGTGGTCGCCGCCACCAGATGGTCCGCGGCCGTGATGGCCAGCCGCTCCCCGACGCCGGCCAGGAAACCGGCGATGCTCTCCCTGGAGATCATCACACCCTTGGGGAGGCCGGTGGAGCCGGAGGTGTAGATGACGTACGCGGTGCCGTCCGGGTCTCGCTCCGCTTCGGCCAGATCCTCGCCGCCGAGCCCGGCCAGCTCGGCTTCGAGCGTCGCGTCGCCCAGCAGCAGCGCGGGCACGTCGGACGGGGGCAGGTCCCGCAGCACTTCAGCGGTGGTGAGCAAGGCCACAGGGGCCGCGTCGGCCAGCAGGTACGCGAGCCGGTCCGCCGGATGGCTCGGATCCAACGGCAGGTACGCCGCGCCGGCCTTCCACGCCGCGAGCATCGCCACCACCAGATCCGCCGAGCGGGGCAGGGCCAGGGCGACCACCTGTTCGGCGCCGATGCCACGGGCGGACAGGAGCCGGGCCAGCCGGTTCGCGCGCGTGTTCAGCTCGGAGTAGCTCAGGGCGACGCCGCCGCACCGCACAGCCACGGCGTCCGGAGTGCGTCCGGCCTGACGCTCGATCCGCTGGTGCACCGGCTCCGGCGCCGGCGGGTCGTCGGTCGTGGCACCCAGCAGCTGGGCGCGTTCCGTGGCCGACAGCAGCTCCGCCTGCCCGATCCGGACCGAGGGATCGCGCACCACCGTCTCGAGCAGGTTGCGGTACCAGGACGCCAGCCGCGCCACGGTGTCGCGGTCGAACAGCTCGGTGGCGTACTCGAAGGCGCCGACCAGGCCCTCCCGCGCGCCGGTATCGGTATACGTTTCGACCAGGTTCAGGAACAGGTCGAACTTGGCGCTCTCGGTCTCCAGAGGGTAGGGCTCGACCTCCATGTCGTAGATCTCCATGGCGGGCAGGTCGACGTTCTGCAGCGCGAACATCACCTGGAACAGCGCGTTGCTGGACCGCGACCGGGTCGGGTTGATCGCCTCGACCAGGGTCTCGAACGGCAGGTCCTGGTGCCCGTACGCGGCCAGGTCCGCGGCCCGCACCCGGGCCAGCAGTTCGGTGAACGGGGGGTTGTCCGCCGTGTTCGTCCGCAGCACCAGGGTGTTGACGAAGAAGCCGACCAGCTCGTGCAGGGCGTCGTCGGTCCGCCCGGCGATCGGGACGCCGAGTGGGATGTCGGTGCCGGCGCCGGTCCGGGTGAGCAGCGCGGCGAACGCCGACTGGAGCACCATGAAGAGCGTGGTCTGGTGCCGGGCGGCGAGGTCGGCCAGAGCCTCGTGCAACTCGGCGTCCAGGGTGAACGACACCGCGTCCCCGCGGAAGCTGGCCACCGCCGGCCGGGGGCGGTCGGTGGGCAGGCTGATTTGAGCCGGCATGCCGGCCAGGGCGTCCTTCCAGAACGCCAGTTGCTGCCCGGCGAGACTGTCCGGGTCGTCCAGGTCACCGAACAGGTCCCGTTGCCAGATCGAGTAGTCGGCGTACTGGACCGGCAGCGGCGTCCAGTCCGGCTCCCTGCCCTGCAGTCGTGCCTGGTAGGCCAGGCCGAGATCGTGCATCAGGGGCGCGCGGGACGAGCCGTCGCCGGCGATGTGGTGCAGCAGCAGGACCAGCACCTGCTCGGCCCCGTCCTCGGTGACGAACAGCCAGGCGCGGACGGGTGGTGCTGCGACCAGGTCGAAGCGGTGGCCTACCGCCTCCCGGACCGCCTGGTCCAGCCGGTCCGCGGCCACCGGGACGACGCTGAGTTCCAGGCCCGCCTGGTCCAGGTCGAGCACGATCTGCCGAGGCTCGCCGTCCACCTCGGGAAAGACGGTACGCAGCGATTCGTGCCGGCTGAAGACGTCCCGCAGCGCCGCGCCGAGTGCCGCGTGGTCCACCTGCCCGGACAGGCGCACCGCGAACGGCCAGTTGTACGTCGCGCTCGGCCCCTCCATCTGGTGCAGGAACCACAGCCGGAGCTGCGCGAAGGACAGCGGCAGCACCTCCGGACGGGGCATCGGGGTCAGGGCGGGACGCGCCTGGCCGCCGGAGTCGAGCAGCGTGGCCAGTTCGGCCACGGTGGGTGTGGCGAAGACGGCTCTGATGGGCAGTTCGACGCCGAGTACGGTGCGGATCCTGGCGATCAGGCGGGTGGCCAGCAAGGAATGCCCGCCGAGGTCGAAGAAGCCGGCTTCGACGCTGACGCGTTCGAGGCCGAGTACCTCGGCGAACAGGGCCGCCAGCACCTCCTCCTGCGGCGTGCGAGGCGCCCGCCCTGCGGCCACCGACCCGAAGTCCGGAGCCGGCAGCGCCTTGCGATCCACCTTGCCGTTCGGCGTCAACGGCACCGCATCGATCACCACCACCGCCGCCGGCACCATGTACTCCGGCAACCGCTCCGCCACGAACGAACGCACCGCCCGCACATCGAGCCCATCCGCGGCCGGCACCACATACCCCACCAGCCGCCGATCCCCCGGCGCGTCCTCACGAACAACGACCACCGCCTGAGCCACCAGCGGATGCGCCACCAGCACCGCCCGCACCTCACCCGGCTCGATCCGGAACCCCCGAACCTTCACCTGCTCATCCGCCCGGCCGACGAACTCCAACTGCTCCTCAGCCGTCCACCGCACCAAATCCCCGGTCCGATACATCCGCGTACCAGACTCAAACGGACACGCCACAAAACGCTCCGCCGTCAACCCCGACCGACCCCGATACCCGCGAGCCACCTGCGCCCCCGACACATACAACTCACCCACCACACCAGCAGGCACCGGACGCAACTCGGCATCCAGCACATACGCCCGCACATTCCAGAACGGACGGCCGATCGGCACCGGCCCAGGACTCACCACAACCCGCGGCCCGATCCGGAAGTCGGTGCAGTTGACGGTCAGCTCCGTCGGGCCATACGCGTTGACCACCGTCACCCCGGGATGAGCCCGCCGCCATTCCGCGACCACCTCACCCGACAGCGCCTCCCCACCCAGAATCAGCATCTCCCCGGGCGACCAGTCCTCAGCCAGCCCCTCCAGCAACGGCAGATGCGAAGGAGTCGCCTTGGCAAACGCCACCGGCACCCCCGGAACCCCCGACACGTCCTCCAACCGCGACAAATACACCCGGCCACCCGACAACAACGTCGTGAACAACCCCGTCACCGTCAGATCAAACGCGATCGACGAATGCACCAGCGTCGCCCCCCGCGCCGCCGGATACTGATGCACCGCCCAATTCACGTAATTCGCGACCGCGCCATGCTCCACCACCACACCCTTGGGCTTGCCGGTCGACCCAGAGGTGTAAATCACATACGCCGGATTCGCCCACTCCACCCGCGAAACCGGATTAACCGCCGGATAACCGGCAACATCCGGCAGCTCCTCCAGCACCAACACCGGGGCGGCATCCGCCAACGTCGCCGAAACCCGCTCCACCGGATACTCCGGATCCACCGGCACATACGCCCCACCGGCCTTCAACACCCCCAACACCGCGACCACCAAATCCACCGACCGCGGCAACACCACCCCCACCAAAACCTCCGGACCAACCCCCCGCTCCACCAACCAATGCGCCAGCCGATTCGCCCGGACATTCAACTCCCCATACGACACCGACTCCCCACCGGCGACCACCGCCACGGCGTCCGGTGCCCGGCGTGCCTGCTGCTGGAACAGTTCGGTCAGGGTCAGTTCGGGGGTGTCCACGGCTGTGTCGTTCTTTCCGGAGAGGAGCTCGACCCGCTCGGTTTCGGTGAGCAGCTCGGCGTGTCCGATGGGCCTGCTGGGGTCGGCGACGAACTGTTCGAGCAGCCGAGCGAAGCGGGCCATCAGCGTTTCGGCCGCGGCCGCGCTGAACACGTCGGTGGAGTACTTGATCGCGCCGCTCACGCCGGCGGGCACGCCCATCTCGTCGTGGTGCTCGACCACGTGGACGGACAGGTCGACCTTGGCGGCGTCGAAGTCGAGTTGCTCCGCGCCGACCTGGGTTCCTGGCACGGTGAACTGCTCGCTGGGGTTGTCCTGCTGGACCAGCATCACCTGGAACAGCGGGTGGTAGGCCCGTGAGCGCCGGGGGTTGAGCACCTCCACGAGGTGC
This sequence comes from Nonomuraea insulae, assembly GCF_042656245.1. Taxonomy (NCBI): domain Bacteria; kingdom Bacillati; phylum Actinomycetota; class Actinomycetes; order Streptosporangiales; family Streptosporangiaceae; genus Nonomuraea; species Nonomuraea insulae. The sequence goes on from NZ_JBHSPA010000019.1 coordinate 13,466, forward strand.
TCGAAAGGAATGTCCTGGTGGGCGTAGGCGTCCAGGCTCGTCTGGCGGACCCGGTCCACCAGTTCCTCGAACGAGGGGTTCCCGGCGGTGTCGGTGCGCAACACCAGCGTGTTGACGAAGAAGCCCACCAGGTCATCCAGGGCTTCGTCCATCCGGCCCGCGATCGGCGACCCGATCGGGATGTCCGTTCCGGCGCCCAGCCTGGTCAGCAGGCCGGCGACCGCCGCCTGCAGGACCATGAACACGGTGGCACCCGACTGCAGGGCCAGGTCGTCCAGCGCCTGGTGCAGCTCGGCGTCGAACTGGAAGTTCACGTACGAACCCCGGTACGAGGCGACTGCCGGGCGGGGCTTGTCGGTGGGCAGCGTGATCTGCTCGGGCAGCCCGGCCAGTTGCCGGGTCCAGTAGGCGAGCTGCCGGCCGAGCACGCTGTCCGGGTCGTTCTCGTCGCCGAGCAGCTGCCACTGCCAGAGGCTGTAGTCGGCGTACTGGACCGGCAGCGGTTCCCAGCTCGGCGCGTGCCCGGCGGCGCGAGCGGTGTAGGCGGTGAGCACGTCACGGGCCAGCGGGCCCATCGACCAGCCGTCGCTGGCGATGTGGTGCAGCAGTAGGACCAGCACCCACGATTCGGCGGAGACCTCGAACAGCCAGGCCCGGATGGGGACTTCCGTGGCCAGGTCGAACGCGTGGCCGGCGGCGGCCTCGAGTGCGCCCGGCAGGTCGGGCTCGGTGACCTGGCTGACCTGCCAGCCGAAGTCGACCTGGGCCGGGTCCAGGATCACCTGCCGGGGTTCGCCGTTCACCTCGGTGAAGACCGTCCGCAGCGATTCGTGCCGGCCGATCACGTCGAGCAGGGCGGCTCGCAACACGGCCGGGTCGAGGTTCCCGGACAGCCGCAGCGGCAGCGGCACGTTGTAGGTGGCGCTCGGCCCTTCCATCTGGTGCAGGAACCACAGCCGGCGCTGCGCGAAGGACAGCGGGATCGCCTCCGGCCGCGGCATCGGCACCAGCGCGGTCCGCACCTCGCTCTCGTCGATGTCCAGCCGTTCCACCAGGCCGGCCACGGTCGGGGACTCGAACAGCAGCCGGAAGGGCAGTTCGACGTGCAGCACGCTCCTGATCCGGCTGACCAGCCGGGTGGCCAGCAGCGAATGGCCGCCCAGGTCGAAGAAGCTGTCGTCGATGCTCACCCGGTCCAGTTCCAGGATTTCGGCGAACAGGCCGCAGAGGATTTCCTCCTGCCTGTTCCGTGGCGCGCGGCCGCCATCGGCGCCGCTGTAGTCCGGCTTGGGCAGGGCCGCGCGGTCGATCTTGCCGTTCGGCGTGAGCGGCATCGTCTCCAGGGACACGATGGCGGACGGCACCAGGTATTCGGGTACCTGCTGGGCCAGCCTGCTCAGCAGGTCGGCCGGAACAGCGTCGGGTTCGCCCACGATGTAGGCGACCAGGCGGGCGTCGCCGGGGGTGTCCTCGCGGGCGATCACCACCGCCTGCCGGATTCCGGGGTGCGCGGCCAAAGCCACTTCGACCTCGCCGGGTTCGATCCGGAAGCCGCGTACCTTGACCTGCTCGTCGGAGCGGCCGACGAACTCAAGCTGGCCGTCCGCGCGGCGGCGCACCACGTCGCCGGTGCGGTACATCCGCTCGCCGGCGGCGAACGGGCACGCCACGAAACGCTCCGCGGTCAGCCCGGTCCGGTTGGCATAGCCCCGGGCCAGGCTCGCTCCCGCGATGTACAACTCGCCCGGCACCCCGGCGGGGACCGGACGCAGCTGGGCGTCGAGGACGTACAGCCGGGTGTTCGCCACCGGCGTGCCGATCGGCGCCACATCAACCGCCGACAACGCACCGCTCATCGACGCGCACACCGTCGACTCCGTCGGCCCGTACGCATTGACGAACCGCCGGCCCGAAGACCAGCGCGCCACCAACCCCGGCGGACACGCCTCCCCCGCCACCACCACGACCGCCAGATCCGGCAGCCGATCCGGATCCGGCACCCCCGCCAGCACCGACGGCGGCAACGTCACATGCGACACTTGCTGCTCGGCCAGCACCCGCTCCAGCACCTCACCCGCCAACGGCGCAGACTCCGCCGCCACCACCAACGCCGCCCCCGAAGCCAACGCCAGCACCAGCTCCCAGAACGCCGCATCGAAACTCGGCGAAGCAAACTGCAACACCCGAGACGAAGCCGAAACCCCCAACCGCTCCGCCTGCGACCGCGCCAGGCTCGCCGCGCCCGCGTGAGAGACCACCACACCCTTGGGGGTGCCGGTCGAGCCCGAGGTGTAGATCACATACGCCGCCCCCGACAACTCCTGCTCCACTCCAGGAGCGGTCGCGGGATAGCCGGACACGTCCGGCAGCTCCTCCAGCACTACGACCGGGGCGGCGTCGGCCAGCATGAACTCACGCCGCTCCACCGGATAGTCCGGATCCACCGGCACATACGCGCCGCCAGCCTTACCGATCGCCAGCACCGCCACCACAAGGTCAACCGACCGCGGCAGCAACACACCGACCCGATGCTCCGGCCGCACACCCCGAGCGATCAGCCAATGCGCCAGCTGGTTCGCCCTGGCGTCCAACTCGGCGTAGGTGACCGACTCACCACCGCAAACGACAGCAGTCGCATCCGGAGTGCGCTCCACCCACCGCCCGAACAGACCGGCCAAGCCCAGCTCCGGCACCTCAGCCGCGGTGTCATTCCACCCCGACACCAACTCCGACCGCTCCGCCCCGGACAGAATCTCCACCTGCCCGATCCGCCGCCCGGGATCGCCCACCACCTGCTCCAACAGCAGCACCCACCGCGCCACCAGCGTCTCGACCGTGCTCCGATCGAACAGGTCGGTCGAATACTGCGCCAGCGCCTCGATTCCGGTGGGCTCACCGGTGCCGTCGTGGTGTTCCATGGCGCTGATCTCGAAGTCGACCTTGGACACGTCCAGGTCGACCTGCTCGAGTCCGACCCTGATGCCGGGCAGGGCGAAGTCCGCCGTGGTGGCGTTCTGCAGGCCCACGATCACCTGGATCAGCGGGTGGTGGGCGGTGGAACGGTTGGGGTTCAGCCTTTCCACCAGGTACTCGAAGGGCACGTCCTGGTGTGCGTAGGCCTCCAGGCTGGTGCGCCGGACCCGGTCCAGCAGTTCGGCGAAGGTGGGATCGCCGGCGGTGTCGGTGCGCAGCACCAGGGTGTTGACGAAGAACCCGACCAGATCCTCAAGGGCGTCATCGGTGCGTCCCGCGACCGGCGATCCCAGCGGGACGTCGGTGCCGGCGCCCAGCCGGGTCAGCAGGGCGGCCGTGGCGGCCTGCAACACCATGAACACCGTGGCGCCGGACTGCCTGGCCAGCCGGACGATGCCCCGGTGCAGTCCGGCGTCGAGCTGGAAGCTCAGGTAGGCGCCCCGGTAGGACGCCACCGGCGGGCGGGGCCGGTCCGTGGGCAGGCTGAGCTGCTCGGCCAGCCCGGCCAGCTGCCGGGTCCAGTAATCCACCTGCTGGGCGAACGCGCTGTCCGGGTCGTGATCGGCTCCCAGCAGCTGCCGCTGCCACAATGTGTAGTCGGCGTACTGCACCGGCAGCGGCTCCCACGCCGGCGCCTGCCCCGCCGCGCGCGCGGTGTAGGCGGTGAGCACGTCACGGGCCAGCGGGCCCATCGACCAGCCGTCACCGGCGATGTGGTGGATCAGCATCAGCAGCACGTACTCGTCGCCGCCGCAGTCGAACAGGGTGACGCGGACCGGGATCTGCCGGGCCAGGTCGAAGGCGTGCCGGACCTCGTCGCGGAGGTCGGTGGTCAGGGTGTCCTGGGTCGCCCGCCGTACCTGCCAGCCGAAGTCGATCCGGGCCAGGTCGACCACCTGCTGCGCCGGCTCGCCGTCCGCCTCGGCGAAGATCGTGCGCAGTGACTCGTGCCGGCCGATCACGTCGGCCAGCGCGGCCCGCAGGACCTGCGGGTCCAGCTTCCCGCTCAGCCGCAGGACCAGGGGCATGTTGTACGTCGCGCTCGGCCCTTCCAAGTGGTGCAGGAACCACAGCCGGCGCTGCGCGAACGACAACGGCACCACCTCGGGCCGCTGCTGCGCCACCAACGCCGGCCGGGTCGATGCGCCGGCGCCGGCGCCTATGCTCGCGGCCAGACCTGCCACGGTCGGGGTCTCGAAGACGGCCGCGATCGGCACCTCCGTCCCGAACGCGGACCGGAGCCTGCCTACCAACCGGGTCGCGAGCAACGAATGCCCGCCACGGTCGAAGAAACTGTCGTGGATGCCGACCCGGTCCACTTCCAGGAGCCCGGCGAACAGTCCGCACAGAACTTCTTCCACGGGCGTGCGCGGGCCCATGAACTCGCCGCCGTCGCCGACGTGCTCCGGCTTGAGCAACGCGCGCCGGTCCACCTTCCCGTTCGGTGTCAGCGGCACCCCGTCAAGCGGCACCAACGTGGCCGGAACCAGGTAGTCGGGCAGCCGGTCCGCCAGGTAGGCGCGCAGTTCGACGGGCTCCACGTCGGTGGCGGGCACGAAGTAGCCGACCAATTGCTGGGCGTCGGCGATCACCACCGCCTGGAGTACCGCCGGGTGCGCGGCCAGCATCGCCTGCACCTCGCCGGGCTCGACCCGGAAGCCGCGCAGCTTCACCTGCTCGTCGACTCGGCCGGCGAACAGCAGCCGTCCGTCGGCGGTCCATCGCGCCAGGTCTCCGGTGCGGTACATCCGCTGGCCGGCGGCGAACGGGCTGGCCACAAACCGTTCCGCGGTCAGGGCGGGCTGGTGTGCGTATCCGCGGGCCACCCCGGCGCCGGCCACGTACAGCTCGCCGGATACGCCGACCGGCACCGGTCGCAGTGCCTCGTCCAGCACGTACACCTGGGTGTTCGTGATCGGCGTACCGATGGCCGGCCAGGTCCCGACGGTCGCGGCGACGGTGGTCTCGGTCGGGCCGTACGCGTTGTGCAGCCGGACCCGCTCGGTCCAGGTCTCGGCCACCGCGGCGGACAGCGCCTCACCTCCACTCACCACGCATCGCAGGCCCGGCATGTCCGGCATCGTTTCCAGCACCGCGGCCGGCACCTGCACGTGGGTCGCGTCGCCCTCGCCCAGCACCAGTTCGGCACCGCTGAGCAGACTGATCACCAGGTCGGCGACGGACACGTCGAAACTCGGCGAAACCAATTGCCGCACCGTGCTGTGCTGGTCGACGCCGAGGCGCTCAATGTGGTCCAGGGCCAGGTTCACGATGTTGCCGTGGCTGACCACCACGCCCTTCGGCGTCCCGGTCGACCCGGAGGTGTAGATCACGTACGCCGCGTTCGCCGGCACCGCCGGGCAGGGCACGGGGCCGTCGTCATGGGCCAGTGTTTCGGGCAGGTCGCGGAGCACCAGCACCGGCTTCAGGTCGGTGAGGAGGGCGGCGATCCGCTCCTTCGGGTGCGCCGGATCGATGGGTACGTAGGCGCCGCCGGCCTTCCACACGGCCAGCACGGCCACCACCAGCTCCACCGACCGTGGCAGCACCAGTGCCACGTGGGTGTCCGGGCGCACTTCGTGCTCGATCAGCCACCGGGCCAGGCGGTTGGAGCGCCGGTCCAGCTCCGCGTAGGTGAGCGAAGCCACCGCGATGCCGGCGGGGGTCCTGGCGGCCTGCGCGGCGAAGAGTTCGGGAACGGTGGCAGCGGGTACCGGACGCGTGGTGTCGTTCCAGGTCATCAGCATCCGCTCGGCTTCGGCCTGGTCCAGCAGCGGTATCCGGCTGACGGGGAGGGACGCGTCGGCCAGCACCTCGCCGATGAGCCGCGCCCACCGGGATAGCAGGCTCTCGACGGTGCTCTGGTCGAACAGGTCCACCGCGTACTCGGCCAGCACGTCCACGCCGGCCGCGGCGCCGTCCTCGTGGTGCCGCTCGAGCACGTTGACCCAGAGGTCGAGCCGGGTGATGCCGAGCTCGACGTTCTCGACGCCGACCCGCAGTCCGGGCAGGTCGAAATGTCCCTCGGGGGCGTTGTGCAGCGTGAGCATCACTTGGAAGAGGGAGTGGTGGGCGGTGGAGCGGTTGGGGTTGAGGACTTCCACCAGGTGCTCGAAGGGCACGTCCTGGTGTTGGTAGGCGTCCAGGCTGGTGTGCCGCACCTGATCCAGCAGTTCGGCGAAGGTGGGATCGCCGGAGGTGTCGGTACGCAGCACCACCGTGTTGACGAAGAGCCCGACCAGATCCTCGAGGGCATCATCGGTGCGGCCCGCGACACCGCTGCCCAGCGCGATGTCGGTGCCGGCGCCCAGCCGGGTGAACAGCGCGGCCATCGCCGCCTGCAACACCATGAACACCGTCGCGCCCGACTGGCGGGCCAGCTCGACCAGGTCCCGGTGCAACGCGGCGTCCAGGTGGAATGGCACGGTCGCGCCCTGGTAGGAGGCGACCGACGGTCGGGGCCGGTCGGTGGGGAGATCGAGCCGCTCGGGCAGGCCCGTCAGCTGCCGCTTCCAGTACTCCACCTGCTCGGCGAAGGCACTGTCCGAGTCGGACTCCTCCCCCAGCAACTCCCGCTGCCACAGGGTGTAGTCGGCGTACTGCACCGGCAGCGGCTCCCACGCCGGCGCCTGCCCCGCCGCGCGCGCGGTGTAGGCGGTGAGCACGTCACGGGCCAGCGGCGCCAGTGACCAGCCGTCGCCGGCGATGTGGTGGATCAGCAACAACAGCACATACTCATCCGCGCCGAGCTCGAACAGGGTGACCCGCACCGGAATCTCCGCCGACAGATCAAACCCGTACCGGGCCGCCCCCTCCAACGCCGCAGCAAGCTCCCGCTCACCGACCCGCGACACCCGCCAGCCGAAATCCGCCTCCCCCGCCTCGACCACCCGCTGCGCCGGCTCACCATCCACCTCGACGAAAACCGTCCGCAACGACTCATGCCGGCCCACCACATCAGCCAGCGCCGCCCGCAACACCCCCGGATCCAACCGCCCCGACAACCGCAACGCCAACGGCATGTTGTACGTCGCCGACGGCCCCTCCAACCGATGCAAAAACCACAACCGCCGCTGAGCAAACGACACCGGCACCACCAACGGCCGATCCCGCACCCCCAGCACCGCCCGCACCGGACCCCCACCGGCCTCCAGACGACCAGCCAACCCCGCCACCGTCGGAGACTCAAACACCGCCACAATCGGCAGCTCCACCCCAAAAGCCCGACGAACCCGGCTCACCA
>NZ_JBHSPA010000020.1:0-102372 GCF_042656245.1 Nonomuraea insulae
CGGCGGACTGACTACACGCACGCCAGACAACCTCGCAACGTGAGCAAGCATCACGGGTCGCCAAAAAGAGCAGCGTGGAAGCACGAGCGTACTCGCTTCAAGTGTATTTGTCCACGCGAAAACAGACCCATCCAGCCGGTCGCATTTTCAGGATTACGCACGCTGCGACGCTTGTCAAGCTTCCAAATTGCGTCGGTCCTTCGCGCCGGTCAGCGGTGGAGGCTGGCCAGGAGGGGAGGCTCAGCAGCAGGTTGAGTGCCGGGAGCGGTCCGCTGGGGAACTGCTGGAGTAGACCGCCTGCACCGAGTTCTATCAGGACGAAGTCAAGCTCATCGACGAACCCCGCCACCTGTTTGCGCGAGTCATCGTCGCCCGACATGAAGATCACTCGTCGGCCCCTCAGGTGACGGGGATCGGCGGCGATCAGGTGAGGCGGCAGCGCATGTTGAGCGCCTTGACGGTGTGAACGGTCGGCGCGAGACCTCCGACACCGGCCGCCGAGGGGGTGCCGCGGAGCGGTGTCGGGCAGAATCCACGCACGATCGCGTTGGTGCCGTGGCGGGCACGTGGCAACGCCGGTAGACGACCAGCGACCCGCCTCGCTCCAGGTGCATCAGTCCTCCGGGATCGTGTACATCGTGTGCGCCGCCTCCAGCCACGCCGCGTCGATCTCCCGGCCGGTCAAACGACCTATGAGGACCAGGGCGGACGTGATGCTCTCCGAGGTTTCTGCTGCGTCGTCCCCGTGCCGCCAGTTGTCACCAAGCCGGAACCGCAGCCCGGCGGCGTGCGAGTCGAGGTAATTCGGCTCCCACCCGCTTCGCGACTCCGGGTCGGTGATGGCGAACTGCGTCATCAGTCTGCCGCCCACGGAGTACTTGACGGAGCCGGCGCCGCTCATGCTCCAGCCCATACCGATCGCCCGCGCCCCCTCGGCGGACAGCATGGCCATGGAGGTGTTGCTCATGCACTCCCCATCACCGATCAGGAGTGTCCAGCCGCCCGCTCTGCCGACCAGGATGACGCGTTCGTCGTAGCCGCCGTACATCGTGATGCTGGTGTTGTCGCGGAAGCTGCCGCGGAATGCCGAGCTCAGGTCCGCGTTCAACCGGCCGGCCACCTCCTGCGGGCTCAGGCCTTCGCACCATACGGCGCAAAAGGCCGGGATGGGCAGCAGATCCTCCACGTCGCCATAGGAGCAAATAAGGTCATAGAGGCATGTCGGGGATGTCATGGATCCTCTGGTGCGACAGAAGAAGGACGGCTGCCCAGCCGGAGCCGGGCGTTGGTGGCGGGCGCTGATGACCCGGATAGCCCAAAGCTAGGGTTGACCTGCGGAACGCCGCTAAGATCATGCCGCATATGCTGCAGACCACAGCAGCCCGCGTATCCGGTGGCAAGCCGACCCGGAGCGCAGGGCCGCCAGGCCCGAGCACCGGAAGTGGCGCGGCAGCTTGAAGGACACCCACAATAGGAGTGGTGGAGTGCATCCTGACTCTCCCCTCTGCGGCATGGGCTTGCACATAAACCGCCCGTGCTCGATCCTATGAGCGTGTCCCTTGAGACGATCACGTATATCGGAAACTTGATGGGGGTGTTCCTAGCCCTTACGATTGGGGTACGTCTCGGATATGTTCTCGCGAATCGCGGCACTAGGCGAGATATCGAGCTAATTGACCGTCACTTCGAGAGTGGTCTGCAGTCAGCTCGACAACAACATGAGCTTCAGCTTGGGGCGGATCGACAGAGACAATTCCGAGAAGAGCTCAAAGCAGCGTATGATGCCCTGGGTATCTGGCTATATGATCTTGAACGTACTTTTGACGAGCTCTACTGGGGCACAAGAACAGAGGACGATCGCGCAAGAAATAAAGCGCGTATGATTCTGGATAAAGGGCCATGGGAAGTAGTGAGAGCTCCGGTCGCGCTCACATCTGCCGAACTCTATTGGAGTGGCGAGGTTCGTCGCCTTATACGGATGCTACAAGGTGCATATATAGACCTCGACGCACGGGTCCGTGTGCGACTGCCCATCGAAGGCGATCAGGGAGGTCAGGGTAAAAGCTGGAGGCCGGATCTAGAGCAGTGGGATGCAAAAGAGAAACTGCTCGAAATCATTGGCGAGATTCGCGATCAGATGAGATCAGATTTGAGTGCTTAGCAAGCTCGCTTTATTGAGTCGCCCTATGGATTTCAAACGCGATGGTTTCGGCTATCCTTGCGACCCATCCACCCAAAGCGCCTTTTAGGGTTCTGCGGTGGAACCTCGACATATAGTGGCGATGCAACGACAAGGCGACGAATCCAATGTCGAGGATTATCAATGTCCATCAGTACGGTTGCATACCCGCGCAATCGGGAGCGTGATCGCGGTGGGTAGTCTCGCGATGTCCAACCGAATACCGCTTGCGCTGCAGCTTCCCGTTCCCTATCGGTGCCTTTGTGGGGAACTATCTCGGTGAGAAACTCGGGAACTACATGTATGCCCTCGGACTCTCGTCGCTCAAGCTCATTTATCAGGTTGTATAGCCATCCCGTATCTGATCCCATACGACCATTAGGGTTGGCTTGCGTTAATAGGTGTCGCACTGACCCGCAAAGCATCAGTCCTATTCCGGGCATGCCATCCATGTAGCTGCCCACGGTTGCTTCGCCGACAAAAAGTGCGATATCCTCAGGCGGGCGGCCACTGTCTTCATGAACCGCAGCATGCGCCATCGACAGGTCAAACTTGATCCACTGGTTGGGCGTTAGGCCCTTCGTTGTAAATTCCTGCGGACTATGAAGTTTGTCAATTTTCTTAATTCCTTTGGCAAGTGCGGCTCGGCTTGCCTGTCCTTCTGTAGTCGTAGTTCTGGCATGAGTTGCTGACCATTCAAGAATTGGAGCCACGGGCGGCAGTTTTATGCCTCCACGCATCTCAGCGTTGGCAGCTACGCTGGGTATGCCGAGCCTTCCGTGCAACTTTTGGCTCGACAAATATATGAGCTCGCTCACGGTTGCACCTTAGCGCGTGGGCGGCGCAGGCCGCGACCGGCCGTAGAGCCGCAGCGCGGCCGGCGGTCGCCCGACGCGCGCCAGGCCGCCGCAGGCGGGCTGGCCTTGAAACCGTGGAGAAAAGTCTCATCCAGTCGATCTAGCCTGCCCCTGAGCTGCTGTTATGTGCCAGATCTCTGCAGCGGGCGTCGCGGTTGATGCTTAACGCTACTGGCTCGGACCGGCTCAGCCGATGTGCGGACTGCCGCCATGGAGGTAGTGACTGATCCTGAGGCGCATGGAGTCGTGCATGCTGTTGCCGACCTCGTGCCGCGGTACCCAGCGAACTTCTCGGGATTCGCTGCTCGGCGTCGGCTCCCCACCGACGAGCCGGGCCGTGATGACGAGGGAGAACTCCTGCCGGACCTCGTCGTTGCTCGTGTAGTGGATGACATGGCCGGGGTCGCTGTAGGTGCCGACCAGGCCTGTGATCTCGCAACGGATCCCGGTCTCTTCGAGAGTCTCCCTGACGGCTGCCTGAGGAATGGACTCGCCGAGATCGATGGCGCCGCCGGGTAGGGCCCAGTTGTCGTTGTCGGAGCGGCGGATGAGCAGCAGTTCGCCGGCCTCGTTGGTGACCACGACGTTCACGGACGGGACGAGGCTGTTGGCGGTAGGCGCGCTCGGGTCGTTGTGGTAGTCGATCCGCTGGCTCACGTGCCGGGAGCCTACCCCGCTGAGGGGCTGTCGTTGAGACGCTCGGTGTCCCTGCTCTACCCGGCCTCGTCGCTGGTCTTAACGAAGCTGCCCAGGTTAGGGACGGTGTAGACCTTGTCGGCATCTCTGAGGCGTTCCATCGCCTTGCGTATGGTTGGGCGGGCGACTCCGAACTCTTCCATGAGCTTGACCTCGGAGATCTTGAACTTGGGACCCCACTCACCCGAGTCGATGCGCTCGATCAGGACTTCGAGGATTTGCTCCCACCGCGAGCGGTCCTCATCGAACTCCCAAGTGCGCGTGTGCTCGACATATCTGGCCACGCTATGAGACTAGGAGGGCGTTTCACGGCCCTTCACGCCGGATCGTGAAGCTTCATGGAATTCCATGGAGTAGACAGGGGCTTACAGGATTGCTAGCTTGGAGGCATGGCGTTGGTGAGCGACGGTCCAGGGCCCCTCCGGGTGGGGCTTCGCAGGTGCGCTCCGGCTGGCCGCCCCGTGAGGGCGCACCATGCGGCTGGAGATGGCTCCTCGCTCACCAACGTCGGTTCATCGATCGCGGTCTTTACGAGCCCAGCCGGCGCCATGTCGGCGATCGCGCACTATGAAGGACGGTGAGCCCCTGTGGCAGAGGATGACGACTTTCACGGCTTGCACCCCGCCTCGCCTCGTCCGGACGCGGTGCCGGTGAGGTGGTACCCCGTGGAGCGGCGCCCGGATCGGGCCCGGGTCCGGGCCCACACCTGCGAGTGCCTGTCTCTGGTCTTCGAGCAGTGCATGGCCGGCGGGCAGGGGTTCATTCGACGCTACGACCGGTCCGTGTTCCCCTGGGGCATCGCAGAGAGCCCGCGCGTGCGGGTCGTCGATGCCCTGGCGCTGTGGCGACAGCTCATGAGCGGGGAAGCGAGGTAACGACGCACAGACCCGCGAGCCATGCACACGTAGCGTCACTTTCTGTATCTGATCAGTGACGAGCGTTTCCGCAGGTCGAAGGCCGACCTGCGGTTTCGCGTGCCCTGCGACTGGCAGTTTTTCTGCCAGTGGCGCAGGCCATCCGCCTTATCGTCGAAGCAAGCGACGGCGAGAGGGAGGGCTCGGACGTGGCAACAGAGTACGTGACGCAGGGCCAGCGGATCGCGAGGGCTCGTTCACCGCAAGGGGTGGGATCAAGCCACCCTCGCTGAGAAGGTCGGCCGTTCCGTCTCCTGGTTGTCGAAGGTGGAGAACGGTCGGTTGCCCCTGGACCGGATGAGCGTGGTCGGCAGCTCGGTGTGGAGGTAGCCGAGCTCACGGGTCAGCCGTACCAGCACGAGACGACGGAGCTCGACTCCGGCCACGCGGCGGTGCCGGGACTGCGGCTCGCGCTTCAGCAAGCCTCACGCCCAGCGGAGTCCTACTGCGGGCGACCAGGGAACCGCGGCGGCTGCAGGAGCTTGAGGCGAATGTCCGCCTCGCCGAGCAGCTCCGCCAGGACGCCAAGTTCACTGCGCTGGGGGAGATGTTGCCCAGCATCCTTACCGATCTCATCGCCAAGACCACGACTCATCCGACGAACGCGATCGGGCCGAAGCGTTGATGCTGCGGGCCTGCCACATGGCACGGGTGTCGTCCAACCTGCTGGGACATCACGACCTCGGCTGGACCGCCGTGCAGCATGAGCTGGTCGCCTCAGCGAGTGAGCGCCCTGACCTGGTGGCTGCGGCAAGCTGGGATCTGTGCGGGGTCTGGCTGCACGAGGCACAGCTCGACCCGCCAAGGACGCGGCGCTATCGGCGCTCGAGTTCCAGTTCTCCGAATCCAAGCTAATTAGCTTGTCTCTACGCGTCTATTTGGCTGCGTCCTGCGCTAGGTCGCTTTAGGGGTGCATTGATGTATTTCGCCATACCGGTCGCGCGCTATGCGGAGCAACGCGATCAGGTCTGTGACCACGTTCCGGTCCTTTCCCACCTCCGAGAAGTCGATGCCCATCCAGGGCCGTTCGTCGCCGCATCGGAACAGCATGAAGGCGACGTAAGGGCCTGTCCTGGGCTCGCCTTCGGTGTAGGCAACCAACCCCTTTCCGAGGTCAGGTGGCAGGTCGGCCAGACGACGGCGACCGAAGTTCTCGTGAGCGAGATCAAGCGCCTCGTCGCCACCACGGATGGACCAGTTGAGGGAGAAGCGGGTGTACTCATTCCTCAGCAAGCATCCACCATGGGTGGTCGGCACGCCATCTTTGCTCTCCTCCAGCGGTATGGACAAGCCGCTGATCAGACGCACTGCCTGCTGCGGGATGACATCACACCAGTAAGGACCTGAGTCACTCACCGGGCGTGGGTCCGCCGTCGCCGTCGCCAGGGGCGGAGGTGGAGGCTCATTCTGCTTGCTACAGCCAGATGTCAACGTTAGTGCGAGCAGAGCGCCTAGGATGGTGGACAGAGTGCGTTTGGCCATATCAGGATTCCCGCTTGATGCCAAGGTTCTCATGAACATCCACGCCGGCGCTGTTGTCCATCGCCTCTTTCACGGTTTGTAAATCGCTCTCGATCTTGGAGTGCCAGCGTGCCCATTTGATGAATTGATCGAACATGGCCGGATCCGCCATGATCTCGTCGAGCGGCTTAAGAGTAGGAGGCTGACCGTCTGTGGCGAAGGATTTTCCTTTGAGATCCGCTCGGGCCTCGTCGCTCCACTGACCGTGTGCGATCCTGGCGCTGAGCATCATCGTCTTGATCATTGACATGGTCATCGTACGATCAGTGCTCGCCTGTTGCATCGCAGATCCTGTGGTCATGCCGTCCTGCAGCATCCGGTCGACCAATAACGCAGAGATTTTCTCAAACACCATCGGTGTGAGTTTCTCATTCGCTTTCTCTCCGAAGAATCCGAAGCGGGTCGCGAACTTCCCCGCAGGCCCGGTCAACTCGCTCAGCACACTGTTTATCAGGCCTTTCATTTCCTCTTTGACCTGCTCATCACTCTTGGCTTGCGCCAGCAAGTACAGCCTCCGGGTTTCGAGGATGTGCCCCATGAAGCGTGCCTCCGGAATGAGAACTTCCTTGATCTGCTCCCCGCCGTCCCGCCGGTAGGATTCCTGGATCATGCTCAGCATTCGTTGGGCCTCGGCCTCTACCAATGCTTTCGTGGCAGCTGCGTCGGTTCCCGCGAAGGTCAGCAGCCGATCCATATCAGCGTGTTCGATGCCTGTCAGCTTTGGCTTGTCTTCATCGAAAACGCCGAAAACTTCATCGATGTGCGCGGCCATAACCGATCCGATCGGCCCAGCCAAGAACGATAGCCGCTCCAACTTCTCCTTGTCTGTGATCTGGAGCTTGCCGTCGCTCCCAGGTCCGAAGACGCCGTCGAGTTCGTCTTTGAGGATGATGAGCGCCTCGTTCGCATATTTGAGCGACTCCTTGTCCTTGCCGCTCAGCGCTGTCCGCAGCAGCGCCGCGAACGGGGCTTGGTTCCCCGTTTTGTTGAAGCCGTCCAGCCGGTCGGTGAGCAGGTACGCCATGATGGTCTTGTTCCAGCCCTTCGGGGTGTGGAAAAGCAATGCCTGTGCCGCCGGCAGTGAATACTGTGCCGCCTGAGCCAGGTCATCGATGACGCTCGCTTTGATCGGTTCTCCCGGCTGGCCCATGCGCGGCCCACCTGGCTGCATGGAGTCGCTGATCCCGAGCACTGTGGCCAGGTCCATGCTGTTGGCGTAGGGAGATCGCGAGTCGGACAGCTCCTTCTGATGCACGATGGCGTCTCTGCCGACCACTTCCATGAACCGCTTGGAGAAGGGCGGCTTGCCGTCGCTGGCTCTCCAGATCAAGGCTTGCGCCTGGTAGCCGACGTAGGTCACTTCGAGCGCCTTGTGCTCCGCCCGTCCTTCCTTGACCAGCTGATCCAGGAAAGCCTCTCCCATGAAGGCCTCGTCTTTGGGATTGGTGCCCTTCGCCAGTGCGGTGGCCAGCAGTTTCATGACCTGCTGGACGTTCTTCACCTGCTGCGGATCACGTTTCGAGGTGACATTCGCGCGAACCTGAAGGCCCAGTGCGGCCGGAAGTTCGGTGATGCCCTTGGCTCCCAGTTTGGCGAGGAAGGTCTTGATGAATTCCTGATCGTTGACCCTGCCCGCGTACTTCTGGAGCTCCGCCATGGCCTTCGAGTCGCCGCGGCCGGCGGCGATCGCCGCCTTGGCAGCCAGCGCGCCGTCGAGTTGTCCTTGGGCTTGGCGGAGCGAGTCCGGCACCGCGATGAGGGATCCCGTCGCTACGGACGCTCCGAGGGTGATCTTGTGGCGCTCTATCTCGCGGACGATGCGCTGCCGTTTGCGAAGGTCTTCGGCTTCCTGACCGACCTGTGCGGCGAGTCTTCTGATCCGTTCCGCAGGGGTGGTGTCGAGTCCTGCGCTGGTGAGCTCCCCATATAACAGGGAGGCTAGCTCTTCCATCTGCATGGCGGCTGCCGTGTGGCGGGTGACGAGAGTGTCGAACTCCGGCAGCTTGACTCCGCTGAAGCTCATTTCGCCCTCGCCAGCTCGTCCTTGGCCATGGTGACGGTCTGGGTGAGCATCGCATGCAGTTCTCGCTGGCAGTTGTGCACCGATTGGCCGAAGCGGTTGCCGGTGGGGCCCACCCATGCGTCGGCTTCCGTGAGCTGACAGGAGGCATGCAGGGTCCACCAGTTGTCGTCGGACAGCTTCTGGATGCGTAACATCGCTGCCTGCATTGCCTCGCGATCAAGACCAGGCATGCCGATCTCCTCGTACCGCTGTCAAGGGCCCCAACCGACGATAACCCCGTACGAGTCGAATGCCCCTGGAACCAACTTTCTCGCGATTCCTCCCCAATGCATTGACCCAAATGGCGGAGTCCTTGCGTACAAGTAGGAATCGCTATGCAGGTGAGCGCGTGAACGGCTTCGAGTCCGACCAGCCCTGCCCATCGCTTGGCTTGATGAGGCAGATGCCCCTGAAGGAGAGGTTGTCGCCACGGCGGCCACGCCGCCGTTCTTCGATGGGCGTGTGCAACTCGTTGGCCGGGGTGTCAGGCGGCAGTCGTACGCTGTCTCGGGATATGTCGGGGGGCGCA
This sequence comes from Nonomuraea insulae, assembly GCF_042656245.1. NCBI lineage: Bacteria > Bacillati > Actinomycetota > Actinomycetes > Streptosporangiales > Streptosporangiaceae > Nonomuraea > Nonomuraea insulae. Next base: position 8,759 of record NZ_JBHSPA010000020.1, read on the forward strand.
CGACTTCGAACCGGTCGGCATAGGCTCACCGTCGTGCCTGAGCCGATCATGCGTCCCACCGCCCGCATTCTTCTCATCGACGAACGTGACCGGATCTTCCTCTTCCAAGGCAGAGGACCGACCAAGAACCCGGCCCTGGCGTGGTTTACTCCGGGCGGCGGGGTTCACACGGGAGAGGACCTGGCGGTGGCTGCTGCCCGCGAACTCCGCGAAGAGACCGGCCTGCACGTCGAACCGGAGGTCTTCGGCTCGGTGGTCGCGGTCAGCGGGGGCCACTGGATCGGGCAGGACGACACCATCTACTACGCCACAGATCACTACTTCCTGCTGCGCGTCGAGGCAGTGAGCGTGGACATCTCGGCGATGGAAGAGCTCGAACGTTCCCTGCTGGTGACCTACCGCTGGTGGAGCGTGGAAGAGCTGCGGGCCACGACGGACAAGCAGATCCCACGTGTCCTTCCCGATCTGCTCGAATCACTGCTCACTGGCCACCTGCCGGCCGAGCCGTACATCATTCCCTGGGATCATCCTGAGCCGGTCTCCTTCGTCGCCTCTCGAGTGATCGTCGTCGACGCCGAAGACCGCGTGCTGCTCTATCGTGCGCTGCGGCTGGCAAGAAGCGGTGGGTTCGCTTGGTTCACTCCCGGCGGTCGTCTCGAGTTCGGTGAGACGCCCGCTGCCGCAGCGGCCAGGGAACTGCAGGAAGAGATCGGCTACTGCATCGAGCCCGCCGTACTCGGCCCGGCGGTGGCGCTCAGTGCCGGGATCTGGGTTCGCGACGACGGACTCTTGGTGCGTTCGGAACACCACTTCTTCTTCCACCGAGTCCTCACACTGGAGGTCGATACCTCGGGCATGGAGGAGTTCGAACGGTCCAGGCTCAGCTGTTTCCGCTGGTGGGCCTTAGACGAACTCCAGGCCACCGGTGAGCGCATCCTGCCTACCCGCCTTCCCGATCTCCTCGAGCGCCTGCTCGCGGGTGATGTCTCGTCCGAGCCGCTCGTGGTTACCTGGGATCGCTGAGCTGTAACTGGAAACGTGTGGGCGGTTTGGTTTGGCGCTGCTCGCCATGCCGGGCCTCCTCTATGGACGCGAGGAGTCTGAAAGCGAAAACATGTCAAACCCGGTGAGACGTCATGCTACTTGCGTGTTATGCGGTGAGGTGCCGATCCTGAAGGCCCCGGGCGGCTGGTTGATCCACACCTTGGTCGGCAGCGCCGGTGGACAGAGTCGCCGGCCGCGGAACCGTTCCGGATGCGCCTGGCTGACGTGTTCGTGTTGACGCGGGCGACCGACAATGCCTGATTGTGGGAGCACTCCTGTCGGAGCTATGGCTTGTCAGGCCACTTGTCTCGGGGTGCTACGAAGGTGCCTCGTCCCTGAATGGTGATGACCCAGCCTTCCTCGCGCAGGAGTTCCATGGCGCGCCGAACCGAACCGCGAGCGATGCCGTGCTCCTGCTGCAGCGAACTCTCGGATGGTACGAGTTGCCGCTCCTCCAGTTCGCCGGCCTTGATCTTCTTCCTGATGATCTGCGCTATCTGCTCGTAGATCGGCGTCGGGTCAAGCTGGTCGACTGTCACGAACAGCACGTTAGAGACGGGCATGCACGGGCCTTACGCCCGGTACGTGTTAGACGTACTGGACGAGCTGTACGAGTTGAACGTACGCTGCATGGGAATGCGAGCCCGTCACGGCGGTGGAAGAGCTACGGCGGGCCCTTGATCGGACACAGGAGGTTCGACGCATGAGTAGTCCAACCAAGGATGTGCGATGCGAGTCTGGCCTGGTTTCGGAGGTTCAGGCCGTGCTGGAGAAGCACGGCTATCGACTACCGCGGGGAAGTAGCTACGTCCACCAACTCGTCATGGAGCGTGTCGACGTCGCGCTCAAGAATCTCGTCGAGGTCTTCGAGGGGCGGACGGCCTGACATGGCGGAGATCCCCCGACTACCACGGCCCGCATGCCGAGCCTCCGCAAGCTGGCTGCGTCGAGATCAGCTGGTGCAAACCGACTGATCGAGTGCCGCGCATCCGCGTGGTGGCGCACTCTTGCGAGTGCGTGCCGATCCTGTTCGAACTATGTGCCGCCGGTGGGCGAGGATTCGTCCGCCGGACCGATCGCGCCGAAGGCAGCACGTACGAGTCCGCGTGGATGGCGACCACAGTGGCGAGAAGCCTCTACGGTCAGATCCTGCGCGGTGAGGCTCGCTAGCGCGATGTCCACGAACCTTCACTGCTTTGGCTCTGGCTGGACGCCCCAGCCAGAGCGTCTCCTCGAAGCAGCGGATCAAGGAGGAAGCCCAACCTCGGCGGTTAGCGGTTCTGGAGGGTGGCGAGGAAGTCCGACTGGAGGGAGTTCAGGCGGGCGCGGGCCTCGGCCGGGTCCATGGGCAGGGGGTCGGTGTGGTCGATGCCCACCGCGCGTACCTGCTTCTCCATCTGCTCCCGTACGGACAGCTGGGCCGCGCGCAGGGCCGTCACGATGGCTTCGGACAGTTCGTCGGTGCCCATCGTCCGTAGTACGCGCGGGTCGAGCCGGAGGTCGCGGACCAGGCCGTCGGCCTCCACGGTGGCCTTGATCTTTCCGCCCGCCGTCGTGGCCTCGCCGGTGACGTCACGAAGGTTGCGCATCGCCTCGCCCAGTTTCGTCATGGCCTCGTCGGCTTGTCTGCTGATCTTCTCGAGTTCTTCGGGCGTGACGTCGAACATGATGACGAGTCGATCAAGGTCGTCTGCACCGGTTCCCAGTGAACGATGGCATTCCGCCGAACATCGGGTGAACCGAGACGATCAAGGTCTGGTGAGTCGCGAAGATGACCTTCGACGAACCGCATCATGAGGAGCCGCATGTCTTCCCGGGAAGAGACACGTTTCATCACCTCGAACACGATCAACGCGATGAGCGAGCACTACAACGACATCTGGGATGACTTCCTCCTCAGCAAGAAACGTGTCTGGCTTGAGGCCGACCTCGACGAATCCACCTTGGGCACGACCATGTTGCAGATCTTCAAGCCGGCGTACGACAAGGCGTACGAAGGCTGCGTTGATGCGCTGGACTACGGCCGCTTGGCGGCCGAGGAGATGGCCGGCGCGCTGTCCATCTGCGGGCGCAACTGGCGGAGGGCCGAGCAGGCGAGCGAGGTGAAGTACCGGTGATCGCGCCCAGGGAAACCCTCTTTGCGATCCGGCGGCTCAGCGTCTACGCGGGCGTGCCCCTGGTGGGACTTACCCTGCTGGAGAACTTGAACGTAGACGAGGACAAGATCGAGCAGGCCGCCAAGCTCTGGAGAAATGCGGCCAGAGCCCTTGATCGGCCCGTCGGGACGCTCGACGGGCTTCCCGCTGCGGCGCGGAAGGGCTGGATCGCCGATGATCAGCGGGAGTTCTCCCGGGTGACGGGTCAGATGCACACGTCTACCGAAGACCTGCGGGACGCGCTCGACAAAATGGCTGAGACCCTTGAGATCACGGCCTTCGCGTTCCGGGTGTTCGGGAAGGCGATGGCGGGCTTGGGCCTCACGATCGCGGCGGCCTCCACATATGCGCTCACGATGATGATGACGTCGCCTCTCACCGCTCGCGTGTACCTGAGGTATCTGGCGAGTGCCGCGGACAAGGTGCTGACCGGGATGTGCGCTGTGCTGCTCACGTACGTCATGGGGCAGGCGACCGCTCTTGGCGTCGTCGCCGGCCAGGCCGCGCAGCTGGACGACGTGGCGAAAACGGTATTCGATCAAAGCGGTTTTTCGAGGGCGGAGCTGAGCGAGGTGGACTTCTCCTCCGTGGAGATCGACACCAAGAAGTTCCCCACCTTTACGGAGCTGGAGTCCGATCAGAAGGTGCCCGACGATTTCTGGGTCGCCCCCAAGCCCAAGACGTCCTAGCCTGCAGGCGGTGATCGGCGTGGACTGCTGTCGAAGGGTCCGCGCGACCGGCATCTGGTGCCCGTAGGGCCGTTCCAGTACGGTCGCTCTCGGCGAGCGCGAGCGCGAGCCCGTGTGCGTGTGGAGAGGACCGACATGGACGATTCCAGCCGCGGCAGGCGCGTGCCCACCACCGTGGGCCCTGGATCCGCCGATACGACTGCGTGCGGCGATCGCCTTGAGCAAGATCGGTGATTGTCGAGGGATCGATGGATTTGAGGAGCTGACCGCCGCTCCCGCGATCCCGAGCGCGGTTCGGTTGTCGGCGGCCAACGCTCTGGATCGGCGGTCCGACCAGCGTGCCGTACGCGCGTACGCCGCGCTAGCCACCGACGCCGATGACATGGATCGGTTGTACGCGCTGGCTGCTCTGGCCCGCCACGGGTACATCACGCCTCTGCCCGATCTGTTCGGTGCCCTTGCCGCGGAAGGTCTGATCGACGAGATGGCCAGGCAGCGTGCGGAGGAGTGGTTCGCTCGCCTGGACGACTGACCGATGTGAAGTGTCGGCACGAGGCGGTCGCAGTAGTGACGCATCCCACATGACTCCGTCGATGAGACGAAGCGGCGTCGGCGGTCAGCCAGTCCGTAAGCACGAGACGGGACGTACTGATGAGTGACCTGAACAACCTGCTGAAGACCTACGTCGCCGACGGCTCGATCCCTGGGGCCGTGGGCCTGGTGGCCCGCGGCGACCGGACGGAGGTGGCGGCCGTGGGCTCCGCCGCCCTCGACGGCGTTCCGATGGCCAGGGATTCCATCTTCCGCATCGCCTCGATCACCAAGCCCATCACGGCCGCGGCCGTCATGATGCTGGTCGATGACGGCCGGATCGCGCTGGAGGACCCGGTCGGCCGGTGGCTGCCGGAACTCGCCGAACCGAAGGTCGTCCGCACCCCCGCGAGCCCGGTGGACGATGTGGTTCCCGCCGTCCGGCCGATCACCGTGTTCGACCTGCTCAGCTCCCAGGCCGGGTACGGCTTCGCGTCCGACTTCACCTCGCCGGCGATCCAGGCGCTGTCCACCGTGCAGAAGGACGGCCGCGAGCCGCGAAGCTTCCCTGAGCCGGACGTGTGGATGGCCGAACTCGCCAAGATCCCGCTGCTCTACCAGCCGGGCCAGGCGTGGCTGTACGACACCTGCTCCACCCTCCAAGGCGTGCTGATCACCCGGGTCACCGGCCGGTCACTGCTCGACTTCCTGGCCGAGCGGCTGTTCGAACCGCTGAGCATGACCGACACCGCCTTCCACGTCCCGGACAACAAGCGCGACCGGCTCACCAGCTTCTATCGGGCCTCTCCCGGCGGTGGTCTGGACCAGGCCGACGCACCGGACGGGCAGTGGAGCAGCCCGCCGCCCTTCTCCCTGGGCAACGGCGGCCTGGCGGGAACCGTCGACGACTGGCTCGCCTTCGGCCGCATGCTCCTGAACGGCGGCCGCACCTCCGACGGCCGCCAACTCCTGTCAGCCGAGTCGGTACGCCTGATGACCACCGACCACACCACCTCGGCCCAGCGCGAGATCGGCGCGTTGTTCCTGGAGGGCCTGGGCTGGGGGTTCGGCGGCGCGGTGGACATCGCTCGCACCGACCCGTGGAACGTCCCCGGCCGCTACGGCTGGGTCGGCGGCACCGGGACGTCGGCTCACGTCATTCCGCAGACCGGCACCGTGGCCATCCTGTTCACACAGGTGGGGTACGACAGCCCGATCCCGGCCCCATGGATCCGCGATTTCTGGCGGTACGCCGGGGTTTAGTACGTCCCTGCCGTGTTTCGGTGGTACGCCAGATACTGCGGGTCAATGTCGTGACCGGGGACGGTACGCAAGGGCCCTCGCTGCTCGCCGGTGAGCCGGTTGATCACGGTGAGGTCGTCCTTGATGATGGTCGCGCCCTGGTCGAAGAGCACATGGTCGTTCGGGCACAGGCACAGGAGGTTGCCGGGCACGTCGTGGCCGTCGTGCGGTTGGCCGAGCGGGCGGATGTGTGCGCCCTCGGCGTAGGGGCCGCGGGGGAGCAGCAGCTGAATTCCGCAGATCTGGCAGGTGTGATCGTGCAAGGACTTGATCAGCCGTGAGAGCGCGTTGTCCCGGATGATCCGCCTGACCGTGGTCGGGCGGCGCCCCGGGAGAGGCGGCTCAGCGACCGTGGCGCCAAGACCGACGCGGGTGAGCAGCGCGTTCTGGTCCACATCTGGGAAGTACGTGCTCAGGAGGTACGCGATGGCCTGAGACCGTACCTTCTCGTTCTCCGTCATCAGGTCGTACACCCATGCACGGAGACCCGAGACGGGCTGGTTCCGGTTCATCCACCCCAGAGGCGCGCTGCCAGTGGAACGAGGCGGTTCCTGGTGGTCGGGCAGCGTCCATAACCCGAAGTGAGTGAGCTTCAGGACCGGGTACTCGGGGTTGGGCCGGTCGCCGTCCAGGCCGAACTCCGTGATGAGCGCGCTGATCTCGGCCCGGGTGACATTCCAGGGGACGAGGCGTTCTTCTCGGTGAGCGGCTCGGCCGAGGGCCCAGAGCAGGGTGAGCGGCTGGTGCCGCTTGGGCCGGCCGTTCGAGACGGCGGTATCGAGGGTTCGGACCTTGTCGAGGAACGTCTCAGTAGGGGACGCATCCTGGCGCTGGGTGACGAGGAACCCGAGGTGGCCGAGGGTCCTGCCGACCGTCGCGGCTCCTCCGGAGAACTCCGCCGCACGAAGTGCACGCCCGCCGACGCCACGGTGTGCCACGCCGGCGATGGCCTTGGAGTCGTAGCGGTGCCCGTTGTGAATGATGAAGTAGTCGCGTGCCTCGTGGTAGCCGTACCGCTTGAGGAAGGCGTCGCGGCCCAACTGGTCATATTCCTCGATGGTCGTCAGGACCATCCCGCGATCAAGGTCGGATAATGCCATTGGATCACGATATGTCCAGTGACTGACAGTCCATGGGCGCTCAGTACCTGTTCGGCCGTCGAGGGCAATCCAGACGGGCGAGGTCGCTGCTCACACGCCCGCGACCGCGGCTGAGCTGGCCTGGGCTTGGATCGGGTTCGTCCTGGTTCATGGTCTGGATGTCGGTGGTGCCGATGCCGGGGTGGTGCATGGTGAGGCAGGCGTTTCCCAGTCCAGGGTCGGCAGGATCCCTGGCCGGGCTATCGGGCCGATAGGTGATCATTTCGCCATTATGGTGCCCAGACGTGTGGCGATGCCAATTTTGCATCTATCCGCTATTGCGAAGTGTAATTCCCGTTGTTTATAGGGATGCGTGGGGCGTTTACCGTGATTGGCCGGGTGTGCTTGACTCCTTCCTTGTAACCCACACCCTCGGGGAGGGTCCATGGGGGAGTTCGTCGGGATCGACCCCAGCGGGGCGGAACGGCTGAGCCGCGAGATGAACATCGGCAAGAACGTTCTGGGCCAGACGCGGCCGAAGCTCGAGGCGGCCATCGCCGAGGCCGGCGCGTCGTGGACCGGTCAGCAGGGAGTGGCCGCCTTGCATCGGTCCTGGGCGTTCTTCGACGACACACAGCGGGATCTTCAATGGCGGATGGACACGCTCAAGCAGATGGTCCCGAGCTCGGGAAACGGTCTGTTGAGCGGGTTGTTCACGTTTGACAACGAAGCGGAGGCCGCTCGGCAGGGAAAAGCTGATGCGGCGCCCATCGCCGAGGCACTCAAACAGCATGAAATCGAGAACTCGCTGAAGAGTTGGCAGAAGGTGGCGGCTGCCGTGGCGGCGACGAAAGAGAAGCTGAAGGATCCCGCCTACGCCGCTTCCATGCTGGCTGCACTCGGGCCGGAGAGATTCCGTGCGCTGTTCATGCAGTGGATGAAGGACAAAGGTCTCGCGGCCACGGACAAAGGGCTTCCACCATCTGTTGTTCAGCAGGGTCGTGAGAGTCTGGGTCCGCTGGCTGAGGCTTACGCCAACGCTGAACGTGCCGGCCGGCTGGGTGAGGAGTGGGGCAAGAAGTTCATTGAGAGGACCGATCCCGGCGTCCTGACGACGCTTGTCGCGATGTCCAAACCTTCGAGCACGCTTCTCAACCAGGTGGCGCTACGCGTCCTGGGTCGACCTCTTGCTGCCGATGGGGCGACGAGCCCGAACTGGAATCTCAGTGCGCTCGTGGAGGCATACGACGCCGACCCGGAGGCGCTGCAAACGCTGCTGGCTCAAAACAAGGACGCTGCGGGCTGGTTACTGCACCCGGGACGGTTCCGGCAAACTGGCATTCCCAACTTCGAGGAACGGTTGGCCGGTGTGCTGGACAAGGCATTGAGGCCGGGTGCGGGTGATGATCGCGTACGCGAGCAGGCCTGGATCAATGTTATCAATGGTGTAGGTGCCGAGGATACTCCGTGGCTTGGCGGCCAATGGAATCGGAGAATCTTTGTTCTCCCCAAATTCGAGGACTCACCGGTCAGCCAAATGCTGGCCAGAAACGTGGCACCCTATCTCGATGAGCTGGCGCGTGGCCAGTCCATGCGTGACTCGCCGGACCTTACCGGGGTGTTTCCGAGGCCACCATGGGACAAGCTCGCCCCTGAGACTGCTTCCCGGTTCATGGGAGGGCTGATGCAGGACAACGAAGCGGCGAAGACGTTGCTGAAGGCAGCACAGGACTACGCATCGACCTTGGACATCGGTCGGTTCCGGCCGTTCGGGGACGAGAAGATACAGGACGAATACACCAATCGCGAGGCGCTCGCCGGCGCAGCGGCGAATCTGTTGCTGAGCGGTTCGGCGTATGCGGAGTGGTCTGACGACGAGTACGCAGATTTTGTCGCCACTGTCGTTACGCTACCGATCGACTGGCTTTCTAACAAGTATTGGCATATTGAGGGCGCCACGGCATCAACTGCCCGAGACGCCGGTCTGGATGCATCCAAGGACTCCATAAAAGAAATGGTCAAAAATTACCTCGACAAGGCAACACCTGGCACCGCAGGAAGTCTCGCTGACGAGCTCGTGAGGAAGCTGGCCGAGTGGGTGAATGTATCGCTTGAGGAGCACAACCAGAAACCGCTGACAACCGCCCAGCGGAATCAGACGAGGATGGCGTTGCGCGGACGAATATACGAAGCTTTGAAAAATGCCCTGGAGGCGCGAGGAGGCTGACTGTGACCGTCCCCAATCAAGGTCAGCTGTTCAGGCAGGCCGCCGAGAAGGAACTGCTCGCCACCTCGCTCACTCGATATGCCGATGAGCTGGAAGGAGTCTTCTCGGGCACGCTGGCGAAGCCTCAGGAGGCTCATGCGTTCTGGAAAGGACCGGCCGCAGACCGTTTCGCCACTCAAGCCGGGCAGTTACGTCGCGAGGTCGGCATCCTCGCGGAGAACTGCAGATCGACTGCGCACCATCTTCGTCATCAGGCCCAAATTCTACGGAACGAGGCGGGCCAGCTGCCTGCATGAACAAGCCAGATCACGCGCCGCGCTCGTAGCAGCTGGTCTTGCCGACGATCATGATGTTCGGTTGTTGCCCGTTCCGCACGGTGGCCAGGAATGTGATCCCTGTCTTCGGGTTGAGCAGGACGGTCGTGCCCAGATTCTCGTCCTCAAGATCGAGGTCATCCACGATGGTCTGGTAGCCCTGCGTCGCCAGTAATCCACGAATCAGACCTACCGCCGTGCCCGGTGAGTGCACGTAGGGCGGACCTGTCAGTTGGCCCTGTGCGCGAAAGAATCGCTGGATCTGACCTTTCACACATCCTGCTTCGGTCTCTTGATCGGCGCTTTCTGTCGCGGTCGCCGATCCCGTGGCAGCCAACTCCCTGGAGCTCAGAAGTTTGTTGCCGTCCGCGATGAGCTGCTTTGTTGCTTCGTCCAAGGTGGGCTTGTCGGAGTCTCCACTGCAACCGGTCGCAACCGCAAGAGAGGCGAGCATTGCGGCGACATAGAGTCGGCGGATATCTGAACGCACGCCCCGGAGACTACCTAACCCCTACTCCCACGTACACCTTGTATGCCTGCTATGTACTGAAATCCTCATTCTGCTCGCGAATCAGAAGCGCGGATAGCCTTGATCAGTATCAAGGAAGATGATAGCCCCCGTGTCATCGGTCCTCCGGGCCCGGATGCCTTGTACGGCGGAGACATCGGAATGCTCGGTCCGATCATGAGATGACCGCGGTCGGGGAGCAGCGCCTTCGAGTACGGCGGAATTGGTCGTCGCCGGGCTGTACCGCTATCCACGCCGTAGACCCGCCCTCCCCGAAGAGCAGGTGTGGTTCGACATTGGTACGCGGACGGGAAACGCTGTGGCACCCGGCGCCGTAGGCCGAGGAGCCGCCACCTGGCCCGCGCTCACGTCCTGCCGCGAGCTCAGCAGATCGTCCAGCTACGCATGGTCACACGGACGTTGTAGCACCGGACGGCTGGGCGATCACGACCGGGCACGTCAGGGTTGGAGAGAGCGAGCATGAGGCGGTCGGCCTGTGGAGGTTGCTTTCCTGAACTACGGCGCATGTGACCGATCAGCAATCCACCTACGACACGAAGATCATCGCGACGACGAAACGCTCAGAAGTTGGAGAAGACCGAGGCGAAGACCTCGTCGATCAGGTCGGGATTGGTCGCATTGTAGGCGTGAGCCTCCGTCGCGTCCGCGATGCGCTTGAGCACCTGCTGGTCCGCCTCCTCCCCGTAGCCGATCGTGAAGATCCGCACCGACTCCGCGAGCGGCTTGTCCAAGACCTCCAGCAGGCGGTTCAGATCCCTGCCTGGCTTCCTCTTCTCGTTCTTGCCATCGGTGAGGAAGACGACCGCGTTGATGGCGTCGCCCCGCTTGTCCTTGCGCATCTGCTCGAACGCTGCCGCCATGGTGTCGTACAGGCCGGTCTCGCCCCGTGGCTTGATGGCCTGGATCTGTGTCTTGACCTGCTGCCTGACGCGTGACATCGGCCCGAGCGGCACTAACGGGCGATGGTCGATCTCGCCGTCCAACTCGGAGGAGAACTCCCAAAGCGCTACCTCGTCGTCGGGGCGGAACTGCGCAAGCGTGCCGACGGCCGCCTTCTTGGCCAGGTCGAGCCGGGTCCTGCCGTCACCGGGTACCTGGGTCTTCATGGAGCCTGACTTGTCGATGACAAGAAGGACGCTCGCCTTCTTCCGGAGCTCCGACCAGCTCGACAACACCGCGTTGACCACTTCCGGTGCGGGCATGTTGAGCGTGGCTATCTGGCTGCCGTCCCGCAGACCGGGCGTGCCCTCGACGGGAGGCGCGGCGTTGCCGTCGTCGACGCGGTATCCGGCGTTGTGCAGGTACGGCTTGGCGTCGCTCTTCAGATAGCGCAGGAAGTCGTCGGCCACTGCCTTCTTGCTCGGTGGCATCCAGGTCAGCGGCACGTAGGGGTGGTCGGAGTACATGGTCCCCTCTCGGGGGTAGATGGGGACCAGCCTGGTGCTCGGAGCGGCCTGGGTGCCGCGTGTGTCGGGATCGCCCGTGGGATTGCCGCGGTTGTAGTCGATGACCGAGTTCTCCTCCACGGTCAGCGCGGACATGTATTCCAGGGCCCGCCCGTCCCGGTCGGCGCGGTAGAGGTTCTCCAGGAAGGTCAGTGTGATGTCGCCGTAGTGCTGGATCGAGTCCTCGATGCCTTCGACGAAGCGGCGAACCTCGGCGCGCTGAATGTCGTCCACGGTCATGTCGGAGATGCTGCTGAGGCTGGTCGCGGCGAAATAGGCGCCGATCGTGGCGTTGAGCCCCGAGGTGGAGTAGTGCGGGTTGGTCTTGCCGAGCTTGAACGATCCCCACTCGGGGTGGTCGTACGCGCCCCAGCCCTTCTCATCGACGCTGAGCTTGGCCAGGTCTGCCCATCCCAGCGACTTCTGCGGCCAGCCGAGTGCTCTGGCCTGGGGCTCCGGCATGGCGATGACCAGCGGTGTACGTACGATCGAGGGATGTTGTTGATGTGAGGCGGGGTGCGTGCCGTCCTGGGTCGGCTGCTGATTGAGGATCGTCACCCACACAGAGGAGGCCGGGCTCCAGACATCGGGCCGGGGCCCGTACTTGTCCTCATCCCAGCCGTTGGTCAGCCTGCGCATCGCGGTGCCGGAGTTCACGGCCTTGACAGTCACCGTGGCGCACGAGTCGCCGACCTTGTGCCCGCCGCCCGCGCTGTACGTCTGCGCGACCTTGGCCAGGTCGCGGTCCTTCTCCTGGGAGGAGGCGAGGATCAGCCCCACGCGCTTGCCCTTGCATGCCATCGGCACGGCATCGAGGTCGGGGAGAAGGGCGAGGAAGACGGCCAGGACCACCGCGTGCGCCACCAGCGTCAGGCTGAACACCGCGAGAATGGGCGACGGCCGACCCCCCGGCTGCCGACGGCGGACAAATGACCCCAAATCGCGGATGGAGTGCCGAAACTCCAGGAAAGCCGCCTTCGTATCGACAAATCGCTTTTGTATCCATTCGGCGAATGCGAACGACAGCACCGTCAGGATCACCGCAGTGACCAGGCAGGCGATGACGGCGATGCCCCTGCTGTCGGTGGCCAGGTTGACCAGCACGTTGCTGACGACGGTCACCGTGCAATACGCCACGAGGGCGAGAACGCCAAGGATTGACCGCTTCACACAAACCATTGTCATGCAATGGGTACGGCTGTCGGCGGAATCCTTCGGCGAATATGTGCGCAATCGCAACCTTTGGGGCTCGATTTCGCATCCTGGCTGGTTGGCCGTGTCGCAGGTCAGGAGGTCTCGGGGTGCGGGATCACGTCCGGAGTTGGCGGGTGATGGAAGGGTCGGTGATGGCGGTGTCGTTGGCCAGGAGGAATGCCTTGCTGAGGATGAGGGCCAAGCGGCCGTCCTGCTCGAAGGGGAGGAACAGGCCGGCCTGGGGGGTGCGGGCGGAGACGATGCACAAGTAGGCGTCGTTGGGTTCCATCAGGATGTTCGCCGAGCCCATGTGGATCTTGTAGGTGCGTAGATCGCCTCGGACCACCAGGAAGCGGTCGGTCATGGTGCAGCGGTCGGCGATGGTCGTGCGGCCGATCAGGCGGGACAGTGCGTCGCGGCGTACCTCGGCGGAAGGGGGCAGAGGGGCGAACGAGCCGGTTTGCCAGTAGTTGCGCAGTTCGTCTGGGCCGTGGTCGGCCCACTGGGGGTCGGTCGTGATTGAGGCGACGGCCACGAACAGGTCCACGTCTCGCATTGCTTCGCTGAAGACCAGCTCGGGGACCTCCGTCAGTCGCGTCGGCTGCCATCCGGTTCCGGTCAGTCGGTGGAAGCTGATCTGGTCGGTGATCGCGTGGTGTTCGTCGTACATGCCGTGTTCCAAGGTGGCACGCCAGCGGCCGCCTGCCAGGACGCGGTGGGCCTGGCCGTCGGAGCCGCCGTCCCACGGTCCCAGGAAGTTGGACTGCCAGCCTCGTTGTTTGAACAAGGCACGGAGTTTGCGGTAGTCCACGACGTGGCCGTCGAACCGGTGGGAATGGATTCCGGTCGTCTCCTCTGCCGGGGTGAGCAGGTAGACCTCGCGGAAGGCCTGTTTGAACGGCTGGCGTAGTTCCTTGTCCTGGACCACCTCGCGCCAGGTGCGTACCTCCTCCACTGACGCGCGGGCGGGGTGCCACAGTCGTACGGGTACGTCCGGCACGGTCATTCCCAGCTCGCTGCGCCACACGCCGGGGGAGACCTCGAACTCCCAGATCAGCCGGTCGGTGAGCGAGCGGCCCTCCAGTTGGCGGTACGGCGCGGGCTTCTCGCTGGTGTAGCCGGCTTCCAGTGCTCTGAACAGGGTGGCCTGCTGCTGTACGGTCTGCTTGGCGAGGTCGCGGAGTCGTTTGACCTCGTCGGGGTGGTCCCGTCTGAGGGCGGCCGGGACCGACTTCAGTTTCTTGTCGCCGTGCCACCACGATAGCTCGACCTCGCCGTCGGTCGAGATCACCGCCGTGTGTTCGCCGACGGTCTGTCGTACTCGGCCGTCGGGCAGTCTGAAGGCCACCTCCAGGCGGCTCGCCAGGGCGGGCTCGATGCGCTGGAACTGGCGGTCCAGCTCCTTGGGCACCCCGGCGTGCCGGGTGATCTGGCGGGCGGCGCGCAGTGCGGAGATGGCCTCGGGGGTCGGGAAGTCCCGCACCGCGCGGGCGATCTCGAACAGCAGTCCTTGGGAGGGCAGGGTCTTGGCTTGGGTGGGGGCTACGGCGATCCCGCGCAGCAGGTTGTCGAGCAGGTCGGGGAGCCAGGGCTCGTCCTGGAGGAGCGCCAGTCGCGCGGCCCGGCCGAGGGTCGCCTTCTCGCCGTCGCCGAACGCCTTCTCCGCCTTGTACGGAATCTTCCCGGCGTGGATCGCCGCCACCCGGGCCTCGGCCGCCTCCAGAGCCGGCCGGGTGAAGCCCAGGTAGCCGGGCAGGCCGCTGAGCCATTCGATCAGGGCGGGCGGTGGATCGTAGGATCGCACCGCCTCGGCGAACAGCGCCCGCCGCTCCACGTCCCAGGCCAGCAGCACGTCTATCTCGGCGAGCGCGATCGGGCCGCACCTCTCGGCGAGCCAGGCGCGCACTTCGGTGTCCATGCCCGACAGCCCTGCCGCGACCAGCAGGGGGAAGGGGGTGCTTGCTGCTCTCCGGTCCTGCAGCAGGTGTTCGACCAGCTCGCGAGCCGGCACGACCAGCCGCTGCCTGGCGTGCTCGTTGATCGCGTAGCGCACCGGGATCGGGGTGCCGTGGTCGGCCTGGACCGTGCCGTCCAGCCCGACCAGCCCGACGCTGAGCTGGGAGGCTTCGGGCCAGTAGGTGGGGTCGTCCGCGGTTCCGTCGATCAGTTGGAGCAGGCGCTGCGCGAGGGGGGAGGGGTGCATGCCGAACTTCCTGGTTCGTGAAGATCAGGTGGTTGGGCAATTCATAGCAGCGGTGAACGACAGAAACGTCGGGGACGGCGGTGCTCCGCGGCTCTTCACCCCGTTCGTCAGCCACAGCGCCGAGGCATGGGCGTGGACCAGGCTGTGGAGCCGGTACCGGCCGGGGGCAGGCTCCTGCAGGAGGTGGGCGTCCAGCAGGTGGTCCAGCAGCCTTCTCGCCCCCATCGTGGTCGTGCCCAGCAGGGCGGCGGCCGCGTCGAGGCCGAGGTCTGGGCGGACGGCCGAGCCCAGCAGCCGGTACGCCCGCTGTTGCTCCGCGGGCAGCCGTTCGTAGGAGCGGTCCAGGGCGGCGGCGACACTGTGCCCGCCGGCCGTCAGTTCGGCGAGCCGGTCGCCGGCCAGGCGGTCGAGCAGGTGCCACACGTTCCAGGCGGGGTGCGCCCGGAGCCGGGCGGCGGCGATGCGGATGGCTAGGGGCAGCAGCCCGCAGCGGCGTACGACCTCGGCCAGGACGTCGGCCGGCGTGTCCGCGTCCTGCTCCCGCGCCGGTGTGTCCGCGTCCTGCTTCCGCGTCAGTGTGTCCGCATCCTGCTCCCGCCCGGCCACGCGGGTGAACAGGGCGATCGCCTCCGTCACCGGTAGGACGTCCAGCGAGAGGATTCTGGCGTCGTCGGGGAAGGTCAGGCGGCGACGGCTGGTGATGATCACTCGGCAGTCCGGGGCGGCGGGCAGCAGGGGGCGGAGCTGGTGTTCGTCGGCGGCGTCGTCCAGGACGACGAGGATCTTGCGGCCGGCCAGCACGCTGCGGTAGAGCGCGGCGCGGTCGTCGAGATGTGAGGGGATGTGCTCCTCGGGGACGCCGAGTGCGCGCAGTACGCGGGCGAGGGCCGCGCCCGGTTCGACCGGTTCCGTCCGGGCATGGGCGTGCAGGTCCACGAAGAGTTGCCCGTCGGGGAACAGTGGTGCGAGCTGGTGGGCGGCGTGTACGGCCAGCGCCGTCTTGCCCATCCCCGCCATGCCGTTGACGCAGACGACGCCGTGCCGGTCCAGCACGATCGCCAGCTCGCGCTCCCGGACGGCCGGCGCGGCGATGTCGGCGGGCAACTGGCGGGGAACGGCCCAAGGCCGCGGGCCGCCTACGCCCACCGCCAGTTCGACGTGACCGAGGGGAGGGGGCCAGCCGTGAGTGTCGGCATCGGTGGCGGCGGGCCAGCCGTGAGCGACGGGCTCGGCGGACGGGGCGGGAGAGGCGGACGAGGCGGGAGAGGCGGGAGAGGCGGGTTCGGCGGGTTCGGCGGGGTCGGTGGGAGTGGGTCGGCCGCGGGCGACGGCGTTCAGCGTTGCGCGCTCCCCCCGGCTCAGCTCCAGCGCCTTCGCCAGCAGCAGAACAGAGGTGGCGCGCGGCCGCAGAAGCCCGTTGTTCTCCAGCCGCCGCACCGTCCTGACGTTCAGACCGGCCCGTTCGGCGACCTGTTCCTGAGTAAGCAGCGCCCGCCGCCGCCACATGCGCAGCAGTGCCCCCAACGACATCCCGGCACCGGGATCCACGATTCCGACACCCCCCGTTCTGACCAGCGCGGATAAAGCGGATCAACAGCACCATCGAAACCGTGTTCGGGCTGTTCAGGCCACCAGTCGGACGGAATTGCACGGAATTGGACGGGCAAGACGATTCCGGCTATTCGTCCAAACGTGATTGATGGGGATGCGAGCGATGGCCAGAATGAGCGCCATGGCGGAGCGAGGCGGGGGTTCCCACGATGTGTGCCCTTATCAAGGTCTTGTGCCGTTCGAGGGCGGGAAGGCCGAGCTGTTCTTCGGGCGTACGCGCGCGACCCACAGCCTCCTGGACCGTCTGGGACGGCGACTGACGCGGCACGGCTCCATCCTGCTGGTCTCCGGCGCCTCGGGCGTGGGCAAGTCGTCGCTGCTGCGAGCGGGGCTGATGCCGGCGCTCTCGGAGGGCATGTTGCCGCTCGCCGGATCGCGGGACTGGCCGCGCCTGCTCATCACGCCGACCGCGAAGCCGTTCAACGCGCTCGCGGAGGCATGGGCGCGGGCCTTCGGCGGGAGCGTCGAAACGGTGGAGGCGCGGCTGCGGGACGATCCACAGGCGCCGCTGCGGGACGATCCACAGGTGCGGCTGCGGGACGATCCACGGGCGCGGTTGCCGGACGATCCACGGGCGCGGTTGCGGGACGATCCACGGGCGCGGTTGCGGGACGATCCACGGGCGCGGCTCAGGGACGATCCGCGGGCGGTCGGCCGGTTCGTCCTCGTGGTGGACCAGTTCGAGGAGCTGTTCACCCTGGTGGCCGGCGAGCACGAGCGCCAGGCCTTCGTACGGGCCCTGCACCTCATGGCCGAGGGCCGGGACGGCGCCGCGGTGATCGTCGGGGTGCGCGCGGACTACTGGGATCGGTGCGCCGCCTACCCGCAGTTCGCCGAGGCCATCCAGGACGGTCAGGTCATCGTCGAGCCGATGACGGAGCCGGACCTCCGCCTGGCCATCACCGGCCCCGCGGCCGTGGCGGGCCTGGAGCTCGAACCCGGCCTGGTGCAGATCATCCTGGACGAGCTGCGCGCCGGCGACAGCTACGTCGCCGGCGCCCTGCCCCTGCTCTCGCAGGCACTGCGCAACACCTGGGAGAGACGCGAGAAGGACACCCTGACCGTCCGGGGCTACGAGGACTCCGGCCGGGTCCGCGACTCCGTGCGGCGTACGGCCGACGAGGCTCTCGCGGGGCTGCCGCCGGAGGATCGCAAGGTCGTGCTCAGGTACTTCCGGCGGATGGCGGTGATCATCGCGGGCGGTCAGGTGGCGCGGCGCAGGGCGACGCTGACCGAGCTGTACGCCGCCGCGTCCGCGCACTCGGCGGCGGAACGGGAGCGGGCCGAGGCGCTGCTGTCCGCGTTCGCCGACCGTCGCCTGCTCACCCTGCACGAGGACACCGTCGAGATCGCCCATGACGCGCTCCTGACGGCCTGGCCCACCCTGCGGCAGTGGCTAGAACCCGACCTCGCCGCCCAGTCGGTGTACGACCTGCTGCTCGACGCCGCCACGCAGTGGGCCGACAACCACCGCGACCCCGCCTTCCTCTACCGGGGCCCACGGCTGCTGGGCGTTCAGGACAGCCGGCCACGCTGGGAGCGCGACCCCGACAGCTTCCCCCCGCCAGGCCCCACGGCGGAGAGCTTCATCGCGGCGTCCACGCGGGAGGCGCGGCGGGCGAGCCGCCGCCGTCGGCTCGTCATGTCCGGTCTGATCATGCTGACGGTGCTCGCCCTCACCGCGGCCGGCGCCGCCGTCAACGCGGGGATCGCGGCCGAGCAGCAGCGCGGGCTGGCCAGCTCCCGCCAGCTGGCGGCGCAGAGCGAGGTCACCGGCGACCCCGCCCTGGCCTCGATGCTCGCTGTGGCGGCGTGGCGGATCGCCGACACCAATGAGGCCCGCAACCGCCTGCTGACCGCGGCGACCCGTACCGGCAGGGGGTCGCTCAGCGCGGACACCAAGGGCTTCACGGCGCTGGCGTTCAGCCCCGACGGCTCGATCATCGCGACCGGCAGTGACGGCGGCACCGCGCGGTTCTGGGACGCGGCGACGCGGCGGCAGCTCGGCGCCCCGATCACCCGTGCGAAATACGAATGCACAAAGGTCTACGTGGACTTCAGCCCCGACGGCCGTACGCTGGCCGTGGCCTGCTTCGACAAGGTCCGGTTCTATGACGTGGCCACCCATCGCGAGCTGGGCTCCCCGCTGAAAAGCGAGCGCCTGGTGACGGCGTTCGCGTACAACCCGGACGGGAAGACCTTCGCGATCGGTGACAACGCCGGCGTCGTCCAGCAGTGGGACGCGGCCACACGCCGCCCGTACGGCACTCCCATGGGCCGCCCCGACGAGAGGATGAGCCGCTCGAGCGCCATCCACAGGGTGAGATACAACAGGGACGGGAAGATCCTGGTCACCGCCGGTGAGGACAAGACCGCACGGCTCTGGGACACCGCCGCGTCCCGCCAGCTGGGCGCGCCGTTCGTAGGGCACGCCCAGCCCCTCATCGACGTCGCTCTCAGCCCGGACGGCTCTACGCTGGCGACCGTGAGCTGGGACCGCACCGGCCGGCTGTGGGACGTGGCCACGCGCAAGCAGACGGGGAGGCTCAAGGACCGCACGGCCGGCTACTACTCGATCGCCTTCAGCCCGGACGGCACCCGGATCGTCACCGGCGGCGACAGCGGCCGCACCGTCCTGTGGGACACGGCCAGCCGGCAGCAGCTGGTCGCACTCGCCGACAACTACACCAGCGTCGAGGGCGTGGCGTTCAGCCCGGACGGGAAGTTGCTGGCCGCCGCGGCCGCCGACGGCGTGGTCCGGCTGGCCGACCCGCAGGTCCTCCAGCAGAAGGGGACTCCCATGCCGGCGCTGGCGGCCGTCGCGCTGAGCTCTGACGGACGGATCCTGGCCGCCGGTGTCGCCGACGACCAGAACCCGGACATCCAGCTCTGGGATGTGGCCACCCAGCGTCCCCTCGGCCCGCCGCTGCATCCTGAGGGCGCTCGCCGTTCGGCCTACCAGGTCGCCTTCACCCCCGACGGGCGCACGCTCCTGTCGGAAGGCTCGGACGGCCTGCGGCTCTGGGACGTCGCGAGCCGCCGCGAGATCTTCCGCGAGAAGTCGCTCTCGGGTGCCAGGATCAGCCCGGACGGCAGGTTCATCGTCGCGGAGCGGGACAAGTCGATCGTGTTCTGGGACCTCGCGAGCCGCCGGGAGGTCGGAGCGCGCATCACCGTCCCCGACCACACCGACCTCGTCACCGCGATGGCGATCAGCCCCGGCGGCACGATCGTGGCGACCACGGGTTTCGACAATCGGGTACGGCTCTGGGACGTCGCCACCCGCCGCGAGATCCCGGGTCCGTCGTTCTCGGCCCAGGGCGGATTCGTCAATGCCCTGGCGTTCAGCCCCGACGGCAGGAGGCTGGCCATCACGGCTGCCGACAACAGCGTGCGCCTGTTCGACGTGCCGCGTCGGCGCCCGGTCGGCATCGGCCTGATCACCAAGGAGGGCATGGCGAACACGCTCGCCTTCAGCCCGGACGGCCGGGTCCTGGCCACCGGCCTCACCAACGGCGAGGTGCAGCTATGGGACATGCTGACCTACCGGCCGCTCGGCGCCCGGCTGACCGGTCACACCAAAGGCGTGACCGCGCTCGTCTACAGCCGCGACGGGACGACCGTCGCCACGGTCTCGGGCGACAGGACCGCGCGGCTGTGGAACGTCCGCACACCCCCCGACCTGGTGGCCGCGGCGTGCGCCAACGCGGGCCGCTCCCTCACCCCCGACGAATGGGAGAATCTCGTGCCGCAGGAGGAGTACCGCCAGACGTGTCCGTGACCCTGGAACCGACCACGGAGGCAGCGAGCATGTTCCTGCGAGGCTTACGGCGGCGGACAGGCAGGCCGGTCGCGGAGCTGGTCGCGTTGTTCCGTTCGATCGTCGAAGGCGGCCGCGACTACCATCCGATCGCGTCCGACTTCCTGGAGCACTTCATGGACGGCGCGGGCGCGTCGAGGACGATGTCGCCGCGGTGGCTGCGCTCGTTCAAGGTGATCAAGAAGGCGGAGCGCAGGAACCAGCGCCGGTTCGAACGGCAGCTCGCGGCGAAGGCGAGGTCGTTGCGCGACGGAGAATCGAGCTGGGTGCACGACTACTGGGACGCGCGGATCAACGCGTTCATCGGCACCGAGCTGTTCTACGTCAGCAGGATGAGCCTGCTGCGCTCGCAGGGATCGTTCGTCCTGACCAGGGACGGGCCGGAGGTGCGCGTGTCGGGCACGGTCCGCCACCGCTGGTTCGACCCCTATGACTGGGACCGCGGCCGATGGGTCTACATTCCCCGGCACGGGTTCGTGCCCATCGCGGTCGGCCGCGACCTGGTCGAGGCCGACGAGGCCCGCAACTTCCTGATGGAGTCGCGCCACGTTCAGACACTGGAGGGCCAGTGGTCGCGCCGCGGCGGGGAGCGGTTCCGGTGGTCGCTGGTGCGGACGGAGGAAGGATGACCGAGGAGCGTCCCCGTCCGCCCGATCCCGCCGAGACGGGCGGCCCGGCGGACTTCGTGGCGTCGCTGATCCTGCTCAGGCAGTGGGCGGGCGAGCCGTCCCTGAGCAGGTTGCGCTCCCTCGGCGGCCAGACGGAGGCCTCGGACGGAGCCACCGTCGACGCGTTGCCGAAGAGCACCACCTCGCATGTCCTGCGGCAGACCGACAGGCTGCCGCGGTGGGATTTCGTCCGGGCCTTCGTCACCGCCTGCTTCCACTTCTGCGACTATCCGGCCGAGCTGATCCCCGGCGAGCTCGAACGCTGGCGGGCGGCCAGGACCGCCCTGGCCGGATCGGCCGCCCGTGCCCCCGAGCCTCCTGCGGCCCCGGTGGAGACCGTCTCCAGGCCGGATCCCGTGGTCGAGCTGCTGACCCGGCGCGTGGTCAGGGAGGAGGACAGGGCGCGCAAAGGGCTGCTCGGCGGCTACACCATCGCCTCACTCTCCTTCAGCCTGTACGGCGGCGCCGGCGAGATGGAGCACGACCTGCTCGCGATCGGCCGGTTCTTCGGCGACCTGAACCCGCGGCGCCTGCTGGTCGTGGGCGAGTCGGGGGCGGGCAAGACGGTGCTCGCCATCGAGCTGGTACTGCAACTGCTGGAGCCCGTGCTGGCCGCCGGCGGACACCCCGACCGAGGACAACTGGTGCCGGTACGCCTGAACGCGGCCCGCTGGACCCTGGGCAGACCGTTCGAACCATGGCTGGCCGAGCAGCTGGCGCAGGACTTCGGCCTCTCGGCCAGGGACGCGCAGCGGCTGGTACGGGACCGCCGGGTGCTGCCGGTGGTGGACGGGCTGGACGAGCTGGACCCCGAGCCGTCGTCGGGCCCGCCGCGCCGGGCGATCGGGCTGCTGGCCGAGCTCAACCGCTACAGCGACCTGTCCGGGCGGCGGCCGGGCGCGGTCGTCGTGACCTGCCGCGCCGATCGTCACACCGAGCTGCGCGAGGCCGGGGCCGGGCTCGACAACGCCGTACGCATCCATCTGCACAACCTGACCACCGAGCAGATCGGCACGTACCTGCGCGCCCGCTGGCCGGACGGACATCCCTGCGGCAGGCACCGCGACGCCATCCGCGCGGCGCTGTCAGGACCGGCGGGCAAGGCCGTGCACGCCGCGCTCGCCACACCTTGGCGGTTGTTGCTGACCGTGACCGCCGTGGAGTCCGGCGCCGACCCGGTCGAGCTGCTCCGCGCGGACCCGGACGCCGACCCGGCCGAGGGGGCGGCGCGGATCACCAGGAGGTTGCTGGAGGCGTACGTGCCGGCGGCGACCGTCCTGACGCCCCGGGCCGCCCACAGAGCTCCTTACCAGCCGGACCAGGTGCGATCGTGGCTCGTGCACCTGGCGGCCCACCTCCGCCGCCAGGCCGCGACGGACCGGCCGATGCCCGGTCTGACGGCGATCGACATCGTCCCCCACCTGCTGTGGCCGATCGGCGGCCGGCACCGGGTCCGGGCGTTGCACTGCCTGGTCTGTGTGATCCTCGCGGTCATCGCGATGCTGGCGTTCTGGACGGGTTCGGCGGTCGACGGCCCCGGCGGTCCCGCGGAGGTGCTCACCCTGGCGCTCATGGCGGGCTGGGTGGCCATCGCCACCGGCCTGTCGTTGTCGGCCTGGCCGGCCGCCGCCGGCGGGCGGAGCGAGGTCCCTCGGCGGCGGCGCGTGATCGGTGGCCTGCTGGGCGTCCTGGCGGGGGTGCCCGTCGGGGTGCTCGGTGGGCTGGCCGGGCTCGTACTGACCGAGGGCAAGGTCTTCGGCCCCGTCTTCGCCGTCGCCGCGGGCGGCACCGGGGGACTGGTGCTGGGCGCGGTCATCGGGCTGACCGCGGCCGGCCGGCGGGGAGCCGAGCGCATGACCGTTGCCGAGGCGGTCCGCGCCGAGCCTCTCACCCTGCTGGGCTTCGGACTGTGCGGCGCGCTCACCGGGCTGCCGCCGCTGCGGCTGGCCCACGCGGACCCGCTGCCGCTGGCCGTGGGAGCCGCCGGGGCCTTCGCCCTCGCCTTCGCGCTCGGGGTCGTCTTCAAGATCGCTACCGGGGGCTGGAGCAAGGACGCGGAGCTGGCGCACCCACGGGAGGCCCTGCACCGCAACCCGATGATCGGGCTGGCCTTCGGCCTCACCGGCGGTGTCGCGGCCTTCCTGGTGTTCGTCATGAACCACGACGTCGTCGAGTCGCTGGTGTGCGCGCTCATCGGCGGGGTGACCTTCGGCCTGGCGTTCGGGGCGATCGCCTGGGCCCGCACCATGATCGGCCTGGTCGTCGCGGCCGCGCGCGGCCTGCTTCCGCTGCGCCTGTGGGCGTTTCTCGACTGGGCCTGCGAGGCGCGGCTGCTGCGGGTCAGCGGGGCGACGTACCAGTTCCGGCACCGCGAGTTCCAGGACTTCCTGACGCCCTCCGACCTCAGGGCCGCTCCGCCGAAGGCAGGCAGACCATGAGCGCGCCCGCCGCGGCCCTGGCCTTGATCCGGGTGGTGGGCTCGCGTTCCCCGCCGTCGAGCTCGTACGTCAGCGGGATCCCGAACCGGGCGGACACCTTCTTGGCCCGGGTGATCCGGATGAACGGCGAGTCGTCGGAGCGTCCTAACGTCATCCGGCCGATCACCCGCGCCCATTGGACCGGCCCCTTGGCGGTGGCGACGCCGACCTCCAGCCAGCCGTCGTCGGGCCGCGCGTCGTCGAACGCCTCGATGCCGCCGCCGATCGTGCTCACGTTGCCCAGCAGCAGGCAGCTCGCCTGCCCGTCGAACCAGGTGGTCCCGTCGACCTTGATCTTCATCTGCACCAGCGGCTCGCCGACGTGGCGGACGGCCGTCCTGACGTAGCTCAGCTTGCCGAGCCGCTTCTTGGCCTGGCCGTCGGCGTCGGCGATCATCTCGGCCTCGAAGCCGGCCCCCGCCATCACCGCGAAGTGCTCGCCGTTGAGCAGCCCCAGGTCCAGCTTCTCCCGGCGCCCGTGGAAGCCGATCCGCACCGCCTCGTCGAGATCGGCGGGGATGCCGAGGTTCGTGGCGAACAGGTTGGCCGTCCCCGCGGGGAGCACGGCCATCGGCACGCCCGAGTCGGCCAGCACGTCGGCGCAGCGCTGCACCATGCCGTCGCCGCCCCAGACGAACACCAGGTCGGCGCCCTGGTCGAGGGCTTGGCGGACCTTCTTGGGGGCCTTCTTGCTCTTGGGCACCTCGTACCAGAGGAGCTCGCCGACGCCCTCTTCGGTGATCAGCACGCGCAGTCTGTCCAGACCTGCGCCGAGGACCTTCTTGCGGTGCGCGACGACTGCCACGGTGGGGGACATAGGTCCCCGACTACCCTGGATGCCGGATTTCAGGCGGAGGAATCGAACTGTCGAGCCGGGGTAGCGGTGCGCGGATGCGTACCAGAAAGGGGCGACTGGGGCTGCGGCTGACGCTCGCCGGCCTCGCGGCCGCGCTCGTCATGATCCCGTTCAACCTGCTGCTCGTGGTGGCCAGGAGGCCGGTCAACGCACTGGACGCGGGGGCCGCGTGGAACCTGCACGAGTACGCGCTCGCGCATCCCGATGTGACCAGGCTCCTCATCGTGTGGACTGATCTGTTCGGGCCGTGGCCGTGGCGTATCGCGGTCATCACGTACGCGGCCTGGCTCCTGCACAAGGGCGCGCCGAGACTGGCCGCCTGGGCGGTCACCACGGTGACCGTGGGCGGGCTGCTCGGCCTGGCACTCAAGATCATCTTGGCCCGGGCCAGGCCGCACCTGCCGGACCCCGTCGCGCTGGCGCCGGGCGACTCCTTCCCGTCCGGTCACACGGTCAACGTGACGCTCGGCGCGGGAGTGATCGTCCTGCTCGTCCTGCCCATGTTGTCCCGGTGGGAAAAGGTGCTGGCCTGGGTGCTCGCGTGCTTCCTGGTGGTGTCGGTCGGCTACACGAGGATCGCGCTCGGCGTGCACTGGGTGAGCGACGTGGCCGCCGGGATCGTGCTGGGCGTGGCCGTGATCGCCGCGACGACGGCGGCGTTCGAGACCTGGCGGCGAGAGCAGGGGCGCAGACCCGCCTCGCCGCCGGCGGACGGAGTGGAACCCGAATCCATGAGAGTGACCCATGACCAGAACTGAGCACGTGAAGCGCTACTCGTTATCGATCCTGCTGCCGATGCTCCTGATGGCCGGGGTGACGTACGGCGTCGGCAGGGCGCTCCTCGCCTGGCCGACCGGGGAGGCGTCGGTGAGCCGGATTCTGGCCGCCGACCGCACCCCGCTGTGGAACGGCCTCACCGACTTCGGCAGCAGCCTGTCGGACACCCCGTACATCGTGGCCCTCACCGCGGTCGCCGTCATCGTCTTCAGGCTCGTCTACCGGCGCTGGCGCGAATCGATCTTTCTCATCGCGGCCGTCTGGGGCCAGTCCCTCATCTTCCTGGCCACCACCAACATCGTCGATCGGCACCGGCCGCCCGTGCAGCACATCGACCCGGCCCCGCCCACCTCCAGCTTCCCGTCGGGGCACGTCAGCGCGGCCGTCGCGTTCTACTGCGGGATGGCGCTCGTCCTGTCCACGCACGTCCGCAACAGGGTGCTCCAGGTGCTGATCTGGGCGCTCGGGATCGCCCTCCCGCTCGCCGTCGCCTTCTCGCGCCTGTACCGCGGAATGCACTTCCTCACCGACGTGCTCTGGGGTGTGCTGCTCGGCATCGGCTGCGTCGTCATGGCCGCCCGCGCCATCCTGTACCGGCGCGGGCGGCTCGTATGAACTCCTATGTACGCCGCCAGCGCGCCTCTCCCAGGCAGTACCCGGCGAACAGCAGCAGCCCGCAGGCCACCACCACCAGCAGCCACGGCCCCGCGGGAGTGTCGGCGAACGCCCTGAGCGTCGCGTCGATCCCGCCGGCCTTGTCCTCGTCGAAGGTGACGGCCGCCTGGATCACGAAGACCCCCGCCAGTCCGGCGATCACGCCGCGTGCGAGGTACCCGGCGGTCCCCAGCCGGTCCATCACCGCGCCGGCCCGCGGCGGCATCGGCCTGAGCTCCTCGCGGAACTTCTTCTTGAGGCCGGAGCGCACCCAATAGATGCCGAGCGCGATGACGCCGAGGCCGATCGCGCCCACGATGACCTGACCTGCGGGCAGTTCGAGCAGTGTGCCCGTCAGGTCCTGGGTCTTCTGGTCGTCGGAGCCGGACTTGTGCGACAGCAGCATGGTCAGCAGCGCGGTGCACACGAACGCGTAGACCGCGACCCGGCTGATCGGCTCGATCCGGTCCTTGAGCTTGTGGGCGCCGAAGGCCGCCTCTGACGCCTGCCACACGGTCAGCGCGGCGAATCCGACGACCATGATCCATAAGAGCACGGACCCGAACGGCAGTGACGCGACCGTGCTGATCGCGCCGCTCTTGTCGGCCTGCTCCCCGTCGCTCCCGAAGGCGATCTGCACTGCCAGCACGCCGATCAGCGCGTACAACACGCTGCGGCACACCAGCCCGACCCGCGCCAGCTTGTCCATGGCCTGGCTGTTCGTCGCCCGTCTCGCCGCGGCTTGAGCTTCGCTCATGACCTGCTCCTAACAGTTGCACCAAAAGCGGCGAACTGCCCTGAATTCCGCGTCCTAGGCGTTCGACCTGTCAGATCCCTGTTCTGGAAGCTTCCAGATTGGAAGCCGGCGCGACCCTCCGCACCATGTGACTAGGGCAGCGAGCGCTGCTCATACGGGGAGGATCGATCATGAGCACGAAGAGGATGAGGACTGCCGCAGCCGCTCTGTGTGTCGCCGCGGCGGCGGCATCGGCACTGGCGACGGCGGCTCCGGCGTCGGCGGGGGATAGCACGTACAAGGGATGCCGGGCGGGCAACGTCTGCCTGTACAAGGGCGACCTCAGCGAGAACTACCTCTACTACCAGACCGCCGGAAACATCCCGGACGGGAAGACGTTCTGGGTGATCGTCAACAACGGGCGTCAGCAGCAGGGCGCCGATCACGTGCGCTTCGAGTACCAGTACTACGGCGCCACGAAGTGGTACTCGAAGTGCCTGCACTTCTACCCCGGCAGCGGCTTCAAGCTCGACCTGCGTGACGGGGCGGTGAACGCGAAGATCAGGAACATGTCCTGGGGCGGCGAGTGCTAGCTGCCCCTGCGGACCGCCGCTGACCAGCCCGTACGCTCTACTCTGGGCTGGTCTCGGTGCGGTCGGTGAGGCGTTCGCAGCGCTGCCTGGCGGCCTGCGCGGTGCCCAGCCCGAGCCCGAAGGCGATCTCCTGCCAGGTCATGCCGCGGCCCCGCGCCATCTGCAGGAGGCCGGCCTCCAGCGCGTCCATCTCCCCGCGAACCAGCGGGACGAGGCTCAAGGCCGCGGTGATGTCGGCGTGATCGACTTCCGGCTCGCCGTCCACTGGCTGCGCGGCCCCGCTGAGCAGGAACGACACGAGCCTGACGGCCTCGTGCGGAGCGATGGCCGATGGATGGGTCTGCCGGCTGCGCTGCTCGTCGGTGGCCGCATGCCGCTCGGCGATCCGGAACAACGACGCGTGTACGCGTCGCGCGCGCGCCTGCTCGGGATGCGGCTGGGTGAAGGGGTCTGACATGAGAGCCACGATGCCCTATGAAGCAAATTATTGTCAACTTAATGTGTTGAACAATCTGTTCATAAGCGCGATCGTCGATGTAGCCGTGGTCGTCGGTGCGACGAGGTCCTTCAAGCCAAAGACCTCGGCGGTCGCCTCGTGCGGGTACGGCACGTCCATCGCCTGCGAGGCCATGCGGGCGTAATGGGCCAGCAGCCGCGTCATCGCCGCCCGCCGGTCGTCCGCGCTCACCTCACGGGCCGCCCGGGAGGCGTGATCCCGTACCAGAGGGTGGAAGCGGTAGCGGCCGGGCGCGGGCTCCTGCAGCAGGTGCACATTGAGCAGCTGCTCCAGCAGCCGCTCGGCCCGCGCAGGGGGGATGCCCAGGAGCGCGGCGGCGCCGTCGGCGTCCTGGTCGGCGGGGTGCAGGCTCAGCAGCCGGTACGCGTGCCGCTGCGGCCCGTCGAGATCCCGGTACGACAGCTCAAAGCCGGTGTCCAGCGGCTGGTGGTCGTCGCCGAGGCGGCCGAGCAGGTGGGCGAGGTCCCAGGTGGGGTGGGAGCGCAGCCGGGCGGCGGCCACGCGCACGGCCAGGGGCAGCCGGCCGCATCGTTCGACGGCCGTGGCCAGGAGCGGCCGCGGCTCGCCCGCCACGCGGTCCTCTCCGGCGGTGCGGGTGAACAGGGTGACGGCGTCGGCCTCGGTCAGGACGTCGAGGGACACCGCGCGGGTGGCGGTCAGGCCGGCCAGGCGGCGCCGGCTGGTGATCAGCACGTGGCAGCCCGCGCCGCCGGGAAGCAGCGGCCGTACCTGGGCCTCGCTCGCCGCGTCGTCCAGGACGATCAGCAGGCGCCGGCCGGCCAGCAGGCTGCGGTACAGGCCGGCGCGGTCGTCGAGGTGCGCGGGAATCCGCTCGCCTGGCCGGACCAGGGCGCGCAGCAGGCGGTCGAGGGCGTCGGCGGGGTCGAGCGGGGTGGTGCCCTGGCTGTGCCCGTGAAGGTCCACGAACACCTGCCCGTCGGGGAACCGCGGAGCCAGCAGATGCGCGGCGCGCACAGCCAGGGTGGTCTTGCCGATGCCCGCCATGCCGTCGATCGTGGTGACCACCATCGCGGCGGCGTCCGGGCCGCCGTCCAGCACGGCCAGCTCGTCGGCCCGTCCGACGAACACGGGCACGTCGGCGGGCAGCTGGCGCGGCGGCACGGGTGCGGGCGGAGCGCTCGCCGCCGGGGCTTCGACGGGCTTCTCCATGAGCATGCCCTGGTGGAGGCGGCGCAGCTCGGCGTTCGGGCTGATGCCGAGCTCGTCCTGCAGGAGCCGGAAGACGGTCCGGTAGGTTTCCAGGGCCTCGGCCTGCCGGCCGGTGCGGTAGAGGGCGGTCATGAGCTGCGCCCAGAGCCGCTCCCTGAAGGGGTGTTCGGCGGTCAGGGCCCGCAGCTCCGCGATCAGCGTGGCGTCCTCGCCCTGGTCGGCGTCGATGCCGATGCGGCGTTCGAGGGTGTGCAGGCGCAGCTCGGCGAGGGGCGGGACGTCGATCTGCTGGAGCGTCTCGGACGCGATGCCGGCGCACACCTGGCCGCGCCACAGGTCGAGCGCCTCGTGGAGGAGACGCCGCTCCGTTTCTGGGTCCGTCGCGTGGCCGGCCTCCTGGACCAGCCGGCGGAACTGGAGCAGGTCGAGCTGGTCGGCCTGCAGCCGGGCGAGGTAGCCGCCCGGCATGGTCAGGATCAGGTGACTCAGGCCCAGGGCCTGGCGCAGGCGTACGACGTAGATCTGCAGGACCTTGCGGGGGTTCGCCGGAGCCCGCGGGCCCCATAGCCGCTCGATGAGCAGGTCGGACGGGACGACCTCGTTCGGCCGCAGCAGGAGCGTGGCGAGCAGGATCCGGATCTTGCCGACCGTGATGGGGGCCGGTGTCCCGTCCAGGACCACCGTCAAGGGGCCCAGCACCGAGAACCGTACAGTGGTCACCGGCCTCGCTCCTCAGTCTCGTCGACGCGTTCCGCCGCTCGCACCTCCGTAGTGTGCGGCACCGAGGAAGGCGTGATCGAGGACATGAAGCGGTCATTGTCCGGACATTGCGGTTCAGATGGCGAGTACGCGAGCTGTATGCGCGATCATCGACGAGCGTGGCTTCAGCGCGGCTTCGTCCGGCCTTCTCGCTCCGGTCGCGCAGGACCTTAAGCGATTCGTAAGCAGGTCCCGCGAGGCTGAAGGCACATCAGAACGGCTGGGCCGGACGGCCCGCCCCCCTTACCTGGAGGACGTCATGAGGACGATCGCCGCAAGCCTGTTCATCTCGCTCGATGGGGTCGTCGAGAGCCCGGAGGAGTGGCACTTCCCGTACTTCAACGACGAGATGGGCGCCGCGGTGACGGCGCAGATGGCCGACACCCTGCTGCTGGGGCGCAAGACCTATGACAGCTTCGCCGGAGCGTGGCCGGAGCGGGAGGCCGAGGGCGGCGAGGAGGCCGGCTTCGCGAAGACGATCGGCGACGCACGGAAGATCGTCGTGTCACGCCAGCCGCTGGAGTTCTCCTGGCGGAACTCCGAACTGCTCCAGGGCGACCTCGTCGAGGCCGTGACCGCGGTGAAGAACGAGCCGGGCGGCACCATCGCCATGAGCGGCTCGGTCTCGGTGATCCGCCAGTTGCTGGCCGCGGGACTGCTGGACGAACTGCACCTGCTGGTGCACCCGATCGCCGTCCGCAAGGGCGAGCGCCTGTTCGACGAGGGGGACACCACCGTCCCGCTGGAGCTGATCAAGTCGGAGACGTTCTCGACGGGTGTGCTGTACCTGGTCTACCGGCCCGCGGCAGTGCTCACTCCGGGCGTCTGAGCAGCTTGTCGAGGTCGCGGCGCTCACGCTTGGTGGGACGGCCCGCGCCACGGGCCCGGACGGCCACCGTCACCGCCTCCTCGCGAGGAGGAGGCGGAGGGCTCTTGTCGACGTAGCACTCGGCGGCCACGGCGGCGCCGACGCGCTTGGTGATGATCCGGGAGACGACCACGATGCGTTCGCGCCCCTCGTGCCGGAGCCGGATCTCGTCACCGGCCCGCACGGCGTGCGCGGGCTTGACCCGCACCCCGTTGACCCGGACGTGCCCGCCCCTGCAGGCGTCGGACGCGATCGACCGAGTCCTGGTCAGCCGCACCGACCAGATCCAGCTGTCCACCCGAGCACTCACCTGCTCACCTGCCACCCCGACACTGTACCGAGTGCCGCGGCTGTCAGCCGGTGGGGAGGGTCAGCCGCCACGCGCGGGCTTCGACGGTCCACGTGCGTCCGGTGACGGGGCCGGTGACTTCGCCGTCAGCGTTCACGTGCACCTCGGGGCCGGAGATCCGGATGCGCGTGCCCCGCACGGTGGCCACCTCGGGCCTGCCGGTGTGCCGCCCGAACCGCAGCAGCACGCCGTACAGCAGTCGTTGGAGTGGGCCGGTGGCGAACGAGACGACCACGTCGGCGAGCCCGTCGGCGAGGCGGGCGTCGGGGGTGAGGGGTGTGCCGCCGCCGATGGACCTGCCGTTGCCGATCCCGGCCATCAGCACCCTGCGCCGCCCGTCCGCGACGATCCGGCCGTCCACCTCCACCCTGAGCGGCAACCCTCTGGTACGCACTCCCGCGATCACGCTCCCCACCAGGTAGGCGAACCGGCGCAGCACCGGTTTGAGCGGCTTGGCCGCCCGCACCGCCTCGACACCCACGCCGACGTGCACGGCGTTGACCACGATGTCGCCGTCGTCGTCACGGAGCAGGTCCAGCGACCGGGGCTCGCCCAGGGCCGCCGCCCGCGCCGCCTCGACCGGGTCGAGCGGCACGCCCAGTCCGCGTGCCAGGTCGTTGCCGGTGCCCAGCGGGATCAGCCCGACGGTACGGCTCCCCAGCTCGCCCCTTTCCGCGAGGGCCGCGACGAGGCTGTGCAACGTGCCATCCCCGCCCAGGACGACCGGGTCCCGCCGCGGATGTCCGGCCAGTGCCCCGGGCAGTTCGGCCGGATCGTCGATGCGGACCTCCACCGTGTCGGCGTGCTCGGCCAGCACGGCCAGGACCTTCGACACGACCTCTTCGCCGGCGCTTCCCGCCGACAGGTTGACGATCGCCAGCAACCGGCGCATCCTGCCCCCTCGCCACGTCCTCCGGTGCAGGCGTCTACCCGTCCGCCCACCGGCAAACGCGTGGTCCTACGAGCCGGCCGGTAAGCACCGCGCGGCACTGGCCCGCGCCGTACGGGGGCTCACCGGCCCGGCTCGGGGGCGAGGGGCGGGCCGTCCGGGAGGCCGCCCGGGTCACGCCAGGTGGCGAGGAACCCCTCGGCCACGGCACACGAGCCCGCGAACGGACCGCCGGGATGCTCCAGCGCCGTCGCGGTGAGCAGGCCGACCCGTTCCTCCACCAGGGCCCGCGCCGAGTCGGCGTCGGAGACCAGGCCGGACCGTTCCGAGAGGTAACCGATCGTGGCGCCCGCCCCGCAGACGAAGTCCGCCAGCGTCACCACGCCACGCTCCCGCAGCGTACGCAGCCCGGCCGCCGTGTAGGGCACGTTCGCCGCCGGGGCGACCACGCGGGCGCGTACCCGGGCGGCGCGCTCGGCGGTCAGGGTGCCGGTGCGCGCGCCGGGCACCAGCACGTCCGCGGCCACCTCGTACAGCGCCTCGGCCGGATGCACAGGCAGGCCGAGCCGCCCCACACAGGCGTCACCGTGCTCCGCGCGCAGACCTTCCAGAGCGGCGACGTCCAGC
Organism: Nonomuraea insulae; assembly: GCF_042656245.1. Lineage (NCBI taxonomy): Bacteria > Bacillati > Actinomycetota > Actinomycetes > Streptosporangiales > Streptosporangiaceae > Nonomuraea > Nonomuraea insulae. The sequence goes on from NZ_JBHSPA010000020.1 coordinate 40,843, forward strand.
CCGGAGGGGTCGGCCACACAACCGTGCAGCGTCGAGAGGGCGACGATCCGCGCACCCCGCCGCACGGCCTCCCGCACGACGGCGCCACCCACCTTCCCGAACCCCTCCACCGCGAACGTCCGCCCGGCCAGCCCGCCGAGCGCGGCCTCCGCGGCGACGACCACCCCCAAGCCGGTCACGATGGTGTCCACCAACTCGCCGCCGACCTCCTGGTGCATCACCGAGTCCGTACGGTAGCCGGGCAGCGGAGCGAAGTCCTGCGTACGCGTGCCCAGATCCGAGGCCGTGATGAAATCCCCCTTCTCGACCAGCGGAGTGATCTCGTGGCAGTAGCGCGCCACGGTGTCCGCCCGGTTCGCGGCCTCGGCCCGCAACACCGCCTTGGCGCCCCCGATCCGCTCGCCGAGCACGGCCAGCTTGTACGTCATCGCCCGCGCCAGCAGCCCCGCTTCACCACGGGTGACGTCCGGGGCGAGCCGCGTGCCACCCGCGCTCGTCGGGCAGTCCAGGTCGAAGGCGATGTACCCGTCCACCGAGGCGAGTTCCACGATCCTCATGCGCGCTCCTCACGTCGTCCGATCGGCGCCGGCCAGGCGATGCCCACACGATGCCTACGCCTGCCGACCAATCTCGACGCGAACCGCTGCCATGTCCATGGCCGGCCCCTGACCCTGGCCTGCTCGAAGCGAGGGGACGGGTTCTCATGGAGTTCTCAGGCGGACTTTATGGCACTTTTCGCTGATTTTGCGGACTATGGGGCAATGGACCACGTGCCGCAGGAGGCCGGTGCGGCCGAGGCTCAGCGAGCCGTGGCCGGGCGGGCTCGGCGGTTCGCCGTCGGAGGTGGCGCGCTTGTCGTCGTGGCGGTGCTGGCGTACTGGCTGGGAAGTGGCGGTGGGAACGGCGAAGGGGCCGCGCCCAGGCCCAGCGCGACGCCGACGCCCAGTGCGACGCTCACGGTGCCCGACGTCTTCAAGAGGGTCGGGCCGTCGGTGGTGGTCATCCAGGCCGGGCGGTCGCTCGGAACCGGGGTGATCGCGGCCGAGGACGGGACGATTCTGACCGCGTACCACGTCGTCAAAGGCGCGAAGAACGTCAACCTGACGTTCGCTGACGGCACCAAGGCGAAGGCCGTCGTCGCGTCGTCGAACCCCAAGCTCGACGTCGCGGCCCTCAAGCCCGCGGGGCTGCCGGAGATCGTCGTCCCGGCGACGCTCGGCGGCGGCGTGACCGTGGGCGCGCCCGTCGTGGCGATCGGCAATCCGCTGGGCCTGACCTACAGCGTCTCCACCGGCGTCGTGTCGGGCCTGAACCGGGCCGCCGAGGACGGCGACCTGAGCGGGCTCATCCAGTTCGACGCCTCCGTCAACCCGGGCAGCTCCGGCGGTCCGCTCCTGGACGCTCGCGGCCTGGTCATCGGGATCGTCGTCTCGATCGCCGACCCGGGAGGCGACGAGGCGTTCGCCGGCATCGCGTTCGCGGTGCCGATCGGCGTGGCGCTGGGTGGCGGCGAAGGCGACGGACCGCCGGGTGACGGGCCCGAGATCTGACCTCACGAGAAGGAACCCCATGACCTCGACCAAGTCCCCCGAGTCGGCCCATCCGCTCGAACAAGTGTTGTTCGAGGTCAAACGTACGATCGTCGGGCAGGACGTCCTGCTGGAGCGCATGGCCGTCGCGCTGATCGCCGACGGCCACCTGCTCGTCGAGGGCGTGCCCGGCCTGGCCAAGACGCTCGCGGTGCGGTCGCTGGCCGCCGCGATCGACGGGAGTTTCCAGCGCGTCCAGTTCACCCCCGACCTGGTGCCCGCCGACCTCGTGGGCACGCGGGTCTACCACCAGCACTCCGGCGAGTTCCGAACCGAGCTCGGCCCTGTGTTCGCGAACCTGCTGCTCGCCGACGAGATCAACCGCGCCCCCGCCAAGGTGCAGAGCGCCCTGCTGGAGGTGATGCAGGAACATCAGGTGACGATCGGCCGTGAGACGTTCCGGGTGCCCGAGCCGTTCCTGGTCATGGCGACGGAGAACCCGATCGAGTCGGAGGGCACCTACCCGCTGCCGGAGGCGCAGGTCGACCGTTTCATGATGAAGGTGGTCGTCGACTATCCCACGCAGGCAGAGGAGCAGGCGATCGTCGGACGGGCGCTGCACCCGCCCGAGCCGCCACAGCCGATGGTGACGGCCGAGGACCTGATCGCGATGCGGGCCCGCGCCCATCAGGTGTACGTCGATCCGGCGATCGTCGACTACGCGGTCCGGCTCGTCTCCGTGACACGTTCCCCCGCGACGGCCGGGCTCGGCGAGCTGGAGCGGTACGTCACCCACGGGGCGAGCCCGCGGGCGTCCATCGCGCTCGTCACGGGCGCCCGGGCGCTGGCGTTCCTGCGGGGCCGCGACTACGTCCTGCCGCACGACCTGACCGAGCTCGCGCTCGACGTGCTGCGGCACCGCCTCGTGCTGTCCTACGAGGCCCTCGCGGACGACGTCGACGCCGACACGATCATCACCAGGGTGTCCGGGGCCGTCCGGGTGCCCGACGTCGTCCTGCAGAATCGCTGAGCCCATGGCCACCGCCCCCGACAAGCTCCTGCTCCGCCTGGAGTGGAAGGTCGTCCGCAGGCTCGACGGCCGGCTCCAGGGCGCCCACCGCACCGCGCACCGCGGCTCCGGGATCGATTTCACCGGATTGCGCCCCTACAGCGACGGCGACGACGCCCGGCACATCGACTGGAACGTGACCGCCCGGCTGGACGCGCCGCACCTGCGCGTGTTCACCGAGGACCGCGAGCTGACGGTGTGGCTCGTGCTCGACAGATCGGCGTCCATGGCAGCCGGCCGGCCTGGGCGCGGCAAACACGACGTGCTCGCCGAGCTCGCGCTCGTCCTCGCCCGGCTGTTCGGCCGCGGCGGCAACCGCGTCGGCGCCCTGCTGTTCGACGCCGGGATGTTGCGCGTCGTGCCGCCCGGCACCTCACGGCGGCACGCGCTGCGGATCGGCGCCGAGCTGGAACGCACCTCGGAGGCGCGCGGCGGCGCCACCACCGACCTGGCGGAGATGCTCGACGCGGCAGGCCGGCTCGCGCGCCGCCGCGCACTCATCGTCGTGCTGTCGGACTTCATCGGCGACGGCGACTGGGAACGCTCGCTCCAGCGCCTGGCCCGGCGGCACGAGGTGGTCGCCCTGCGGATCGTGGACACCGCCGACGACGTGCTGCCGGAAGCAGGACTGATCGTGGTCGAGGACGCCGAGACCGGCGAGCAGCTCATCGTCGACTCCGCCGACCCGCTGCTGCGGGTACGCTTCCGCGCCGCCGTCGACGCCCGCGACGCCCGGCTCACGGCGGGCATGCGCCGGGCCGGGGTGCCCGTCCACCGCATCGACACCGACCGCGATCTGGCCGAGGCGCTCGTCGAGGTCGTCGCCCGAACCCGGGACCGGTCGCCATGACCGGGGCCGCCGCAGGAGGCGTCCTGCCCCTGAACTCGCCGCTCTTGCCGGCCGTCGAACTGCGGGAGGCGTCGTGACCCTGAGCTCGCCGCTCCTGCTGGCCGTCGGACTGCTCATGACCGCGGCGCTCGCCTGGGCGGGCATCGTCTCGGCGCGCCGCCGTCCGGCCGCGCTCGGCGCGGCCGGCGTCGCGACGCCGGGCGGCGGCCGGGCGCACCTCGGCATCGGCCTGACGATCGCCGGCGTCGGGGTGCTCGCGATCGCCACCGCGGGACCTGCGGCGATGGTGCCGGTCCCGCGGACCGCGGGCACCGTCATCCTCGCCATGGACGTCTCCAACAGCATGGGGGCCGACGACGTCGCGCCCACCCGGCTGGCGGCCGCGCAGCGGGCGGCCCGCGCGTTCGTGGCGGCGCAGCCCGGCAGCGTCGACATCGGAGTCGTCGCGTTCGAGCGGGGCGCGCTCACCACCGCACGGCCCGACGCCGACCACTCCGTCGCGCTCGCGGCCATCGCCCGGCTGAAGGTCACCGGCAGCACCTCGCTGGGGACGGCCATCACGGCGTCGCTGATGGCGATCACCGGCAAGCCGGTGGCCATCGGCCGTGACGGCACCGCCCCGGACATCGGCTACTGGCCGTCGGCGACGATCGTGATGTTCTCCGACGGCCAGAACCGGGGCGCGGACGTCGAACCGGCCGCGGCCGTGGCCCAGAAGGCCGGCGTCCAGATCCACACCGTCGGGGTCGGCACCACGGCCGGGGCGACGGTGGAGGTCGACGGCTACCACCTGCAGACCTCGCTCGAAGAGGACACCCTCACCTTGATCGCGCAGACCACCGGCGGCGGCTACCACCCCGCCTCCGACACCGCGCGGCTCGACGGGATCGCCGACACGATCGATCTGCGGCTCACCGTCTCCGACGAGCCGCTGCCCCTCGCCGGCGGGCTGATCGGGCTCGCCCTCGTGCTGCTCGCCGCGGGAGCGGCGCTCACCGTGCTCCGGTCAGGACGGGTGATCTGAATGGTGTTCTCATGGCCGTGGGCGCTGCTGTCGGTCCTGGTCATCCCGCTGATCCTCGCCATCCGCTGGTGGGCGCTGCGCCGCCGCCGGCGGGCCGCCGTGCGCGTCACCTCGATCGCGCTCGTACGCAGCGCCCTGCCCGGCCGTACGCGCTGGACGCGGAAGATCCCCGCGGCACTGCTCATAGCCGGGCTCGCGCTGCTCGCGGTCGGAGCAGCGCGACCGCAGGCGTCGGTGCCGGTGCCGCAGACGTCGGCGACGATCCTGCTCGCGCTCGACACCTCCGCCTCCATGTGTTCCACGGACGTCGACCCCAACCGCATCACCGCCGCGAGGAAGGCCGCCGCGGAGTTCATCGAGTCGCAGCGGGGCGGGCCGCGCATCGGCCTGGTCACCTTCGCGGGCACCTCGGGCCTGCTCGTGCCGCCCACCGATGACACGGACTCGCTGATCGAGGCGCTGGAGAACCTCACCGTGTCCCGCGGCACCGCGATCGGGCAGGCCATGCTCACCTCGATCGACGCGATCGCGGAGGTCGACCCGTCGGTCGCCGCCACCGGGGCGACCCCCGCCGCCGGCGGGGAAGGCTACGCCGGCGCCGCGATCGTCGTGCTCACCGACGGCGCCAACACCCAGGGCGTCGACCCGCAGACCGCCGCCCAGGAGGCGGCCCTGCGCCGCGTCCGCGTCTTCCCCATCGGCTTCGGCACCACGAACCCGGCCCCGTCGGTCTGTGACAGCTCACAGTTCGACGGCGGCTTCGGCGGCGGGTTCGGCGGCCGCGGCCGCGGCGGATTCGACCGAGGCCGCAACCCCCGCACCATCGACGAGCCCGCACTCAAACGGATAGCCGAGACCACCGGCGGCTCCTACCATCGCGCCGAGAACGCCGACCAGCTCCAAAGCGCCCTCCGCGCCCTGCCCGGCAGCTTCACCGTCATCCGTCAGCAGGTCGACACCGCCGCCGCCTTCGCCGCCGGCGGCGCCGTCCTCATCACCGGGGCCCTGTCCCTGTCCCTCTGGTGGAACCGCCCCCGGCCCCTGACTCGCTGACGGTCATGACAGGCGCCTGCGGATCCACCAGAAGCACAACCAGGTGAGGGCGAGGGTGAGCAGGGCGTAGATCCCGGTCTCGATCCACTGGAACGGCCAGAAACGGGCGAGCGGATGGTACGTCACCTGCTGCCGGAACCCGAGCCGGTTCACCTCGACCATGCACCCGTCCCCGCCCCGTGGTCCGCCCGACGGCGCGCAGGGTCCCGACGTGGTGGAGACCGGCAGGGCGGCTTCCTCGTTCCCACCGGCGATCCTGCGTCCGGACGCGTCGATGAGGGCGTTGGTCAGGACCCACGCGCCGCCGTCGCCGGGAACGGCCGACTTCAGCATGATTCGCGCGGGGCCGCTTCCGGCCGGTGGTATGCCGAGATGCTCCACGTTCGCCGGGCCGAGCTCGAAGGTCGAGGTGACCGGAGCGCTGAGGTGGGGCCGGACCAGCAGCGGCATGGTGAGCTGGATCGCGGCGAAGACGGCCAGCGTGAGAGCCATGGCGGGCAACGTGCGGCGCACCAGCATGCCCACGGTCACGCCCAGGACGAAGGCGAAGGCCGCGTACCCCATCGGGGTGATGCCGCGCGCGCCGAACACCAGGGGAGCCATCAGCGCCAGGCTTTGCGTGGCCGACTTGTCCAGCGGGTCGGACCACCAGGTCACGGCCAGGCCGCACAGGCCGACGGCGGCCACGGCGGTCAGGCCGGTGAGCCCGAGCTTGGCCGCCAGCCAGCGGCCGCGGGTGATGCTCTGGTTCCACACCAGCAGGTGCGTGCCCGCCTCCAGCTCGCGGGTGATCAACGGTGCTCCCCAGAAGAGCCCGACGAGAGCGGGCAGGAGCAGCACGAGGAGGCTGACGGCCATGAACGGGATCTGGTGGCCGTCGAAGAAGACGTTGTAGAACCGGTCGCAGGTGTCGTCCGGGCTGCACTGGGCGATCCCGGCAGCGTAAAGGGAGGCCAGGTCCGGGCCGGTCAAGGCCAGGGTGGCGGTGAGGACGACGAGCAGGGCGGCCATCATCGCGGCCGAGCCGCGGAACTGCCGCCAGGTCAGCCAGATCATCGCCGCACCTCCAGCGGGACCCGCCGCTCGTCGGTGGCGCGCTCGTCCATGTAGGCCAGGACGAGGTCCTCCAGGCTGAGCTGGGTGACGGTCCAGGCGGGGTCGTGGATCGGGGCTTCGGTACGGATCACGTACGTGCTCTGCCGGTCGGTGTGCCGTTGGGAGATCACGCGCTGGTCGGCGGGGAGCCGGTCGGGGTCGCGGCGCGGGCCGGTGAGCCGGTGGTGGGTGGCCAGCAGCTGGTCGGTCTCCCCGGCCAACCGCACGCGGGAGTCGACGAGCACGATCAGGAAGTCGCAGACCCGTTCCAGGTCGGAGACCAGGTGGGAGGAGAGCACGACGCTGAACTCGTGCTCGACGGTGGCCTCCATCAGGTGCTGCAGGAACTCGCGGCGGGCCAGCGGGTCGAGCGAGGCCACGGGCTCGTCCAGGATCAGCAGCTCGGGCCGCTTGGCCAGGCCCACGGTGAGGGCCAGCTGGGCGCGCTGCCCACCCGACAGCTTGCCCGCCCGATGGTTGAGTGCCAGACCCAGCCGCGCGATGCGCTCCCGCGCCATGCTGGCGTCCCAGCGGGGGTTGAGCCGTGCTCCCAGCTCCAGGTGCTCGGCGACGGTCAGCCCGGCGTAGATGGGGGTGTCCTGGGCGACGAAGCCGACCTTGGCCAGCTGCGCCGGGCCGCCCGCGGGACGGCCGCCCAACACGGTGATGCCGCCCGCCGTCGGTTCGAGCTGGCCGCAGGCCAGCTTCAGCAGCGTGGTCTTGCCTGCCCCGTTGGGGCCAACCAATCCGACGACGTGGCCCGCCGGGATGTCGATGGTGCAGTCGCGCAGCGCCCAGCGCTTGCCGTATTTCCTGCCCAGACCCTGGGCATGCAGGACAGAAGTCACGCTGTGTCCTCCTGAGAGGTGGTCATGAGGAGGGCCTCGTCGAAACCGGCGCGGCGCCGCAGTCCCTCCATTTATCTAGACTGCTAGCACTTTAGAGGTATAGCTGTTAGTCGGTCGTAAGAAATCGCCGTTTCGTCGTGCCTTCCGGCCGGGCTCGACGCCAGCGGCGCGCTAGAGACGCGCTAGAAGAATCAGGAAATATCCCCTGCCGGCGGGGGCTGTTCATGGAAACGCCGGGGAGTGTGTGATGCCGTACCGCCGTAGGCGCATGATCGCGATCGCCCGGGTGGCCGTGGGGACCGCCGTCCGAGCGGCGCCCGGCCTGACGCTCCTCTACGTCCTGGTGATGCTGGCCGAGGCGGTCGCGCCGATCGCCGTGGCCTGGCTGACCAAATGGTCGTCGACACCTTGGTGGGGATGGTCGGATCACTTCTGGTGATCAGCCCTGTCCTGACCGGCATCGTGCTGGCCACCGGGGGTCCCGCGCTGGTGGCGCAGCTGCGCCTGTCCCGTCGTCGTACGGCGATGATGTGGGACATCGGCCCGGCCGAGCGGCGCCAGCTGTTCTACGGCGACCTGCTGGGCACCGTCGAGGCGGCCAAGGAGATCCGGCTCTTCGCCAGCGGCCGGTTCCTGCACGACCGCATGATGAGCGAGCTGCGGGCGACCAACGCCGCCCGCCGCCGGATGGTCGACCGGCGTCGTGCTACGCCAGATTGTCCCGGCTGCAGGCCAGCGGCTATCACGAGCCGGAGCAGGCGACGGTCCTGTGATGGCCTACACGCTGTCGCCCTGAAGGATCTCCTGATGCCGCCGGCGTAACGCGTCGGCCGGCTCGATGCCGAGCTCGGAGCTGAGGATGTCGCGCAACCGGCGGTAGGCGGCGAGCGCCTCGGCACGGCGGCCACGGCCGGCGAGCGCCTGCAACAGCATCCCCCACGAGGCCTCACGAAAGGGATGGGCCGCGACGAGCCGCTCCAGCTCCGGGATGACCCGGTTGTGGTACCCGAGCCGCAGTTCGGCCTCCACGCACAGCTCGCGTGCGGCCAGATGCAACTCGTCCAGGCGGCGGCGCTCGTCGCGGACGAGCTCGACGTCGATCTCCGGCACCACCGGGCCGCGCCACAGCGTCAGAGCCTCCCGCAGCAGCTTGGCCGCGGCTCCCGCCTCGCCTTCCGTCAGGGCGTCCGCCCCCTCGGTGACAGCCGCCTCGAACGCCCTGACGTCGACCGCCCGGTCCGGGACGACCAAGGTGTAGCCGTTTCCCACGGTGGCCAGGTCCACGCCGTCAGCGGAGAGCGGGGACAGGGCGCGCCGCAGGCGATACACGTACGTCTGCACGCTCGCCTTCGCCGTGGCAGGGGGCTCGTCCTGCCAGAGCTCGGATATCAGCCGATCGATGGTGACCGTCTCGCCCGGACGCAGCACGAGTACGGCGAGAACCGCCTGCTGCTTGGCGGCCCGGACAGTGATCGCCCGGCCGCTGCCATCGGTCACCGTCAGACGTCCCAGCAATGTGAACATGAACCCACCTCCGACCGGCATCATGGTCGAAGGCGGTATGTTCCAGGTATGCCTGTCAACCGGGCGATCGTGGTGGCACGTCAGCCGTCAGCAGCCGTTCTCGCTGATGATCGTGTACTTGGTGCAGCCTCCGTCACAGCAGCGAGCCCGGAGCTTGATGGGGTAGATGCACTTGTAGATGTAGTAACACTCCACGGCCGCGGCGCTCTTCTGCGGGACGATCATCGCCAGCAGTCGGTCGCTGAGCATTCCCAGGGCAGACTTCATGACCCATGCCTCTCTGTAGGTGTGCCTGCTTTCTCCGCCCTGCGCGAAGCACGAGCGAAGATCACTACGTCAAGGCTTGTCCGTCGCCCTAGCCCCTCGATCGCGCGCCGCTGGCGCGGGTGGTCAGTGGTGGTCGGCGTAGTGCCGCGCGAGCAGGTCCCCGCCCCAGTCGTTACGCAGGTCGCGCCACACGGAGTGGATGTGGTTGGCGTCGTCCTGGGTGTTGTCGTACTCCAGCAGGAACGTGGGTCCGGCGACGCAGTAGTAGTGGCCCTGCCCTCGCTGGTCGGATCCCATCCACGCGAACGTCACCTTGTCGAGGCCGGCGTCGAGCGCGTCCCGCCAGCAGGTCTCGCCGTACCCGCCCGGGGCGCGATCGAAGTAGCGGCGGACGAGCCGTTCGAGCAGATCCTTCGACGGCGTGGACATGTCGGCGTAGGACAGCCCGCGGGGGATGCGGTCGAGATCGGCCACCGGGTCGTTGCGGGTGAGGACGTCGTCGGGGGCCATCTCGCCGGTGATCGCGATCGATCGCAGGCGCGGCGGGAGTTCGGCGAGCAGGGCCCGGCCCATTTCCTCCTCGTCGGCGAGCAGCCGCAGACCCCGCCGCGGCCCGGACGGCACCATGGCCGGCTCGGCGCCCAGGAAGCTCGGCGTGACGGCGATCGAGTCGCCCAGGACCGTGATGTGCACCGCGAGGTGGTGGCCGTTGACCCGCCACGCCCACGGGTCCGCTCCTCCCGGCTCGCCGAAGATCCGGAACCAGTAGCGGTCGCCGTCGATCTCGTCGACGCCGGTCACCAGACGGCGCCGGATGCGCTCAAGCTCGATGACGCCTCTCGCCGCGCGCGCACCGGCCGCGCCGCAGCCGGTGTCGAGAACGGCGAGCGCCAGTTCCTGCTGCGCGGAGGTCATCTCGACCAGTGGCAGCCCCGGACGAGGACCGGGGAGATAGGACCACTCGGTGCGCTCGGGCGAGCCGAACGCCGCCGTCGCCGCGGCCCGCCGCTCGGTGTCGAGCGAGCCGAGGAAGCGCAGCACCGCCTGCCGCATTGCATGGACGTCATGAGCACTCATGGGAGGTTCCTTGGAGGGAGGTCAGAACACGGTCTCTGATGCCACATACTGCGACATTATGGTCACCGACGTCTGGTGTCTTCTGGGCGGTTCATGCTCCTTCTCCGCGCGCGACCGCCGAACGCGCCCCGAACGGCGGCGATCACGGCCGAGCCGACCTCGCCCACCAGGGGCTCCCGCTCCTCCTCCGCGGTGGGTCCCGAGTCGGCGTGCGCGGGCTCGGCGCGGCCGGCTCGGCCGGCTTCCAGCTGCGCCGCGAACGGCCATCCCCAGGAAGAGCGCGATCGAGCTGAGGAACGACCACAACCGCGCTCAGGCCGACCAGCGCGATGGCGCCGGGGATGATGGCCAGGCAGAGCTGGAAGGCGAGCGCCCGCGCGTGGCTCATGCCGTCGCCGTACCGGAACCTGGTCAGCGAGTCGCGGGCGAGATGCCAGCCGCCGTACTTGCGGAGCGTTTCCCACGCGTCGTCGGCGGACAGCTCCGCGCCGTTCATCGTGCGCGTCTGGGGGACGCTGACGGTGGATCCCACGGCGGACGTTCTACCCCGGTTTGCGGCATTCAAGTTGCTGGGGGGAGCCCGTGGCCGATGGTCTGGATCGGAGGAGGCGCAGTGTCGCCGTGCCGGCGAGGTAGGCGATCAGTGCCGGCGTCGGCCAGCCGAACAGGGTGGGGCTCGTACTGGGGTACAGGCTGTTGCCGAGAATGCCCGAGGTGACGGCGGCGAACCCCACCACGGCCAGCGCCAGGCGCGGCACCGGGTGGCCCGCCGCCCGGGCCAGGCGCCGGCCCTGGGCGCCGCGGATCTCGATCGGTCCGAAGATCGCGACCAGCAGCATGAGGGTGAGGCTGAGCATGATCAGCAACGGGAGCCGCCAGGCGAACCAGGCCGTCGAGCCGACGCCGGGAGTGGGCAGCACGCCCGCACCATGGAGTGCGGCCGTGAGCAGGATCGCGGCGCTGACATGCCAGAGGAAGATCGTCAAGATCACCGTGTTCACGGCGACCACCGCGATCCACGCGCGCGAGGTCCGCAGCCACCGCTCAGCCCGGTCACGCAGCAGCAGCGCCGCGCCGAGCTGGGCGGTGGCCACCGCCAGCAGGGCCAGGCTCGGCGGCGACATGTTGTGCAGCCGCTCCCCAGGCAGGTTGATCATGCTGACCGGGTAGGGGCCGACGAGGGTGAGCACCAGCAGCGCGCCGATCCCGCCGAACAACAGCGGCAGCGCCACACGGGCGCGGCTCGGCAGCCGGCCGTCGCGCCAGGCGAACCCCATCTGATGGATGGCCAGCCAGCCGAAGAGGTAGTTGCCGTTGCCCCAGAACGGCTCGCCGAGAAGGCGGGCCAGGTCGCCGGCCGCGACGAGGCCGACCAGCACCACGGGAACCGCCAGCCCGTAGCGCCGGTGCAGGGCGTACATCACCGGGGTCAGCACGACCACGAACAGATAGGCGACGAGGAACCACAGCGGGATCGAGGCGAACCACGCCACCAGGCGAACCCGGGCGGGTTCGGCGCCGTACAGCCGCGCGACCAGCGCGCCACCGGCCATGACCAGCACCAGGGCGGTGGTCGGGCGGAGCAACCGGCCGCTCCGGTTGAGCAGCCATTCGGTGGCGTTCCCGCCTCGGCGGCGTTCGGCGGCCAGCGACACCGCGTTGGCGTACCCGCCGACGAGGAAGAACACCGGCATCACCTGCAGCACCCACGTGAGGGGATGCGCCCAGGGCAGGTCCGGCAGCGCCGACCAGCCGGTCAGCTCGCCGTGCCCGTCGTAGCCGACCGCCGTCACCAGCCAGTGTCCGAGGACCACGGCGAGGATGGAGACCCCTCGCAGCAGATCGATGAACCGCTCCCGCGACGGCGGCGCCTGCTCGGCACGCTGTCGAACACCTCGCAGGACGGCGCCCATGCCGTTCATGTCGTACAGACCCTCGTGATCGTAGGTAACGCCGGACCGGACCCCTGCGTCCGATGTTCCCCGACTCCCGCAATCGGTACGGATCGGCTGCCGTTGCTTGGCCGGCCTTTTCCGTGCGGCTGGCACGGGCGGGGCCCGCGTCCCGCCGCGACCTCAGCCGCGCGAGCGGATCAGCATGACCAGCCCGGCGATGAACGACCCGAGCAGGACCGGCGACAGGACCGCGAGGCCGCCCCACACGACGAGGCCGAGATAGCCGAGCGCGGACGAACTGTGCGTCGAGTCGGCGTCAGCGGCCGCGAACAGCCCCAGGCCGAGGACGACACCGGCCACCGTGACCGCGATCGGCGTCCACAGGAGCACGTGGGCCCACACGCGGTACCTCCGGCTGTAGACACGCCGGGCCGGCCGCACGTTCGGCTGCGGGGGATACCCGACGGATTCACTCATGCCCCAGTTGTACCAGTCCGCGTGGACCCCGCACCGCACGGCCGAAGCACCGCATCACGGGCGCGCCGCCCCGGCCCGTCAGTCCTTCCTGCGGTCCCAGGGGTCGCCGAGCCAGCTGTCGAAGGAGGGGATCAGGGCCGCGAGGGCGGCTCCGAGCCGCCAGTCCAGCTCCGGTGCGTACAGATGCACCGTGTCCCCGGACGACCTGAACTCCAGCGGGACCTGTCCGCCGGCGCGCCACTTGATGCGGCGCGGGCCGCGCGGGAAGTCGCCGCCGCCGTTGAACAGGGCGGCCACGAGGATGAGCGGCAGCAGCGGCGAGCAGAGCCACCACACGCACCACCAGAAGAGCCGGCCCTTGTATCCCACCGCGTCGGGGCCGCCGGCGCGGCTCACCGTCCAGCGTGTGCGCAGTCCCCGGCTGAACGCCTTGTCACGGGTGAACATACCGAGCGGTTCGCCCTGCGGGCCGAGCACCTTGAACTGTGCCCGCCCGTTGCCCGCGGCGACGGTGACCAGGGTGGCGACCCGCGCCCGGCGGTGCTCGTCCGCCCACAGGACGAAGGAGCGGGCTCCGCTCTTCCTGGCCGCGAGGTAGGCGGATATGCCGTCGGGCGGCAACTCACGTTCCACATAGGCGACCGGCCGCGAGGTTCCCGGTCCGTCGGAGAAGCTGATCCGGCAGTCGAGCTGCCCACCGGGGGTGGTCCTCAGCCGCCGCAGCGCTTTCAGGCTCAGAGTACTGGTCACCCGACGGGCTCCTTCATGCGTGTCTGTGCCAAATGGTCAGCACGAAGGTAGTCGTGATCGCAGCCGCCCGTACCACTGCAAGCCGAGCTCAATCCCTGCGCAATGCGCCGCCCTTAGCGTCGCAGTGTGTTCAAACGACTGGTTCTCGGCGGCGCCGCCCTCACCGCGGCCGCGACGCTCACGCTCGCCTCCACCGGCCCCGCCTTCGCCGCTCCCGCCTCGACCGGAGCCCCCGCCCCCGGCAAGGTGGCGAACAAGCTGTTCCGCGCCTGGCTGGCCGCCGACCGCACGGCCGCCGCGAAGGTGGCCACCCCCGCCGCGGTCAAGACGATCTTCACCTACGTCTACCGCGCACCCGACCGCCTCGACGGCTGTTCCGGCAATGTGTGCCGGTTCGTGCACACCAGCGTGCGCGTCCCCGGCGGGCTCGACGGCATCGCGATGGTGGTGACCGGCTCGAAGGTCACCAAGGTCTACCTGTCGCGGCACATCACCAAGCCGCCGACCGTGGCCAAGCACCTCTTCGCCGCCTGGAAGCGGGGCGACAGGTACGCCGGCCTCGAGGTCGCCACCTCCGCCACGGTGCGGAAGCTGTTCAAGGTCAGGTACGACCCCCGCGGCGTCACCCACTTCTTCCAGGGCTGCAGCAAGGAGTCGCAGGGCTACTCGTGCGCCTACTCCTACGAGGGCGGCGCGATGCTCATGCACGTACGCGGCTCCAGGACCACCGGCTACGAGGTCCGCTCGATCTCCTACCTCGCCGACTGACGGTTCGACGGCGGGCGGCCAATTTCAGGTTATATTGTGCCTAATCATTACATGCCCATGCCATCAAGTGCGTGATGCGGCGGCGTTCGAGGACGGACGTGAGCGCGTCGCCGAAGATCGCAAAAGGGGTCCCCCCGACATGACCACCACTCCGCAACTCCATCGCGCGGGCCCCGCCCTGCTCGAACGGGCCCGCGATCTGCGACCCCTCATCGAGCGCGAGGCCGACGCGGCCGAAGCGCAGGGCAGGCTCACCGACCCCGTCGTCGACGCCCTGCACGAGGCGGGCATCACCGGCATGTGGGCGCCCGCGCCGCTCGGCGGCGCCGAGCTGGCACCCACGGAGCTGCTCGCCGTCATCGAGGAGCTTTCCTACGCCGACGCCTCCACCGGCTGGGTAGCCATGATCACCACATTCGAGAACGGCGCGGCCGGCGCCTACCTCGGCGACGAGGCCGTCGAGCGGATCTTCAAGGGCCCGTGGATCCCGCTGTTCGCGGGCCAGGGCACCCGCCCCGGCACCGCCGTGCCTGTGGACGGCGGCTTCCGCCTCACCGGGCGGTGGAGCTTCGGCTCCGGCATGTCGCACGCCCAGTACACCCACAGCCTGGCCATCGTCGAGGGCACCGGCGAGCCCCGGATGTTCGTCACCCCCGTCGAGAACGTCACGATGCTCGGCAACTGGGACGTCCTGGGCCTGCGCGCCACGGGCAGCATCGACTACGCCATCGAGGACGTCTTCGTACCGGAGTCGCAGACGCACTCGCTCGCGCAGAACGAGCCGCTGCGCGGCGGCGCGATCTACCGGCTCGGCGTGCTCGACGAGGCCATGCTCTGCCACTCTGGCTGGGCGCTCGGCGTCGGCCGCCGCCTGCTCGACGAGCTGATCCGCCACACGGGCGCGCGCGCCGGGCGGCCCGGCCAGATCGCCGGCAGTGACGCCTTCCACACCGACGTCGCCCGTACGGAGGCCGAGTTCCGGGCCGCGGCGGCGCTCGTACACCAGACCTGGCACGACATCGAGCGCACCCTGGAGTCGGGCGGCCGGCTCGACGTGCGCCAGGAGACGATGGTGCGGCTCGCACTCAACCACATCACCTCGACCGTCGCCGAGGTGTCCAGGTTCGTCTACACCTCGGGCGGCACCACGGCGCTGCGTAGCGGGCTGATCCAGCGACTGTTCAGGGATGTGCACGCCGGCATGGCGCACATCACCTCCGGGCCCGCGGTGCTCGCCGCGTGCGGCAGGGAGCTGGCCGGGCTGGCACCCGGGGAGTCCTGGGTCGTCCTCGGGCTGGAGGCGTAGGCAGGCGGGCCGGCCGAACCCGGCTTCGCGCTCGCTAACGTACACGCTATGCGAACATATGCTTACTCCCGCGGTTCGCTCCTCGGCAGGCAGCACGAGATCCGGCGCATCGACGAGCTCACCGGCGCCGTTCGGGCCGGCCTGGGCGGAGTGCTGGTCCTGCGCGGTGAGGCGGGCATCGGCAAGAGCGCGCTGCTGGACCATGCCCGGCAGGCCGCGTCCGGGCTCCGGGTCATCGACGCGTCCGGGTCCCAGTACGAGGCTGAGCTGCCGTTCGCCGCACTGCACCAGCTGTGCCTGCCGGTGCTGGGGCATCTCGACGAGCTGCCCGCTCAGCACCGAGACGCCCTCCGGGTCGCCTTCGGGCTGGCCACCGGCACGCCGGACGCGTTCCGCATCGGCCTGGCGACCCTTGGCCTGCTCGCGGCCGCGGCTCGGGAACGCCCGCTGCTGTGCCTGGTCGACGACGCCCAGTGGCTGGACGCGGCGTCGTCGAAGGCGCTGACGTTCCTCGCCCGGCGCGTCGCCGCCGAGCCCGTCGCCATGATGTTCGGGGTCCGGCTGCCCTCTGTGCCGGGCGAGCTGGACGAGCTGCCGAGCCTGACCGTCGAAGGGCTGAGCGACGCCGACGCCCGGGCGCTGCTCGCCGCGCAGAGTCACGAGACGCTCGACGAGCAGGTGCGTGACCGGATCGTGGCCGAGGCCCGCGGGAACCCGCTGGCGCTGCTCTCGCTGCCCAGGGCCGGTGGTTTCGCCCCGCCCGACACGTCCCCGGTGTCGGCCCGGGTCGAGCGCGGCTTCGAGGCCAAGCTGGCCGACCTGCGCACCGAGGCACGGATGCTGCTGACGATCGCGAGCGCCGACCCGACCGGCGACCCCGGACTGCTGTGGCCCGCGGCGCAGCGGCTGGAGATCGACCTGCCGACCGCCGGCGCGGAGGCGACCGCCACCGGTCTCGTCGAGTTCGGCACCCGCGTCCGCTTCTTCCACCCGCTGGCCAGGACGGCGGCTTATCAGGCCGCTGAGGTGAGCGAACGCCGGCTGGCTCATCGGGTGCTCGCCGAGGTCACCGATCCGGTAGTGGATCCGGACCGGCGCGCCTGGCACCGCGCCCAGGCGGGCCCGGGCCCCGACGACGACGTCGCCGCCGAGCTGGAGCGTTCGGCGTCCCGTGCCAGGGCGCGGGGCGGTGTGGTGGCCGCGGCGGCCTTCCTCGAACGCGCGGCGGATCTGTCGCTGGACACCGCCAAGCGCATCGAGCGGACGCTCGCCGCGGTCCGGGCACAGCTCGACGCGGGCGCCGCCGACAGAGCGGCGGAGCTGCTCGCGACTGTCGAGAGCTCGGGCCTGGACGAGTTCCAGCACGCCGAGGCCGACCTGCTGCGGGGTCAGGTCTCCTTCGTGCGAGCGGGCAACGGCGACGGTCCGGGGTTCATGCTGCGCGCGGCGCGACGGTTCGCGGTGCTGGACCCGGAGCGGTCCCGTGACTGCTATCTGGAAGCGCTCGAGATGAGCCTGCTCGTCGGCCGGGCGAGCGGCGTGATGGACATGGTCCTGGACGCTGCGCAGTCGTCGTCGGTGCCGCGTGACCTCCAAGCCCTGGACGCTGCGCAGTCGTCGGCGCCGCGTGACCCCGATGTCCTCGACGCTGCGCAGTCGTCGGCGCCGCGTGACCCCGATGTCCTCGACGCGCTGACGGTGCTTGCCACGCAAGGACACCGTGCGGCGGTTCCCTTGATCAGAGACGTCCTCGACGGCGCCGACGGTGCGATGTGGACCCGATGCCCCGCGCTCGCGGTCATACTCGCGGCAGAGCTGTGGGATCCGCAGGCCCACGCGATGATCATCGAGTGGCTCATGAAGAACGGCCGGGAGTCGGGATCACCACTGGTGTTGCGCCTCGGTCTGGCGCAGGCGGCGTCGGGCGCCGCGCTGTCCGGCGACCTCGATCGGGCGATGGCCGCGATCGCCGAGGAAGAGGCGATCGCCGACGCGACCGGCGGCCCCCCGATCATGTATCACCGGCTACAGCTGGCGGCGATGCGCGGCCGCGGTCAGGAAGCGTTCGAGCTGTTCGAGAGCGCCACGGCGGCGGCGACCGCACAGGGCGCGGGGCAACTGGTCGCCAACGTCCACTGGGCGGCGGCCGTGCTGAACAACGGCCTTGGCGACTACCAGGCCGCGCTGGCTGCGGCCCGGCAGGCTGCCGGCCTCGGGGATCTCTTCATCGCCGGATTCTCCCTGCCCGAGCTGGTGGAGGCCGCGGTCCGGTGCGACGAGCACGACGCCGCCGTCGCCGCGCTGGCCTCGCTGACCGAGCGGACCGAAGCCGCAGGAACCGCGACTGGCCTGGGCATCGCGGCGTACGCGCGAGGACTGGTGACCGGAGCCGAGGACGACTACCGGGAGGCCATCGACCACCTCGCGGACAGCCCGCTGCTCCCGTATCGGGCCAGAGCCCACCTCCTGTACGGGGAGTGGCTGCGCCGCGCGGGTCGCAGACGGGACTGCCGCCCGCACCTGCGCACCGCCCACGAACTGCTGTCCGGCGCGGGGCTCGAAGCGTTCGCCCGGCGCGCCGCCGACGAGCTGCGTGCCACCGGTGAGACGGCCCGCAGCCGGTCCGGGCACACCCGCGACCAGCTCACCATGCAGGAGTTGCACATCGCGCGCCTGGTCGCCACCGGTGCGACGTCCAGCGAGGTGGCCGGCCGGCTGTTCATCAGCCCCCGCACTGTCGACGCCCACCTGCGCAACATCTTCCGCAAGCTTGGGATCAACTCCCGCCGGCAGCTCAGGGACCAGCCGGACCTCGGTTCTACGTAGCTCTCGCCGACGCGACGGCGGCTCCTTTCGCGGGACGGTCGTACCATGAGACGCCGCACAGCCCTGAAGGTCTTCGGCATCGGCATCGGGGGCGCGTTCGTCCTCGGCGGCGGTGGTCTGGGCGCCTACTACTTCGCCGCGAAGGAGGACACCGCCGGAGAGATCGCTTTCGACACGGCCCTGTTCATCCCCTCGCTGGCCGAGTCGGAGAGCGGCGCGTCGGGAGCCCGGGTGTTCACGCTCGGCATCCAGCCGGGCGAGACCCGGTTCAAGGACGGGCAGGCCACTCGCACCTGGGGCGTGAACGGCACCTACCTCGGCCCGACGATCCGCGCCCGGCGCGGCGAGCGGGTCGAGTTCGCCGTGCACAACGGCCTGGACCAGGCGACCTCGCTCCACTGGCACGGCATGCACCTGCCGGCGGCCATGGACGGCGGCCCGCACCAGACCGTCCCGAACGGAGGGACATGGAAACCGCGGTGGACGATCGACCAGCCCGCCGCGACGCTGTGGTACCACCCTCACGTGCACGGCTCGACCGCCGACCACATGTACCGGGGCCTGACCGGGCTATTCATCGTCGACGACGAGGACGCCGAGGCGCTGAAGCTCCCGTCCGAGTACGGCGTCGACGACGTCCCGATGATCGTCCAGGATCGCGCGTTCGACGGGGACAACCAGTTCGAGGAGCGGGTCCCGCTGGCGGGCTCGCTGGGCGTGATCGGTGACGAGATCCTGGTCAACGGCACGATCGGACCGTACTTCGACGTCACGACCAGGCTCGTGCGGCTGCGGCTGCTGAACGGCTCCAACGCGCGCCTGTACAACTTCGGGTTCTCCGACGACCGGAGCTTCTCGCTCGTCGCCACGGACGGCGGCCTGCTCGCCAAGCCGTGGGAGACCGACCGCCTGTACCTCTCGCCGGGCGAGCGCGCCGAGATCGTCGTGGCGTTCAAGCCGGGGGAGCGGGTCGAGCTGCGCTCCTACCCGTCCGAGTACGGCGGTGCGTCGGGACGGCTCGAAGGCTTCGACGACCGCCTCGACATCTGCCAGTTCCGCGCCGCGGGCACCCTGTCCGGTGATGCCAAGCTGCCCGCCGCGCTCGGCGCCGCCCCGGACCTCGCCGGCGGCGCGGTCGCGGCGGAACGCTCCTTCGTGCTCGCGTCGGACCAGATCAACGGCCGGTCGATGGCGATGGACCGCATCGACTTCGGCGTCCGCGAGGGCACCGTCGAGGTGTGGGAGGTGACCAACGACAACGGCTACCTGCACAACTTCCACGTCCACGACGTGCGGTTCCAGGTCCTGACGGTCGACGGCAAGCCGCCGGAACCACCCCTGCGCGGCTGGAAGGACACCGTCCTGCTGGCCCAGGGGAAGCGCTACCGCCTGGCGATGCGATTCAGCGACCACACCGACCCGAACATGCCGTACATGTACCACTGCCACCTGCTGCAGCACGAGGACGACGGAATGATGGGCCAGTTCGTCGTCCTGGGCGAGGGCGAGCAGGTCGGCGTCGTGCCGCGGACGCACGACCACTCCTGAGGTTCGCCGGAGTGACCAGACAGCTTCTGCTCGCCACCTCGGGTGCGCGGCAACACATCAAAGGATCGAGGATCGACTTGTACGTCTCCAACTCGCCGCATCGCCCCGCCACGAAGACCGCCATCGCGGTCGCCGTCGGGATGACCATCGCCGTCACCGGATGCGGCTCCGGCAGCGGCTCCGATCAGAGCGCCGCCGCCGGCACCCAGCCTGCCGCCACCGCATCGGCTTCCGCGTCGGCTTCTGCGTCTGCCTCCCCGTCTGCCTCTGCGTCTGCCTCTGCGTCTGCTTCTGCGTCTGCCTCTGCGTCGGCCCAGGACAAGCAGTGCGGCGGGATGAGCATCGACCATGCGGCGACCATCACCCGCGCCACCGACATCGTGATCGACGCACCCCTCGAACGAGTCTGGGACGTGCACACCGACGTGGAGAGCTGGGACGAGTGGCAGGACGCGGTCCTGACCGTCAAGCGCCTTGACTCCGGCGCCTTCTCGTCCGACTCGCGGTTCCGGTGGACCACCCCCGTGCCGAAGTCGCAGTTCGCTCCGGCCGACAAACTGACGATCACCTCGAGCGTCAAGCAGATGGAACCCGGCACCTGCGTGCTCTGGGAAGGCCCCGGGATCGGCAAGGCGATCACCATCGACAAGGGGACCCACCTGTGGATCTTCACCGAGACCGACGAAGGAACCCACGTACACACCGAGGAGTCCTGGGACGCCAAGCTGCTGGACTCGCTGAAAGGGCCTGACCGCGATGCCGTGGCCGCCATGCTCGGCGGAGGGCTGGACGTATGGCTCCAGGCCCTGAAGACCAGGGCCGAGGCCCTCAAGAGCTGAGGCTCGCCGGCACGATTGCCGGCGGCATTCCACAGTGAGCCACCGACCCTCGATGACCTCGTTGAGTGGCCGCCGACCGGTTCCTGAGCGCTTCGCGCGAAGTCCGGCCAAGGTCTTTAGAGGTGCGGTCACCCGCGAAGTTCGGCCAAGGTCTCCAGGGGTGCGGTCACCCGCGAGAGTTCCCCACACCCCTTCAGGGCACGAACCGCGGCGAGCCTCGCCGAAACTAGACTCCACGGACGCCGACAACCAGCCAGGGAGGCGCCCGGTGCACAACCATGAACCCGCCGACTACCACTGCCCGTTCTGCCACCTCACCCCGGACCGTGAACCCGACGTGGTCTACCGTGACGAGCGCGTCTTCGCGTTGATCTGCCCCCGCTGGTGGCCGCGGAACGCGGGTCATCTGCTGATCATCCCCGTCGCCCATCACGAGAACCTCTACGATCTCCCCGCCGCCGACGGCCACGCGATCTTCGACGCCACCCGGATGCTCGCCCGCGCGATGCGTACCGCCTACGACTGCGCGGGCGTTTCCACCCGCCAGCACAACGAGCCCGCAGGCAACCAAGATGTCTGGCACTTCCACCAGCACCTCTTCCCCCGCTACCCCGGCGACGACCTCTACGGCACGCCCCCGCAGCCCGACTGGCTTCCTGTCGACCGCCGCCGCGCCTACGCGGAGCGGCTGCGCGCCGCACTCAACCCGCGACACGACGACACGTAGGAGGCTTTGCGGGCCAGGGGCGAGCAGGGACGAGTCTCCATGAGCCATCCCTTTTCACCGTCAGCCCGTTGTAGCCGTGCTCGGCCGGCCCGGCGAGGGTCGCCTGCCGTACGGCGTCGCGCACACGGGCGCTGCGACCGCCAGGACGTCTGCCCAAAGTCTACTCCAGTTGCGTTAAAGGTCGCCCTCGTGTTAGCTTAAAGCTACCGACGTTGCAATTGGAGTTCTTCTGACTACACAGCTTTCCCTGCGGGGAGTTTCGAAGTCCTACGGCGAGCGCCCCGTCCTGGACCAACTCACCTTCAGCATCAAGCCCGGCGAGTGCGCCGGGATCGTGGGCGAGAACGGTTCCGGCAAGTCCACGCTGCTCAGGATCATCGCCGGGGTGGACCAGCCGGACGACGGCGAGGTGACGGTGACGGCCGCCGGCGGCGTCGGCTACCTGGGCCAGACTCTCGACCTGCCCGGCGACCACACCGTCCAGCAGGCCGTCGACGCCGCGCTGGCCGAGTTGCGCGCGCTCGAGCGCGGCATCCAGCGGGCCGCCGAGGCGCAGGACCTGGCGGCGTACGGCGAGCTGCTCGCCGCGTTCGAGGCCCGCGACGGATACGAGGCCGACGCCCGCGTCGACAAGGCCATGCACGGGCTCGGCCTGGCCCGGATCGAGCGCTCGCGCCGGCTGTCGACCCTGTCAGGCGGCGAGCAGGCCCGGCTCGGCCTGGCCTGCGTGCTGGCCGCCTCGCCGGAGATCCTGCTGCTCGACGAGCCCACCAACCACCTGGACGAGGCGGCGCTCGCCTGGCTGGAGGACCGGCTGCGCGCGCACAAGGGCACGGTGGTGGCAGTCTCCCACGACCGGGTCTTCCTCGACCGGGTGGCGACGGCGATCATCGAGGTCGAGGGCGGCACGATCACCAGGTTCGGCGGCGGCTACACCGGCTTCCTGGCCGGCAAGGCGGCCGCGCGGCAGCGCTGGGAGCAGGCCTACGCCGCCTGGCGGGAGGAGATCGAGCAGGTCGAGGAGTTCGCCGCGACCACGGCGCGCCGCGTCGCGGTGGGCCGCGACATGAAGGACAACAACAAGATGGCCTACGACCGCAACGCCGGCCGCGTGCAGAGCTCGGTGGCCTCGCGGGTGCGGCAGGCCCAGGAACGCCTGCGCCGTCTGGAGGCCGACCCGGTGCCTCACCCGCCCGAGCCCCTGCGCTTCGGGGGCCGGTTCGCGGGCACCGGCACGCCCGTGGAGCACGGCGGGCTGCGGATCGAGCCGGGCGACCGGCTGCTGATCACCGGGCCGAACGGCGCGGGCAAGTCGACGCTGCTGGCCGCGATCGCGGCCGAGGCCGGCGAGCGGGCCGGCTACCTCGCACAGGAGGTCGCCTTCGACCCCGACAGCACAGTCCTCGACACCTATGGCGGCCGGCCCGACGCCCTGCTCGCGACGGGCCTGTTCCGCCCCGAGGCGCTGCACCTCAAGGTCGGCGCCCTGTCCGTGGGCCAGCGGCGACGGCTCGCGCTGGCCAGACTGCTGGCGGACGAGCACGACCTGCTCCTGCTGGACGAGCCCACCAACCACCTCTCGCTCGCCCTGGTCGAGGAGCTCGAGCAGGCGCTACGGGATTACCGAGGCACGCTCGTGGTGGTCACACACGACCGGGCGCTGCGGCGCCGCTTCACCGGCAGGGAGATCTCTCTTCCTTACGACATCACCCACGGCGCGATGGAGTCCGGCGCCCTGACACCTCACAGCGTGTAGACGAGCGTGAGCACCTGAAACTCGAACTCCATCGCCTGGCCGGAGATCCCAGCCAGGCCCCCGGTCCCGGAGTTGGGGACGATGCTCCCGTAGCTGGACTGGTCAGGCCCGTCGGCCAGGCCGCCGTGCTGGATGACGAAGGTGCCGTGCCGGCCGTCCAGCGTGCCCTCGATCCGTTCGGAGGCCACGTAGCCGCCGCCCGCCGTACCCTGCGCGGTGAGCACCTCGGCGACGCCCGTCCCGTCGATCGTGCCCTGGTAGCGCTTCTGAATCGTGACCCGGGTCAGCTTCGGGCCCTCAGTGGGCTCCTCGTACACGGACTCGTCGAACTTCGCGATCTCGAATCCGGCTTTGATGGTGCGTTCCGTCATGCGGCCGAGGGTAGCCGCTCCTGACCTGGTAGTTCACAGCGGGCCCAGGACACCGAAGGCGCCTGCCCGGACGCCTCCAAGCCCGCCGAATGGTCCCTGACCTGCAAGGGCAACGAGTACGTCCTCGACACCCGCACCGCGCCACGGGCCGGGCAGACGCGGCCTACGGCAGGAGGGCCCGGCACGGATCGCCGATGAGGGCGTCGAGGTCGGGGTCGGCGTCGGCGGCCCAGGCCGCGTAGCCGTCGGGGCGGACCAGGATCGCGTGGGGCAGGCCGTCCACCGGCTGGGCGCGCGTGGCGCCGAGGTCGGGCGGGAGGATCCCGGCCAGGTCGAGCAGGACGGGCTTGCCGGCCAGGAACAGCGACGGGTCGAGGCCGGCGACCCGGTGGCCGACCAGGGGGTGGTCGCCGGGCAGGTCGTAGGAGTGTGACAGCCCCGACATCAGCCCCGCCAGGTGCCTGTTGGCCTCGGGCAGCCGTATCAGGTCGGTGAAGACCTCGCGCAGTTCGCTGACGTCCGCGCTGGGCCCGGGTGTGGCGAAGACACGCTGCGCCTGGGTGATGTGCAGGATCCAGGCCCCGGCGGGGTGCCGTTCGGCGTGGTAGGTGTCCAGGAGGTTCGCCGAGGCGTGGCCGCGCAGCACCGCGGCCATCTTCCAGCCCAGATTGAAGGCGTCCTGCACACCCAGGTTCAGTCCTTGCCCGCCGAAGGGCGGGTGGATGTGCGCGGCGTCGCCGGCGAAGAACACGTTGCCGGCCCGGTAGCTCTCGACCTGCCGGGTGGCGTCGCCGAACCGCGAGGCGTTGTCCACGGCGGCCGGCACGGTTTGCTCGCCGTACACGATGCGCAACTGTTCGGCGATCTCCTCGAACGTGACCGGCCTGTCCTTGGCCTGCTCCTGCTCGCCTGCTACGCCGCCGGTGAAGCGGTAGCGGTCGCCGCCCACCGGCACCAGCATCACCCAGCGGTCGTCGGTGTGGCGGCTGAGCGTGCTGATGTGGCCGATGCTCTTCGGTACGAGGTCGGACACCGACGACAGTCGTACATCGGCCAGCACCGCCGTGTACGTCCCCGGCCTTCCGGGGAACGGCACGCCGAGCAGCTTCCTGACGGTGCTGTGCCCGCCGTCGCAGGCGACCAGGTAGCGGGCCTCGATCCGCCGGTCGCCGGCGGTCACGATCACGCCGTCGTCCGACTGCTCGACCGCCGTCACCGGGGCCTCGCGCAGCACCTTGACCCCCAGCGCCGTGGCACGTTCCTCCAGCACCTCCTCGACCTCCCACTGCGGGATCGAGAGCGGGTAGGGGTGGGCGGTGTCCCACGCCGTGCAGTCGAGCGGTACGGGCAACATCGCGAAGTGCCCGCCCACCGGCTCGCGTGAGATCGCCCTGGCCCGCATCGGCTCCAGCAGCCCGCGCAGTTCGAGCAGTTCCTGGGTGCGCGGCTGGAGAGAGCCGCCCTTGGTCTGCTCGATCCGGTACGGCAGGCGCTCCACCACCAGGACGTCCACCCCGGCCAGGGCCAGCTCGCAGGCCAGCGAAAGCCCGGTGGGGCCGGCGCCCGCCACGATCACCTCGGTCATCGTTCTCCTCCAATACTCGACTAGGTGCAAATGTATACCAAGGGCAATAAACGTGCGAGTGCGAGTTTTGCTAGCCTGGGGACATGACGGGGTTGCGGGAGCGCAAACGGGCACGGACCCATGCCGCCATCTCGGAGGCGGCCATCGCGCTCTTCCTGGAGCGCGGGTTCGACGAGGTGTCGGTGGCGCAGGTGGCGGAGGCCGCCGAGGTGTCGAAGCGGACCCTGTTCGCCTACTTCGCCGCCAAGGAGGACCTGGTCGTCCACCGCTTCGCCGACCACGAGAGCGAGGCGGCCCGCGTGGTGCGCGCTCGCCCGCCGGACGCGGAGCCGCTGGCAGCCCTCCGCGATCACTTCCTGGACGGCCTGCGCAGACGCGATCCGATCACCGGCCTCAACGACGTCCCGGAGATCCTCGCGCTCACCCGCATGCTCCTGGAGACTCCGGCGCTGCGAACGAGGATGATCCGCTTCCAGCAGGGTGCGGAACAGGCGCTCGCCGAGGCCCTCCAGGACACGGTCGGCGTCCCCGCTCTGACCGCGCGCCTGGCGGCCGTCCAGGTGGTGGGCACGAGCCGGCTGCTGTTGATGGACAACTCCCGGGCGCTGGTCGGCGGCCAGTCCGCCGACGAGCGCTACCCGGAGGCGGCCGCCGACGCCGAACACGCCTTCACGGTGTTGTCCGAGGGTCTGGCCGCGTACATGTGAAACGTTCGACCATCCAACGGGGCCTCTGACGCCTGCGGGCGACGGCGCTCAGCTACCGCTCCGTGCCCGGCCGCTCGAAAGCTGGTGCAGAGTGCCGCCGGTCACCTGCTTGAACAGGTACTCGGCGCGCTCGTAGGACAGGCGGCCCCGGCCCGTCTCCGGGCACAGGTCGGCCGGCGCGGGCATGCGGGCGGGAGCCGGGCGCCGGTCCGCGCGGAACAGCGGGCCGCGGGCCCGAGCCGCCACCAGCTCCGCCAGCAGGTCGGCGGTCTCACGCCCCCAGGAGATCCATCCGGCGGCGACGCGGGCGCGCCGCCCCTCCAGGTCGAGGTCTTCGACGTTGAGCGACAGGGCCGTCCTGGCGGCGGCGCCCGACTCGTGGAGCAGTCGCCAGAACGTCCTCTCGCGCAGCGACGGATGCCGCCAGAGGGCTTCGAGGTGCGTGCCGTCGATGGCGGGGCGGCGTTCGCGGTTCTCCGGCTTCCTGTCCAGCTTCGCCGACAGGTCCGCGACGGAGGCCCACGTGGAGAAGGAGCGGACGGCGGCGCGGTGCCGGTTCCAGGTCTTGGGCGCGGCCGTGCCCCAGGCGACGGCGAACACCCTGGCCACCTGCTCGGCGGTGACGTCGGTCAGCGGGGTGTCGGGGCCGAGGTCCAGGCGCAGGCGGCGCAGGGTCTGGCCGTAGGAGCGGACCGTCCCGGGGCCGAGTTCCTGGCGGGCGAGGAACTCCTGCGCGGCCCCGCCCAGCGTGACGTCCGCCGCCCGCGTCCCGCCGGTGGCGGCGCGGGCGCGGAGGAGCACGCGTTCGTCCGCCTGGGTCCTGGTGGCGTGGGCGCGGAGGGACACGCGTTCGTCCGCCCGGGTCCTGGCGGCGCGGGTGCGGAGGAACGCGCGTTCGGCCTCGTTGCGGGTGAGGGCGGCGGCGCGCTCGAACTCCCTGCCGGCCTCGTCGTTCCGGCCGAGCCTGGCCAGCAGGTCGCCGCGGACGACCGACAACAGGTGGTAGTCCTTGAGCGCCGGGTCGGTGACCAGCGTGTCCGCGAGGTCCAGGCCCGCCTGGGGCCCGTGGGCCATGCCCAGCGCCACGGCGCGGTTGAGCTGCACCACGGGCGACGGCATCAGGCCTACCAGCGCCTCGTACAAGGTGGCGATCTGGACCCAGTTCGTTTCCGCCGCGGTCCTCGCCTGGGCGTGGGAGACGGCGATGGCGGCCTGCAGCACGTAGCGGCCGGGCGAGCCGCCGGCCTGCCGGGCCCGCAACATCGCGGCGAACCCGCGGCGGATCAGGAGCTGGTCCCAGCGGCCCCGGTTCTGCTCGTGGAGCTGGACGGGCTCGCCCGCCGGGCCGGTACGCGCGGACGAGCGCGACTGCTGGATCTCCATCAGCGCGACCAGCCCGTGCACCTCGGCCTCGTGCGGCGCCAGCTCGGCCAGCAGCCGGCCCAGGCGCAGCGCCTCCAGGCAGAGCGACGGGCGCATCAGGTCGTCGCCGGAGGTCGCCGAGTACCCCTCGTTGAAGATCAGGTAGATGACCTCCAGCACGGAGGCGAGCCGGTCGGCGAGTTCCGGCCCCGACGGCAGCTCGAAGGACACCTGTTCCCGCGCGAGCGTGCGCTTGGCCTGGGCGACGCGCTGGGCGACGACCTGCTCGGAGACGAGGAACGCGCGGGCGATCTCCTGGGAGGTCAGACCGCCGATCAGCCGGAGCGTCAGCGCGGCCCGTTCCCGGGTGGGCAGCACGGGATGGCAGGAGATGAACATCAGGCGCAGTACGTCGTCGTCCACGCCCTGGCCGAGGCCCGGCTGCTCCAGGGCGTGGGCGATCTCCTCCTGCTTGCGCCGCAGGCGCGCGTCGCGCCGGATGTGGTCGATGGCGCGGCGTTTGGCGGCGGTCATGAGCCATGCGCCGGGATTGTCCGGCACGCCCTGCCCCGGCCACTGTTCCAGCGCGGCGACCAGCGCGTCCTGGGTCAGCTCCTCGGCCAGGCCGACGTCGCGGACCATCCTGGTGAGCCCCGCGACGATCCGGGCGGACTCGAGCTTCCAGACCGCGTCGATCGCCGCGCGGGCGGCCTCGGGCGTCGTCACCCGTAGATCTGCTGCATCCGGCCCTCACCATCGCCGATGATCTTGAAGAAGCGCCGGGCGACCTCGATCGCCTCCTCGTGGGACCTCACCTCGATCAGCGCGAACCCACCCGCCATCTCCTTGGCCTCGGCGAAGGGGCCGTCGGTCAGGGTGATCTCGCCGCCGGCCGACTTGATCACGGTGCCGCCCAGCTCCATCCCGCCCGTGGCCAGCACCACACCCGCGCTGGTCAGCTCCTCGATGAACTTGCCCATCTCGATCTGCAGCGTCTCGTCCGGCGTGTTGTTGTCGCTCACGCTCGTCATGAGGAATCGCATGTCGTACTCCCTTGTCGTCGGTCTTCGCCCATGCGTCGGCCAACCCTATGTGACAGGGAACGGCCCCGCGTTCCCTGTCACATCGCTCCAGCGACGCATGGGCAAACCACCGAAGGGAACGCAGAAATGACCACCGCCACAGTTGCCGGCGACACCACCGTCTCCACCCGCACGCTGCTCACCGCCGCTGCCGTCGCCACTCCCGTCTGGGCGCTCGTGTCGCTGGGCCAGGTGCTCACCCGCGAGGGCTTCGACCCGATCCGCCACCCGCTGAGCGCGCTGTCCACCGGCTCGCTCGGTTGGATCCAGATCGCCAACTTCCTGGTCGTCGGCGCTCTGGTGATCGCCGGTTCGTTCGGGCTCCGCCGTGCCCTGTCGGACCGGCCAGGCGGGACCTGGGCACCCCGCCTGATGCTGGTGAACGGCATCGGCATGATCGCAGCGGGCGTCTTCGTCATGGACCCGGCGGACGGCTTCCCCATCGGCACCCCGGCCGGGATGCCGGCCGCGATGAGCTGGCACAGCATCCTGCACCTGGTGTCGGGGTCGATGGCGTTCATCGCCCTCGCCGCGGCCTGCTTCGTCCTGGGCCGCCACTTCAGCCGCGCCGGCGCGCGCGGCACGGCCGTCGCCTCCCGGATCGCCGGTCTGGCCCTGATCGTGGGCGACGGCTGGGCGATGACCGGTGGCCACGCCGGCTCCCTGACGCTCGCGGTGGGCGTCACGACCGCGATGGCCTGGGTGTCCCTGGTAGCCGCCCGCCTGCGCAAGTCCGCTTGAACCCGAGGAACCGTCATGAGCAAGCCCACCGCCTGGCTGCGCGCCGCCCGTGACCTGGAAGGCTGACCCCGGCCCCGCCGTAGGAAAGCCTGAAGCGATCCGTAACCCGGCTACGCGAAACTCTGAGCACAGGTCAGGGGCGGACGAGCCCCCCAGAACAAACAGACAGAGGAGTGCGCGATGGCGAGCAGGCTTGTGGTGGCGGCGTTCGTTTCGCTGGACGGCATCATGCAGGCTCCCGGCGGGCCGGGCGAGGACGACGACAACGACTTCCCCCACGGCGGCTGGCTGGCCCCTCATGTGGACGAGGGCTTCGGCGAGATCATGGGCGAGGTGTTCGCGAACTCGACCGGCATGCTGCTGGGGCACAGGTCGTACGACATCCTGTCCTCGCACTGGCCCAACGTGCCGGAGGAGGAGGGCGGCTGGATCAACGACATGCCCAAGTACGTCACCACGCGTTCGCCCATGACGGCCACGTGGCGCAACACCGAGGTGCTGGTGGGCGAGGCCGCCGAGACGGTCGCCGAGCTCAAGCGGCGTACCGACGGCGAGATCGTCAGCCAGGGCAGCAGCCGGCTCATCCACACGCTGCAGCAGGCCGATCTGGTCGACGAGTACCGGCTGCTGGTCTTCCCCGTCGTCCTCGGCGAGGGCAAGCGGCTCTTCGCCGAGGGCACGGTCCCGGCCGGCCTGAAGCTGACCGGGACGCGAGCCACCGGCTCCGGCATCGTGTACGTCACCTACGAGTGCGGCGGCAAGCCCCTCATCGGCTCCGTCGCCTGACACCGGCTGAAGGAGCCGAACTGGCCACGGCATCTGGCCTGGAGCGCACTCCAGGTCTTTAGGGTTGAGAGCATGGAATACGTGAACCTCGGACGCAGCGGCCTCCAGGTGAGCCCGCTCTGCCTCGGCACCATGAACTTCGGCCCGGAGACCTCGGAGGAAGACTCCTTCGCGATCATGGACAGGGCCCTCGATCTGGGCATCAACTTCTTCGACACGGCCAACGTGTACGGCTGGAAGCTGGGCGAGGGCATCACGGAGCAGATCGTCGGCCGGTGGTTCGCCCAGGGCGGCGGACGCCGGGAGAAGACTGTCATCGCGACCAAGCTCAACGGCGCGATGAGTGACTGGCCCAACGACCAGAAGCTGTCCGCGCTCAACATCCGCCGGGCCTGCGACGCCTCGCTGAAGCGTCTGCAGACCGACTACATCGACATCTACCAGGCTCACCACGTCGACAGGGACACCCCGTTCGACGAGTTCTGGGAGGCCATGGAGATCCTGCGCCAGCAGGGCAAGATTGTTTACGTCGGCTCGTCCAACTTCGCGGGCTGGCACATCGCCAAGGCCCAGGAGACGGCCGCCAGGCGCAACTTCACCGGGCTCATCAGCGAGCAGTCCCACTACAACCTGCTCACCCGCAAGGTCGAGCTGGAGGTGCTGCCCGCCTGCGAGGACTACGGCCTCGGCGTGATCCCGTGGAGCCCGCTGGCCGGCGGCCTGCTCGGCGGCGTGCTGCGCAAGATCGACAAGGGCCGCTCGGCCTCCGACCGCATGGTCAAGGAGCTGGACAAGCACCGCGACAAGATCGAGCGGTACGAGAAGTTCTGCGACGAGCTCGGCGAGGACCCGGCGCACGTGGCCCTGGCCTGGCTGCTCAAGCAGCGGGCGGTCACCGGCCCGATCATCGGCCCGCGCACCATGGAGCAGCTCGAAGGCAGCCTGCGCACCCTGGAGATCGAGCTCGACGACGCCGCTCTGGCCCGCCTCGACGAGATCTTCCCCGGCCACAAGACGGCCCCGGAGGACTACGCCTGGTAACAGGCAGACGATGAGAGCCCTCTCCCCCGTGGGAGAGGGCTTTCATGTTGTCCGGGCAAGGAAACCCCTGGTCAGTCACGTTTCGGTCGGCCCCGGGAACATACAACAGATTGCCCTAATGTCTTAACAAACGTTGACATCTCGTTCATCGGATGGATAGAAATCGTTCATCGAAGGACGGATGGAGGCGGACACCGCATGATCGGGGCGACCGAGTTGCTCTCGGTACAGACCACCCTGCCTGAACCGGCGTTCGACCTGCACTATCTGCACTATCCGCTGGACGTGCCCGCCGGGACCACCGAGCTGGAACTGGCCCTGGAGTACGACAAGATCGTCGATGTCGTCCAGATCTACGCGGTGCTGCTGGAGCCCGACGGGACCTTTCGTGGCCACGTCCAGTGCCCGGGCGGCCCTGGCCCCCGGCGGCTGGTGATCGGGGTGGGCACGGCCGGCGCCACGCCGGGGTGCGTGCCCGGGCCCATCCCGCCGGGCCGCTGGACGGTGCGGCTCGATCTCGACAGGCACAAGGCGGCGGCGCCGTACAAGCTGACGGTGAGCGCGGCCAGCGTGGCGGCGGCGTCATCGGCTCGGTCACCACCGCGCGGGCCGAGCAGCGCCGGGTCCAGGGCCTCAAGGACGCCGGCTTCAACGCCATCCGCATGTCGCACCAGCCGATGAGCCGCGCCATGCTGGAGGACTGCGACCGCCTGGGCATGCTCGTCGTCGATGAGACGTTCGACATGTGGACCGCCACCAAGAGCGACTTCGAGGCGATGGTGGCCAAGGACTACAACCACCCCAGCGTCATCATGTACTCGATCGGCAACGAGATCCCCGAGGCCGGCTCTCCGGCCGGCGCGGTCTGGGGCCGCGAGCTCGCCGAGAGGATCCGCACCCTCGATTCCACGCGGTACGTCACCAACGCGGTCAACAACATGCTGGCCGTCCTGGGCGAGCTGGCAGCCCAGGCGCAGCGGGCCGGCCGGCAGCTCGACGAGGGCGCGGGGATCAACACGCTGATGTCCCAGGCGGGTGTACTCATGAACCAGATCGCCGCTTCCGAGCTGGTCACCAGCCGCACCGCCGAGTCGTACGCGGTGCTCGACGTGGCGGGCATGAACTACTCCGACAGCCGCTACGCGATGGACCGCGAGCTCTTCCCTGACCGGATCATCCTCGGCACCGAGACGTTCCCGACCCGTATCGCCGAGCTCTGGGACCTCGTCCAGGAGCACGATCACGTGATCGGCGACTTCACCTGGACCGGCTGGGATTACCTCGGCGAGGCCGGCATCGGCCGTCCGCAGTACGCCGGCCCGGATGCCGCGCCGGGTCTCACCGGCCCTTACCCCCACCTTCTCGCCGGCGCCGGTGACATCGACATCCTCGGCCACCGCCGCCCGGCGTCCTACTACCGGGAGATCGTCTACGGGCTGCGCTCCCTGCCCTACCTCGCGGTCCGCCGGCCCGAGCACCACGGCAAGACCTTCACGGGTTCACCGTGGGCGTGGAGCGACGCCATCGCCTCGTGGACGTGGCCCGGGTTCGAGGGCAAGCCGATCGCTGTCGAGGTGTACGCCGCCGCCGACGAGGTCGAGCTCCTGGTCAACGGCGAGTCCGCGGGTCGCCGGGCGATCGAGCGGTTCCGCGCGGAGTTCGACATCACCTACGAGCCCGGGGAACTGGTCGTCATCGCCTATGCCGAAGGGGCGGAAACCGGTCGCGACCTCCTGCGCACCGCGAGCGGGCCGATCAGCCTGCACGCGGAAGCCGACCGGCCGGTGATCGCCGCTTCCGGTGGTGACCTCGCCTACGTCACGCTGGCCCTCGCCGACGCCGCGGGCGTCGTGCACACTGCGGCGGACCGGCCGATCACCGTCGAGGCCGGTGGGGACGGCGTCCTGCTGGGCTTCGGCAGCGCCGCCCCGGTGAGCGAGGAACGCTTCGACGCCGCCACCCACACCAGCTACGAAGGCCGTGCGCTCGCCGTGGTGCGTCCGACCGGGCCGGGAAAGATCCGGCTGCTCGCCTCCGCCGCGAAGTGCGAACCGGTCGAGGTACTCATCGCCGTCGAGGGCCGGGGCGCCCGCTGACGAGCAGCAAGGCGGCCGGCCGATCACTCGCTCTCTGATCGCAGCGCGTTGAGCAGGAAGGGAGTGACCACCTCCGCCGTCGCGTCCGCCGTGCCCGGGGCACGCACCACGCGGAGCACGGCGGCGTGCATGGTGCCCACCATCAGCTCGAAGGTCAGCTCCGCATCGGCGACCGGCGCGAACTGTCCCGCGTCGATGCCGTCCACGACGATCCGCAGCACGTGTGTCCGTACGGCGTCGAAGGGTGCGGCGAGCTTGGCCCGCTCGGCGGCCGGCAGCGCCGCGGACACGTCGTGCAGGAGCAGCAGGCGGCGTGTCCCACTGGCGAATGAGACCAGCAGCAGCCTGACGACGTTGCTCAGACGCATCGCGGCGGGGCTGTCGCGATCCTCGGCGATGCGCCCGATCTCCTCGCTCAGTGAGCGGCCCGACCGTTCGAACGCCGCGGCGAGCAGCCCTGCCTTGTCGTCGACGTAGTTGTAGATGGTGTTCCTCGCCATGCCGGCGCGCGTGGCCACGTCTGACAGCGAGATCGCCTCATATCCGCGCTCGTCCAGCAACGCGTCGAACGAATCGAGCAGCGCGTTCCAGGTCAGGGTGCGGTGTTCGGCCAGGTTGCCGGCGCGGATCTTCGGCATGTCTCTCGTTCTCACGGCGGAAGGACGGCTTGGTTTTTACGACACTGTATCGTAAAGCTTTGCGACGCACCGTCGGAACGATTGATGAGGTGAGCGGCATGAGCAGCGGCAAGCGTGTACTCGTGGTGGGATTGGGCATCGCCGGAATGTCGGCGGCGGTGCGGCTGGAGCGGGCGGGGTGGACTCCGGTGATCGTCGAACGCGCACCGGAGCGGCGTACCGGTGGCTACTTCATCGGCCTGTTCGCCGAAGGCAAGC
Organism: Nonomuraea insulae; assembly: GCF_042656245.1. Taxonomy (NCBI): domain Bacteria; kingdom Bacillati; phylum Actinomycetota; class Actinomycetes; order Streptosporangiales; family Streptosporangiaceae; genus Nonomuraea; species Nonomuraea insulae. Next base: position 74,738 of record NZ_JBHSPA010000020.1, read on the forward strand.
AGGCCGCGCAGGCGCTGGGCATCTCCGACGTGCTGCACACGCGCACGCCGGAGCGCAAGCGCAGCTGGGAGGTCGGCCGCTACGGCGAGCGTCACCGCGGTGTCGGCTTCCTGGAGCAGCCGGGCGAGCCGGAGGCGGTGCTGCGCGGCGATATCGAGCAGGCCCTGTGGTCGCGCATCGACGGGCGCGTCGAGGTTCGCTTCGAAACCGTCCCCGCCTCCATCAGCCCCCACGGCGACGGCGTGTCCGTCACGCTCCGCGGCGGCTCCGGAATGACCACCGAAGAGGAGTTCGATCTCGTCGTCGGCGCCGACGGCCTGCGCTCCACCGTGCGGGAGCTGGTCTTCGGGCCGCACGAGCGGTTCATGAAGCCGCTCGGCGCGGTCATCTGCGCCTTCCAGATGAGCCGGCAGATCCCCGAGTTCCGCTCCGAGGACGCGCTCGTGATCGCCGAGGCCCGGCGTTCACTGTGGGTCTTCCCACTGGGCGACAGCGCGCCCACCGCGCTGTTCACCTACCGGCCCGACAACGTCGACGCCCAGTTCTCACGGCCCCCCGTCGAAGTGCTCCGGGGCGCCTACGCGGGGCTGTCCGCGGACGGAGCCGTGGAGGTCGCGCTCAACGAACTGGCCCACGCCCCGCAGTACCTGTTCGACTCCGTGCACTATGTCGAGATGCCGTCCTGGCACCGCGGCCGGGTCGTGCTGCTGGGTGATGCGGCCTGGTGCCTGACCCTGTACTCCGGCATGGGCGCCACCTCGGCGATGCGGGGAGCGGCGCTGCTCGGCGACATGCTCGACAAGCACGGCGGGAGCATCGAGCAGGCGCTGCAGGAGTGGGAACAACAACTGCGGCCCTTCATCCGCAAACACCGGCGGCAGGCGAGCTTCAAAGCGCAGGTGTTCGTCCCCTCCAGTCGCCTGCTCAACCGTGCCCGCTCGGCCCTGCTGGCCTGGGGCGCCAGGCGCAAGCTCAGGGCCGCACTGGCCGCCCAGACGGCCGGCTGATGCGCCGTGCCTCGCCGAGGAAGGCCTCACCGGCCGGCGTGAGCGCCACGTGCCGGTTGTCGCGTTCCAGCAATCGCACGCCCACGACCGATTCGAGTTTGCGGATCTGCCGGCTCAGCGGCGGCTGCGTCATGCGAAGCCGCACGGCTGCCCGGCCGAAGTGCAATTCCTCGGCCACAGCGACAAAGCCTCGGAGTTGCTCCAAGGTGTACATCATTCGGGGAAGGTATCACTCGATGCCCAAATGGTGTCGGGCCGGCATTTTAGGCGGTCAGAATGCGCGTCCGGGCACGGCTGTGGGGTGGTGGCAAGGAAGCTCATGCTGGTTCACACAGCCGGACGGAGACGCCGACGATCTCGTCTCAGCCCTGTTCATGCGATCGGCCCACGCACTCGCACTGGAGACACGGCTGCCGACCGGGCTCGGGCCGATGCAGAACGACGAGTGCCGCTACCCCAACCTCACCGCTGGCGCGTCCGGGCCTTTGGAGGTTTCCGGGCGTTCGATGCGGGTCGGGTTGCCGCGTACAAGCTCGTCGTGGATGCGCCACCGGGCGGTGGTGACGGCGCGCTCTGCCACCTCGTCGCTGTGTTCGATGCGTTGTCGCAGGAGCTGTATGGCGATGCGGCGGTTGAGGCTGAACTGCCGCTCGGTGTCGACCACGATGACGATCCCGGTAGGCCGGTGGGTCGCGCGTACGGCCGTGCTGGCCTTGTTGCGGTGTTGACCGCCGGGGCCGCCGGTGCGGCAGGCGACGATGTCGACGTCTGCTTCCGCGAACGTCGTGCGCGGGGTGTCGACCTGGCACGGCCGGGCGATGACGTACCAGTTCTTTCGGCTGGTGTTGGACCGGTAGGGGCTGGGGGCCTGCCAGCACAGGGTTCCTGTCCACGAGGCGGCGAAGGTCTCGGCGCCGTCTCCGGTGATGCGGATGAGGACCGATCGGTGGGTGCCGGGCCGGTCGCCGGGGACGGTCTCGGCCCGGTGGGTCTGCAGGTTGTGCCGGGTGGCGTCGGTTTCCAGGCGGTGCAGCAGCTGGGCCAGCGCCCAGGCGCATTCCTGGGGGCCGCGCCCGGCAGACAGGAGCAGGTGGACGCTCATGGCCGGCCCCGCCTGCGGCGCCGGTCTCTTCGGGGTGTGGACCCGAGGTCGGGCGTCTTGTAGGTGACCAGCGGGATCGTGGTGGCCACAGGTGTGGCCAGGTCATGGTGGACGAGGTCGTCGATCACCTGCTCGATGCGCTTGTAGGCCGTCGGCGCCTCCTCGAAGAGCAGTTGGCGGTCGCCGCACACCACCAGCGATCCCACCGGGGTTCGGCGCAGCTCCTCGACGGTGTGCTTGGCCCGGCCGCGGCGCAGGGCGTCGGCGCGTGACATCTTGCGGCCCGCGCCGTGCGCCACGGAGTGGCCGGCGTCCGGCCCGGCGTGGGCGGCCACGAGGTAGGAGGGGGTGCCTCGCGTGCCGGCGATGAGCACGTCGCGGCCGTCACCGGGCGCCGCCCCCTTGCGGTGCAGGTAGGCCCCGTCGCGGAGCTCGACCAGGTTGTGGCATTGGTCGACGATCGGCTCGGTGGGCTCGGCCCCCAGGGCATAGGCGACGCGGGCGGCCAGCAGCCGCCGGTTGAGTGATCCCCAGCGTACGGCGTCGTCGTGCATGGCCAGGTAGGCGCCGGGGTCAGGGGCGGGGCCGGCGCCGTGGACCTCGGTGTGCGCCCGCAGGATCCGTTCGCCCAGCCCTCGGGAACCGCTGTGGACGATGAGCACCAGGTCGCCGGCGGAGAGTCCGAGGCGGCTGGCGTGGTCCGGTTCGAGGACGGTGCCGATGCGGGCCAGCTCGACGAAGTGGTTGCCCCGGCCGACCGTCCCGAGGCCTTCGAGGTGACCTGCGGGGATGTCGCCCTTCACCACGTCCCAGGCGGGGTCGTCGGCATCCTGCTCGGGGTCGAGCGCGCGATCGAGGTCGGGGAAGCGGGCGGCGAGCTTCTCGGGTACGGCGCGTTTGAGCTTGACGGGGAACACGGCGATGCCGCAGCCGATGTCGGAGCCGACCAGGAAGGGGTACAGCACGGTCGAGGTCATGGCGGCGCCGATGGGGGCGCCCTTGCCGGGGTGCAGGTCCGGCATGGCGGCGACGTGCGTCATGCCGTCGAGGGCGGCCACCTGGTGGCATTGCGCGACGGCATCGGACTCGATCCAGCTCGTGGGGGAGGCGAACACGGTGACCGTGGCCGGGGTGGACGGCGGGGAGGGTTGCTGAGACAAGACGCTCTCTTCGCTGAACAGGGGTGTGGGCATGCGGCATCACGGCGTGAATGGGTGCCGTGGCATCTCGAAATAGCGCTGTCCGTCAAAGCCTCATGGACACCACGTTCCCCGAGGCCCACCACCCGAGGCAAGCGATTTTCGGCCGGACCCGATCGCGGAGCCGACGATACGAGCCGTCCCATCACCGTTGATCGTGTGCGCGCCGTCGTGTCACAGGGGTTCGAAGCAGGCCCCTGTGACACGAGGCTGACACCCCATCAGGCGGCGTCGAGAGCTTCGGTGATCTTGCGGGCCATCTCGGCCATGGTGGGGCTGGGCTCGCCCTTCTGGCCGTGGCCGGCAGCTTCGATGGCCACGGTGACGGTGCGGCGGAAGTTGTCGGCCTCGGCGGCGTCCAGCTGCTGGAGCAGGGTCATGGACGCGGTGAGGGCGGGCAGCACCTGGTCGGCGAGTGCGGCCGTGGTCTTGCTGCCGTACAGACCTTTGGGGGCCTTGGTGAGCACGTGCCCGACGGCGCCGGTGGCGGAGGTCAGGGCGATGGAGGCCTCGGTGGCTGCCTTGTGCGGGGAGCCGGCGGCGCCGGCGGCGGTGATCAGGGAGACGGCGCCCCAGGCGGCGGTGCGGAGGGTCTGCTGGTCCTGCTCGGAGAGGGTGATGGCCATGGTGTGCTCCTTGAGAGATGTGCTGGTGCCCGGCGGCCTCTTGGTCAGGATCGCCGCGCCGTTCATGGCTTTACGATCGCCGACCGCTCTGATACAGGGCCGTTGCCGTGCTGACGCGACCGCTGACACGGCACGCGTGGCCGGCGCCGGAACTCTCAGCTCCGATGACCTCAAGGGCCATCTCGGACAGGAACATGGCCACAAATAGGCTGCTCAGGGCGCACAATCTGCGACGTTGTCCCGCAAACCCAGACGGCCCTCGTAGATGGCCACCTTGTGGGTGATCAGCTTGAGGCACTCGTCGAGTTCGTGCATCTGGGTGAGCACCCGTTCCCGATGTTCGCGCAACACCTCCAGCCGTTCCACCTCGTTGCCTTGGCCCACCCTGACGAGCTCGGTATAGCGCCGAATGTCGGTCAGGGGCATGCCGGAGGCCCGCAGCCGGATGCACACGCCCAGCCAGTCGACGTCATCCTCGCTGTAGACCCGGTGCCCTGCGGCGCCCCGCCGTACCGGCTGGGCCAGCAGCCCCTCCCGCTCGTAGAACCGGAGCGTGTGTACGCTGAGCCCGGTGCGCTCGGCGACCTGGCCGATGCTCAAACCCGACATGTGGCTCAGTTTGCCCTAGAGTCGGCTCTAGATCCTACGGTTCCGAAGCATGAGATATCGCATCCTCGGCGGCACCGGCATCGAGGTCAGCACCCACTGCCTCGGCACCATGATGTTCGGCTCGGCCGGCAACCCCGACCACGATGACAGCATCCGCATCATCCACACCGCCCTCGACCACGGGATCAACTTCGTCGACAGCGCTGACATGTACTCGGCGGGCGAGTCCGAGGAGATCGTGGGCAAGGCACTGCAGGGCAGGCGGGACGAGGTAGTGCTGGCGACCAAGGTGCACTTCCCCATGGGGGAGGGGCCCAACAGGGGCGGCAACTCGCGGCGTTGGATCACGCACGCGGTCGAGGCGAGTCTCAAGCGGTTGCGCACCGACTGGATCGACCTCTACCAGATCCACCGCCCCGACTCCCGGACCGACATCGAGGAGACCCTCTCCGCACTGACCGATCTGGTACGGCAGGGCAAAATCCGGGCCTTCGGCACCTCGGCCTTCCCGGCGCACGAGACGGTTGAGGCCTACCATGTGGCCCGGCAGCGCGGCTTGTACCGGTTCCGCACCGAGCAGCCGCCGTACAACATCCTGGCCCGCGGCATCGAGGGCGACGTCCTTCCCACGGCGCAGCGGCTCGGCATGGGCGTGCTCACCTACAGCCCGCTGGGCTGGGGGTTCCTGACCGGCCGTTACCGCAAGGGGCAGCAGGTCGACATGTCGCGGGGCCGCGCCGCGCGTGCGCCCGAACGGTTCGACCCGTCCATCCCGGTCAACGCGACCAAGTTGGAGATCGTCGAGGAGCTGGTGAAACTGGCGGACGAGCTCGGCTGCACCCTGCCGGCGCTGGCCGTCGCCTTCGCCGCGTCACATCCGGCGGTCACCTCGGTCATCCTCGGCCCGCGCACGATGGAGCAGTTGGAGGGCTTGCTGAAGGGCACCTCGCTGGTGCTCGACGACACCGTGCTCGACCGGATCGACGAGCTCGTGCCGCCCGGCACCAACGTCTACCACCCCGTCGGTCTGTGGAGCCCGGCGCCCCTGAGCAACCCCGCATTGCGCCGCCGCCCGCTCGGCGACCGCGCCGCGAGCTGACCCAGGAACGAAATATCGGCGGACGTGACTTTGCCAGCTCGGCCCTTCACGTCCTGGACACGCCTCGCCGACGCTCGGGGCACCTCCGCGTAGGCCGGGGGTGCCCCGATCCGGCTGGCTACCAGTTATGGCCGCCACCAGCCTCGACGCCACCAACGCGTGATTTCAAGATCCAGTAGACGTCTTGAGCATCTTCACCTGCTGGTCTTACCGTCGTGGTCATGCGACACATCGATGACCCGGACGTGCTCAAGGTCATGACCAGCCGGTTTCGGATGAAGCTCTTCAGCCTCTTGTTCCGGATTGGCCCGGTCACGGTGAGCGAGCTCGCCAGGCGGATGGATGCCGACCCCGGTCAGGTGAGCTATCACCTGCGGCAGATGCAGAGACATGACTTGATCGAGGACGTGCCGGAGCTCGCCCGGGACAGTCGGGAACGTTGGGTGCGGGCAGCTATGGGCGGGTTGGCAGTGGTGGATCTTAAAACCCCGGAAGCCAGAGCCGTGGTGCGGGCGTGGAGTTCACAGTGGGTGATCGACCAGTTCGAGCGGCTGCGCGACTTCGAACGCACGCACATGACGCTTCCCGAGGACTGGCAGGACGCGTCCTTCGGAAGCAGCCGCCATTTACGGCTCACCTCGGATGAGCTCGCGCAGCTCGCTGACCAGCTCAATGCCGTGTTGAAGCCATGGCGCGAGCTGACTCAGTCGCGCGTCGAATCGGGCGAGGCTCCGCCGGATACTCGCCCGATCTTCGTCTTCTACCACGCGTTCCCCGAAGATCCCTGAGGAGCTTTCCATGCATGAGGAGATGGTCCGCGCGTACCTCGCTGAGTGGCGGGCCGAGGCCGCACGGTTACGCATGATCCCGCCGCGCTCGCGCCGGCCTGTTTTTCTGCGCCTCCGCGGCAGGTTCGCGATCACCCTCCGCCGCCTCGCCGACCACCTCGAACCTGCCTGATACGTCAGGTTCGCCGAGACGGCGTCAGCTCAGGTGAGACGTCAGCAGCCAGTCGCCGGCGCCTGGCTCCAGTGACCCTAGGTGGCGTCGATGTCGTCGACGAAGGCGAGGACGGCCTTGGCCAGTTCCTCGGGGGCCTCCATCGCGACGTAGTGGCCGACGCCGTCGAGCTGAACGGAGCTGATGCCCGACGACGCGGCCTGGGACATGGTGCTGGCCGTGAATGGGCCGCCGCCGGCTCCGACCGCGAGCCGGTCAGGTGGACACCGAATTGACGCTCGTCGACGGTTGAAGCCGATACGCCAAACCTCTTGTGGGAGAAATGTCCGGTTTGGTATAACGTTTGATCTGGGTGGTCAAACGTTATACCAGGGGAAGGCGGGCTTCGTGCAGGTGATCGAACGGCACTTCGAGGACTACGAGATCGGGGAACGGCGGCAGAGCATGGGCCGGACCGTGACCGAGTCGGACATCGTGCTGCACGCCGGCCAGACCGGTGACTGGTTCCCGCATCACGTCGACGCCGAGTGGTGCGCGACCCAGCCGTTCGGCGCGCGGATCGCGCACGGGACGCTGATCATCTCCATCGCCGTCGGGATGACGGCCGGTGACATCAACCCGGCGTCGATGAGCTATGGCTATGACCGCATCCGGTTCGTCAAGCCGGTCCTCATCGGCGACACGATCACGGTCACCGCGGAGATCGTGGAGAAGCGGCCGCATCCCCGGCGGGAGGACGCCGGTTTCGTCGACGAAAAGGTGACCGTGACCAACCAGCGCGGTGAGGTCGTGCTCACGCTGGTCCACCTCTACCTGGTGACGCGCCGGTGAAGCGGCGTCCGGGACTGTCCACGGTCGCCGAGCGGGCGGGCGTGTCGGTGTCGCTGGTGTCGCGCATTCTCACCGGGGACGCGAACGTCCGGGTCCGGGAGGAGACCAGGCAGCGGGTGCTCCAGGCGGCGGCCGAGCTGAACTACGTGCCGCAGGTGTCCGGACGTGCCCTTCGGCTGGCCAAGTCCGGCGCGATCGGACTGGTGGTGCAGGACGTGAGCAACCCGATCCACGCGGAGATCATCCGTGGTGCGCAGCTCGCCACCGCCGCGCATGGCCAGGTGTTGCTGCTGGCCGACTCGACCGAGCTGTCCTCGCGGCCGGAGGCGTTCGACCGGCTGATCGGCGAGGGCAGGATCGACGGGCTCCTGTGGCAGAGCAGCGGCTTCGCCTCCGACGAGGAACTGTCGAGCCGGGCCGCGAAACTGCTGCCGACGATCCTGGTCAACAACCGGCCGCGGGCGGGGGTCCAGGGGATCAGGCTGGCAGACGAGGAAGCCGCCGCGCTCGCCGTACGGCATCTGATCGAGCTCGGGCACCGCGACATCGGTTTTGTCGGCGGTATGGGGGCCACCGACATCTCGGTACGCCGGTTCGACGGGTTCACCAGGGCCATGCGGGCGCACGACCTCCCGGTCCGGCCCGAGTGGACGGTCTTCAAGGAGTGGGATGCGGCCGCCGGTCATGCCGCGATGTCCGAGCTGCTCGCCGTGCCTGACCGGCCCACCGCGGTGTTCGTGGCCAACGTCGTCGTCTGCGTCGGCGCGCTGGCCGCGGCCAGGGAGAGCGGGCTCGACGTGCCCGGCGACCTGTCGCTCGTCGCGCTGCACGACACCTGGTTCGTCGAGCACGGCGCGCCGCCGCTGACCACGGTACGGCTGCCGCTGCGCGATCTGGGCCGGCAGGCGGCGGAACTCATCATCGCCGGTGACCTCGCCGGGCCCGAAGACGGCTTTCTCATCACCGAACCGCCCCCGGAACTGGTCGTGCGCGCCTCGACCGGCCGACCGTAAGCCTGATTGGACAGTTGGATGCCACATCTGCGCGGGATGACCTGGAACCACACCCGTGGAGTCGACTCGATCGAGGCGGCCACCGCGGCCTTCGTCAAGGATCGCGACGATCTCACCGTGGAATGGGACGCCAGGTCGCTCCAGGAATTCGAGGACACCCCCATCACCGAGCTGGCCGCCCGGTACGACCTGGTGGCGATCGACCACCCGCACGTCGGGCTGGCCGCGGCCGCGGGAGCGCTGCTCGATCTCCACACCCTGCTGCCCGCCGAGGTGATCGACGAGCAGCGGACATACAGCGTGGGGCCCAGCCTGCGCAGCTACGAGCTGGCCGGCGCGCTGTGGGCGCTGCCGATGGACGCGGCGGCGCAGGTCGGCGCCTACCGCTCTGACTTGTTGCCGGGCGAACCGCCTCGGGATCTCGACGCGGCGATCTCGTTGATGGGCGAGGTCAGCGCCCAGGTGCCGGCGAATCCGACGCATCTTTGGGCGACGTTTCTTTCGCTGTGCCAGCACGTCGCCGACGACGTCGCCCCCGGCGCGAGCGGCAGGCCCGCATGGTGGCCCGACGGCGGTATCGATCCCGGTGTCGTCACCGACGCGCTCGCCCTGCTGCGTGCCCTGCTGGCCGTCGCCGATCCGGTCTCGCTCACCCGGGATCCGATTCAGACGTTCGAGGCGATGGCCGACGGCGAGCCGATCGCGTACGTGCCGTTCATCTTCGGCTACTCCAACTACGCCCGCGCCGGTTACCGGCCGCACCTGATCAGGTTCACGGACTCGCCGGTACGGCACGGCACCATGCTCGGCGGCGTCGGGCTGGCCATCTCCGCCCGCTGCGCGCACCCGGCGGCGGCCGCGGAGCTGGCCGGCTGGGTCGTGTCCAGGCAGTGCCAGACCGGGGTGTTCACCACCTCGGGCGGACAACCGGGGCACCGGGCCGCCTGGACGGACGACCAGCTCAACCGCCTGACGCACGGCTTCTTCGCCGATACGCTCACCACGCTCGACCGGGCCTTCGTCCGTGGCCGTACCCCCGGATATCCGCTCTTTCAGCAGCGCGCCGGCGAGGCGCTGCACCGGCTGGTCACCTCCGGGGCCGGGGACAAGGAGGTCCTCTCCGCGATCGGCGAGCTGTGGAGCGCGTCGTGAACACGCTCGCCGCACTGACCAGGAACGCGCACGAACGGTACGCGGACCACCCGGCGGTGTACGACGGCTCGGCCTGGCTGACCTTCGCCGACCTCGGCGCGCGGGCCAGGGGCGTCGCGGCCCGGCTGCGCGAGCGGGGCGTGGGTCCCGGTGACCGGGTCGTCATCGCGCTGCGCAACCGGGCGGAGATCCTGCAGATCGAGCACGCGCTGTTCCTGTCCGGGCTGGTCAGGGTGGCGGTGAGCAGCCGGCTGCACGGCAGGGAGATCGCCGGGATCGCCAGGGACTGCGCGGCCGCCCTGGTCGTCTGCGAGCCGGAGCACGTGAGCGCGCTGGAGTGGCCGCACATCTCCTCCGCGGATCTTGACGAGCTGACCGCGCCCGGGCCGGAGCTGCCTGCCGTATCCGAGCCTGGTCCTGGCGATGTCGCCGCGCTCATGTACACGTCGGGGACCACCGGCGAGCCCAAGGGCGCGATCGTCACCCACCGGCAGTGGCTGGCGATGATCGGGGCGATCAGGGAGCGGCTGCCGGTGCGCGGGCCGGGCGACGTCGTGGTGCACGCGGCGCCGATGAGCCACTTCGGCGGCTCGATCGGTTCCGCGTACACCTTCTCGGGCGCCGCCGCGGTGCCGCTGCCCAAATTCGGGGCCGACGTGGTGCTCGGCGCGGTCGAGGAGTTCCGTGCCACGGTGCTGCCGCTCGTACCGACCATGCTCAAGGAGCTCACCACCGCGGCCGAGCTGGGCAGATACCGGCTCCGCAGCCTGACCGCCGTGCCGTACGGCGGGGCGGCGATCTCGGCGCCGTCGGCGCTACGGGCGGCCGGGGCGTTCGGCGAGGTCCTCTACCAGTGCTACGGCCTGAGCGAGGCGCTCGCCCCGCTGACCGTGCTGCCGCCTGAGGCGCACATGAGGGCCGGCGATTCGCGACTGGCCTCGGCGGGCCGGGCGGTGCCGGGTGTGGAGATCGAGATCGTCGACCCGGTGGGCGGGATCGGTGAGGTGGTGGTGCGGGGCGCGCCCGTCATGCCCGGGTACTGGAACCGGCCGGAGCAGTCGGCCGAGGTGCTCGATCAGGATGGCCGGTTCCGCACCGGCGACATCGGCCGGCTCGACGAGGACGGTTACCTGTACCTGGTCGACCGGCGCCGCGACGTGATCGTCTCCGGCGGGTTCAACGTCTATCCGGGCGAGGTGGAGCGGGCCATCTCCGAGCTCCCCGACGTGCGGGAGGTCGTCGTGTTCGGCATCCCGCACGAGCGCTGGGGCGAGGCCGTGGCCGCCGCGGTGGTGCTCGCGCCGGGCAGCCGGCTCACCGGTGAGGACGTCGTCCAGGCCTGCCGTGATCGGCTGGCCGCCTACAAGAAACCGCTGCACGTCGACCTGGTCGGCGAGCTGCCCATGTCGAGCACAGGAAAGATCAATCGGCGCGAGGTACGCGACCGTTACTGGTCGGTGAGGAGCAGGAATGTCGGCGACTGAGGTGAAGACGGAAAGGGGCGGCCTGCGCTACCGCTGGTTCGTGCTGAGCGCGAACTTTCTCGTCCTCGGGCTCAACTACGCGGATCGGGCGGCGATCGGCGTGGCCGCCCCACTGATCATCGCGGAGTACGGCTTCTCCAAGGCGACCTGGGGCTGGATCTCGGCGATCTTCTTTGTCGGGTACGCGCCGTTCTGTTTCATCGGCGGTTTCACCGCGGACAAGTTCGGCCCGCGCAAGGTCATGGCCTGGGCCATCGGCTGGTGGTCGCTGTTCACGGCGCTGACCGCGACCGGGTTCAGCGCGGCCAGTTTCATGGTCATCCGCTTCCTGTTCGGCTTCGGCGAGGGGCCGCAGGCCTCCGTCACCGCCAAGACCATGTCGAACTGGTTCCCGCAGCGCCGGCTCGGTACCGCGCTCGGCCTCTCCCAGGCCTCGACCCCGCTCGGCGGCGCGATCGGCACCCCTGTCGTCGTGGCGATCATGTCGGCGTTCGGCGGGAGCTGGCGGGCGCCGTTCATCATCCTGGGCGCGCTCGGTGTCTTCTTCCTGATCGGCTGGTGGACGATCGTCCGCGACCGTCCCGCGGAACACCCCAGGGTCTCCGCGGCCGAGGTCGAGGAACTGGCCGCGGACGAGCGCGAACTCGCCGCCGCCCAGAACCTCGCCACCTCCCGGGGCGAGGGAGCGGGCGGCGAGAACGCCTCCCTGACCAGTTACCTCCGCCAGCCGCTCGTGCTCACCACCGCGCTGAGCTACTTCGGCTACTCGTGGGTGTTGTACACCTTCCTCACCTGGTTCCCGATCTTCCTGACCGAGGCGCACGGCGTCGATCTCAAGGGCCTCGCCGTGGCCGGCGCGCTCCCCTGGGTGGCCGGCTTCGTCGGACTGGCGCTCGGCGGAATCTTCACCGACGCTCTCGGCCGCAAGGTCGGCCTGTTCGCCGCGCGCAAGTGGACCGTGGTCGTCGGACTGATCGTGGTGGCGCTCGCCTTCACCCCCGTCGGCATCGTCAGCTCCACCGGTGCCGCGGTCGCCCTGATGGGGGTCGTGGTCTTCGTCCTCTACATCGTCGGGGCCCAGTTCTTCGCACTGATCGGACCGGTCATCCCGAAGGCGAGGTACGGATCCGTCTCGGGCTTCGTGCACTTCATCGCCAACCTGTCCGGCATCTTCGCACCCATCCTCGTGGGCTACCTCGTCGAGGACACCCAGTCGTGGATACTCGCCTTCGGCGTCTCGGCACTGATCGCCGCCGTCCCCGCCGTCCTCCTCGCGTTCTTCGGCCGCGCACAGACCCTCACAACTCGGAGTTAGGGAGCAACCATGCCAGGAGCACTTGACGGAATCCGCATCCTCGACTTCACCCAGATGATGCTCGGCCCGTACGGCACGCAGCTGCTGGCCGACCTCGGCGCCGACGTCATCAAGGTCGAACGGCTCGACGGGGAGTGGGAACGCGGCCTGGAAATGATGGGCGACCTGGTCGCCGGGGAGTCGGCCGCGTTCCTCGCGATGAATCGCAACAAGCGGTCCGTCGCGGTGGACCTCAAGTCGCCCGCCGTACGGGACGCGCTCCTGAAACTGGGCGCCACCTGCGACGTCGTCGTGGAGAACTTCCGCCCCGGGGTCCTCGACAGGATGGGGCTCGGCTACGAGGACCTCAAGGCGGTCAAGCCCGACATCATCTACTGCTCGGGCTCGGGCTGGGGCCAGGACACGGTCTTCGCCAAGGAGGGCAGGCCCGGCCAGGACCTGCTGATCCAGGCCATGTCGGGGCTCGCCGCGGCAGGTGGGCGGGCGGGCGACCCGCCCACCCCCGCGGGCACCTCCATCGTGGACGCCTCCACCGCGCTCTGCCTGGCCAACGGCATCCTCGCCGCGCTGCTCGCCAGGGCCAGGCACGGCATCGGCCAGCGGGTCGAGGTCGACCTCTACTCCACCGCGATCGCCCTGCAGTGCCAGGAGATCTCCGCCATCGTCAATCAGGGTCAGGAATGGGAGCGCTCGCGCGCCGGGATCGGGCAGGCGTGGTTGTCCGCGCCGTTCGGCGTCTACCGGGCCGCGGACGGCTGGATCGCCATCGCCATGGCCCCGGTCGCCAAGGTCGCGGAGACGCTGGGCGTCACCGGACTGGACGGGCTCGACGCCTGGACCGACCGGGACGAGATCAAGGACAGGTTGGAGACGGTCACCGCAGGTCGTACCGCGGGCGAGCTGGTCGAGGTGTTGCTCGGCGCCGGGCTCTGGTGCGCCCGGGTACGCAGCACCCGCGAGGCCGTGGACGAGCTCAGGGAGCAGGGCCACGACCTGATCGTGGAGGTCGACCACCCGAACGCCGGCAAGCTCGAACTGATCGGCTGCCCGATCCGGCTGTCGGAGACGCCGTGGCAGCTCCGCCAGGCGCCGCCGCTGGTGGGCGAGCACACCGACGAGGTGCTCGGCGAGGTCCTGTCCGCCACCGAGATCGCCGCGCTCCGCCAGGCAGAGGTGGCCAGGTGAGGGTGCACGAGAACCTGGTCGAGACCAGGGAAGGCGGTGTCGCCACGCTCCGCGTCGACAGGGAGGAAGCGCTCGGCGCGCTGTCCAAGTCGATGGTCACCGCCCTCGGCGACTACCTGCGCGACCTGCGCGGCTGCCGGGACGTACGCGTGCTCGTGCTGACCGGCACCGGGCGTGGCTTCATCGCGGGCGCCGACATCGGCGAATATCACGGCGTCACGCAGGCCGAATTCGACGCCTACCAGCGCATGTCCAGGGCGGTGTTCGAGGAGCTGGAACAGCTTCCCCAGCCGACGATCGCCGCGGTCAACGGCTACGCGCTGGGCGGCGGCTTCGAGGTCGCCCTCTGCTGCGATCTGATCATCGCGTCCGAGGCCGCCCGGTTCGGCCTGCCCGAGGTCAAGCTCGGCCTGCTGCCCGGCGGCGGGGGCACGCAGCGGCTGTCCAGAGCCATCGGCATCCGCGCGACCAAGGAACTCGTGATGACCGGCCGGATCATGCGCGCCGACGAAGCCGACCGGCACCGGCTGCTGCACAAGGTCACCCCCGTGGACGAGCTCGTACCGGCCGCGATGGAACTCGCGGGACGGCTGGCCACGGCCGCGCCGCTCGCCGTACGGGAAGCCAAACGGCTCATCGACGACGGCGTCCAGCAGGCGCTCGGCGCGGCGCTCACCAGCGAACAGGCCGTGCTCTCCCGCCTCTACGCCACCGCCGACGCGGCGGAAGGCATCGAGGCGTTCGTCGCCAAGCGGGAGCCGCGCTTCACCGGGAACCTGCCCGACTGACAACAGACGTGCCGCCGCGCGCGGCTCCTCGTGGACCTGCGCCGGTTCCAGCCGGTGCTCCAGGGTCCCGCAGCGTCTCCATCAGCTCACCCCGCTGGACCGGCTCGGGTTCGTGCGATGAACCCGTCCTCTGGACCGGCTCGGGTTCGTGCGATGAACCCGTCCTCGGATCGACGGCTGGTCAGGGCATGGGCGTGGACCCCGGGGCGGCGATGGTGATCCCATGGGCGGCCCACACCTCGGAGACACGGTCGGGATCCGGCATGGGGATGTCCGGGCCGGGGATTTCCGTCTGCGGGGCAGGGTCGCCCAGCTCGGGGATGACCTCCTCGAACCCGGCTGGGTTACCGATGAGCAGCAGCCGGCCCGGTCCGTCGTCGGACACCCGGAAACCGTGGGGCACGTCGCGCGGCAGGAACACCAGCGACCCTGGGGTGACCTGCCACGACCGTGCCCCGCACACGAAGGAGAACCGACCGTCGAGGATGTAGAACGTCTCGTCCTTGCCGTTGTGGATGTGCACCGGCGGCGCGTAGCCGGCGGGCACCAAGGATTCGACAATGCTCAGGCCGCCGTGCGTCGATCCTCCGACCACCTTGTTGATGGCCAATGACCCCAACCACCAGAACGCATCGCCCTGGTCCCTGTCGAGGACAAAGCCTTGGGGAGCCGTTTCGGGTTCCGAGGGTGAGCTCACTGTGTGGCCTCCTGTGGCGTCTTGACGGGTTGGTCGACATCGATCCTCACTCTAAGTGATGTATGTCAACGTTTAGTAGTCAGGGTGGCGTCGACTGGAGCGCTCAACGTCAGGAAAGGGCGATGGGCGGTCAGTCACGAGAGGTGGCCGGCGCTGTCGATGTCGACCTCGGTCATCGTGGTTGGCGGTCAACGTGCGACTGCTGGTTCGCGCTATCCGTGGCCCGGAGCGGCGGTGGGCCCCGCGGGCCGACCCAGGGCGGCCAGGACCGAGGTCGGGTCGAAGGCCGGGTCGAGTCGTGCGGCTTGACGGAGTAGCTCGGCCAGGGTGGCAATCACCATCTCGACCAGGTCTTCTGCGGGGAACAGGCGGCCGTCCTGGAGCCAGACGATCGCGGCCGCGCCGACCGCGCCGAACCACGAGCGCAGGGCCAGCCGGACGGCAGGCCGCTCCGGGTCCAGGTCGAGGATTTCGCCGGTGGCCTGGATGGCCAGTTGTGTGGCGGAATCGATGATGGCGCGGCTGTCGGGGTCGGCGCCGAGCATCAGCCCGAGGTAGGCGGCCGGGTTCTGCTGGATGGAAGCGAAATGGTGGTGGACGAACTGCCGGATCCGCGTGCCGGCGGGACCGGGCGGAGGCGGCCCTTGTTCGAGGCCGCGGGCGATCTGCCGCATGGCCTCCAGGTGAATGCCCCGTTTGTTGCCGAAGTGGTGGGCGACCAGCCCGTAGGCGACCCCGGCGGCGCTGGCGAGGTCGTGGACCGACACCTCGTCGTAGGGCTTGTCGAGGAACAACTCGATCGCTGCGTCGAGGAGTTTGCTCCGGGTGGAGGCGGCGCGTTCCGCTCGGGTGGAGGCCATGCCGTCCAGCCTAGTTGATTGGGTATCATTGATTCGAAATCAACAAGGGAGGCGCAATGGCAAACATCGCGATCATCGGAGGCGGACCCGGAGGGTTGACAGCGGCCATCGCGCTGGCCCGGCGCGGCATCCGCAGCACCGTGTTCGAGCGCGATGCCCACCCCGCGCGCATGCCGCGTTTCAACCCCGATCGCTCCTACCCGATCGATATCACCGGCCATGGGCTGCGGGCGCTGCGGCACATCGATGCCCCCGCCCATTTCGACGCCCACCTGACTCGGTTCCGCGGGATCAGGTTCGGCAGCCGGGTGATCGACCGCTGGGCCGAGCCGGGGTGGATCGGCTCGCGGGGCGACATCATGCGGGCGCTCATGTCCCTCGCCGAGGAACGGCACCGCGACCTGATCGACTTCGCCTTCCACAGCGACATACGCGCCCTCGACGTGCACGCCGGCGAGGTGGCCGGGCAGCGCTTCGACCTCGTCATCGGCGCTGACGGCGCGGGCTCGGCGGTGCGTACGGCAATGCGGGAGCAGGTCGAAGGCTTCACCGTCGAAACCTCCAGCATCCCGAACTACGGGCTCATCCTGGAGTTCGACCGGGTCGGCGACCGGCTGGACAAGCACTATCTGAACGGGCTGGCGGCCAGCCCGCTGGTCCTCGCCGGGGTGATCGCTGATGAGGACAAGCCGGAAGGCGTGCGCTGGCTGTGCGTCATCGGGGTGAACAAACCGATCACCTTCGACTCCCCCGCGCAGGCCACCGCGTGGCTGCGCCGGCACGTCCCTCGCGCCCTAAACCTGGCCGGCGAGCAGGCGATCGCCGAGTTCTCCCGGCGTGAGAGCGTCCACCTGGGACAGCGGCTGACCTGCTCCCATCTGCACGGCGGCCGGGCCGTGCTGCTCGGCGACGCCGCGGTCGCCTTCCCGCCGATCGGCCAGGGCGGCAACGCGGCGCTGGAGTCTGCGATGGTGCTCGACCAGTGCCTGGCCTCCGGACCCCTGGACAGCGCCGGCGCCCGCTACGAGGCGGCCTGGAAACCCGAAGCGGACGCGCTCTCCTGGATCGGCTGGCAGATCCGCTACCAGAACCGGTGGGCCGCCGTCCGAGCGATCACCGCCACCGTCTTCGGCGCCCATGTCACCAGCCAGGCCAAGAGCTCCACCCGCTCCTACGCTGACGTGCGACGAGCGGCCCGCCGTCTCGGACCGCTCTGGGCCTGACCTGCCGGCCGAGGGTCAGGATCGACGCCCCACCCAGACAAGGGAGCACACTCATGCCCAGTCAACGTATTGACGTCCACACTCACGCCATGCCGGAGGAAGCGATGGCGGCGGTCGCGGCCCGGGGCTTCCGGCCGACGGGCGGCTACAAGATCTCCGTACGGTGGACGCCGCAGGCCGCACTGGCCTACATGGACCGGCACGACATCGCTGCCCAGATCGTGTCCATGCCCTTGGCGTTCGCGGGGTCGGCCGACGACCCCGAGTTCGGCACCCGCGTCTCCCGGATGATCAACGAGGGACACGCCGAGCTGATCGCCGAACACCCAGACCGCTTCGGAGCCTTTGCCACGCTCCCAGCGGACGGACCCGATGAGGCGTTGACCGAGCTCGGCTACGCCCTCGATGAACTGCGACTCGACGGCGTGGTGCTGACCTCGAACATGGCAGGGCACTACTTCGGCGATCCCTCCCTCGAACCGGTACTGGCGGAGCTGGCCCGCCGAGAGGTACCTGTCTTTGTGCACCCCACCGACTGCCCGCACATCGACGTCCTCGGCTTCGGCCGACCGAGTTCGATCGTGGAATTTCCCTTCGACACGGCACGCACCATCACCAACGCCCTCTACACCGGTGCCTTCCAGCGGACTACGGGGCTGCGCCTGATCCTGGCGCACTGTGGAGGCGTGCTGCCAACACTCGGCTGGCGGATCGGCGAGCACACCATCATGGGACGGGGACCACACGACGCGGACATCGACCCCGCACACGTTGCCGAGGTGCTACGCGGCCTCTACTACGAAACTGCGCTGGCCGGTAGCCGCAACTCACTGCTGCCCACGCTTGAAGTCACCACCGCGGACCACATCCTGTTCGGCACCGACTGGCCCGCCGCCCCGGAGCCCACCGTCGAACACAACATCGCCAACCTCATCAGCTTCGACGGCTTCACCGAGGACGAACTGCGCGGCGTTGAACGGGACAACGCGCTCAGACTTTTCCCCCGCTTCGCTTGACAGCCGGGCACAGAACTACGGGAAACACACACGTCCGATCCGCAACGCCCCCTTAACGGTGACGTTCGAACTCGGTCATGTTCGGTCCGGGAAGGGCGGCGTGAGCGGCTCAGCCTCCGGACGCTCCGCTACCCGCGGATAGGTCGCCCGCACCAGTAGATGCCGTTTTCAGCGTCGGGTGTCGCCGTCCGGGGTGGGCACTCCGGGCCTTGTGAGGCGTTCGGGATTGACGATCTTGTCGTAGGTGTCCTCCGCTATGCCGCATTGGAGTGCGGCGTCTTTGAGCGCCAGACCCTTGTCGAGCGCGTAGTGGGCGATGTGGGCGGCTTGGTCGTAGCCGATGACGGGGCTGAGCGCGGTCACCATCATGATCGAGTGGTCGATATTGTGGTGCAGTCTGTCGGCGTTGAGCTTGGCTCCTTCGATGAGGAACCTGCGGAAGTGGTCCATCATGTCGGCCAGGATGTGCGCCGAGTGCAGGACGTTCTTGATGATGACGGGGCGGAAGGCGTTCAGCTCGAAGTTGCCCTCGGCGCCGGCCATCGACACCGCGGCATCATTGCCCATCACCTGGATGGCGACCATCAACGTGGCCTCGGCCTGGGTCGGGTTGACCTTGCCCGGCATGATCGACGAGCCAGGCTCGTTGGACGGCAGGATCAGCTCGTGCAGGCCGGTACGCGGCCCGGAGCCGAGCCAGCGCAGGTCGTTGGCGAACTTGAACAGCGGCACGGCCAGAGCGCGCAGCGCCGCCGACACTCGCACGAGGTGGTCGCAGGAGGCCTGGGCGGCGAACTTGTTGGGCGCGCCGGTGAAGGGGCGCCCGGTGAGCTCGGTGATCTGCTTGGCCATCTCCTCGCCGAACCCCGGCGGCGCATTCAACCCGGTGCCGACCGCGGTGCCGCCGATCGCCAGCTGGTACAGCCCTGTGCGGGTGCGCTGGAGGTGGTCGATGGCGTCGCCAAGCTGGGCGGCGTAGCCGGACCACTCCTGTCCGACGGTCAGCGGGGTCGCGTCCTCCAGATGGGTACGCCCGATCTTGACGACATGCTCCCATTCCCGGCTCTTGGCCTCGGTGGCCTCGCGCAGCCTGGCCGCGGCGGGCAGCACATGATCGTCGATGGCCTCGACGGCGGCCACATGCATGGCGGTGATGAAGGTGTCGTTGGACGACTGGCCCATGTTCACGTGGTCGTTCGGGTGGATGGGGTCCTTGCTGCCCAGCCGACCGCCCACGAGTTGGATCGCCCGATTGGAGATCACCTCGTTGACGTTCATGTTGGACTGGGTGCCTGAGCCGGTCTGCCAGACGTACAGCGGGAACTCGCCGTCCAACTCGCCGCGGATGACCTCGTCGGCGACCCGGCTGATCAGATCGGCCTTCCACTGGGGTAGTCGGCCGGCGCGGGCGTTGACGATCGCGGCGGCCTTCTTGATGTAGCCGTAGGCGTGGTAGACGGCCTTGGGCATGCGGTCGTCGCCGATGTCGAAGTGGATCAGGGACCGCTGGGTCTGCGCGCCCCAGTAGTGCTCGGCCGGGACTTCCACCTCGCCGAGGGAGTCGCCTTCCGTCCGGGTGCCGGTGGCCTGCAGGCCGATCGGCACATCGCGGACCTGCGGCGCGCTCATCTCCCGTTCCCGTGGATGCGGCGATACGTGGGCTGCCACATGGCGTCCTGGACCTGCTGGACAGTGTTGCGCAGCGTGGTGCCCGCCAGGTGCTCCTCGGCGGCCTGGTCGGCGACGGACACGGCGACCGTGGCCGAGACCTCGCGCAGATTCTCCACCTGGGGCAGCAGGGACGCGCCCGGCGCCGAGACGTCGACCATGCCGCCCACGGCCTCGGCGGCGGCCTGGAACATGCCAGAGCTGACCCGGCGGGCCCGCGCGACCACCACGCCCAGCCCGAGGCCGGGGTAGAGCAGGGCGTTGTTGGCCTGGGCGATGGCGTAGGTGACGCCGTTGTGCGTGATCGGCTCGATCGGGATGCCGGTGGCGATCAGGGCTCGACCGTCGCTCCAGCGGATCAGGTCGGCGGGCATCGCCTCGATCCGCTCGGTCGGGTTGGAGATCGGGAAGATGATCGGGCGGTCCACGCCTGCCGCCATCGTGCGCACGATCTTCTCGGTGAACGCACCGTGGGCGGTCGAGGTGCCCAGCAGCATGGTCGGCTTGACCCGCTCGACGACCTCGGCCAGCGAGATGCCGTGCTCGTCTCGGGGCCAGTCGGCCACCTCGTCGCGCGGGCGGGCATACGGCTGCTGGAAGTCACGCAGGTCGCTCATGTCGTCGATGAGCAGGCCCTGCTTGTCGATAGGCCAGATCCGTCGGGCGGCGGTGTCGTGGTCCAGTCCGTCGCGGACCATGGCGTCGCGCAACTGGTCGGCGATGCCGATGCCGGCCGTACCCGCCCCGAAGATGACTATCCGCTGCTCGCGCATCGGGGTCTGCGACACCTTGACGGCGCTGAGCATGGCTGCCAGCACGATCGCGCCGGTGCCCTGCATGTCGTCGTTGAAGGTGCAGATGTGGCCGGTGTACTTCTCCAGGATCCGGCGGGCGTTGGACGGGCCGAAGTCCTCCCAGTGCAGCAGGGCGCCGGGGAACATCCGGGTGGCAGTGGTGACGTAGGCGTCGATGAAGTCGTCGTAGCGTTTGCCCCGCACCCGCGCGTGCCGGTTCCCGACGTAGGCCGGGTCGTTCAGCAGGGCTTCGTTGTCGGTGCCCACGTCCAGGGCGATCGGGATGACCCGGCCGGGGTCGATGCCCGCGGCGGCGGTGTAGACGGCCAGCTTGCCCGTCGCGATGCCGGCGCCGCCGCCCACTCCCCAATCGCCGATGCCCAGGATCTCCTCGGCGTCGGAGGCCACGATCAGATCGACGTCGTCCGGGCCCAGCCCGACGTTCTTGAACGCCCGCTCGATCCCGCCGACGTCGTCGATGGACAGGTAAACGCCCCGGGGGCGGCGGTACTCATGGCTGTAGAGCTTGATCGCCTCGCCGACGGTCGGGTCGTACACGATGGGCAGCATCTCGCGCAGATGATCATCCAGAAGCCGGTAGTACAGCACCTCATTGCGATCCCGCAGCGCCTCCAGGTAGACGTTCTTGAGCAGGTCGGTCGGCTGCGCCCGGTACTGCACGTACATCCGGCGCGCCTGTTCCTCCAGCGTCTCCACCACCGGCGGAAGCAGGCCGTCCAGGCCCAGCTCTTCCCGCTCCTCAGGCGAGAACGCCGTGCCTTTGTTCAGCAGCGGCTCCGCCAGCACCGCCTGGCCCCGCAGGCACGTCACAAAACTCCCGTCCGCCTGCTCGGCGAACATCAAGCCCACCTGATCCGGTTTCCTCTTCCCAGGTGACATCGTCGTCATCCCCCTATCGAGCACGGCGCCCGGGGAACCCAGCGCCAGTTCAACGGGCAAATACCCCTCCCGCAGACGCTTCCCTGGCCAGGGGCGTGGACACGCAACCGCAGCTCCCGACTGTCCCAAGTCCGCAAAGAACGGGGAGATTGGAGCGGGAGAAGAGCGTGCTTTGCTTATCAACGCGTTCCGCGCCGGCGCTGGCCGCCCCCGAGTTCGGCCGCGCGGCCGCCGCCCGCGACCAGCTCATTCTCACCAGCCGTACCGCGGAGTTCACCGCCGCCGTCATCGGTGCCGGCCGGCTGGACTGGCTGCTGGCCTCGCTCGATGAGGTCCAACGTCAGCCGGCCATGCGGTCCGGTCGCCGATCACCTCATGGCGGACACCAGGCGCCCTTTCATGCGGCGGCCTTTTCGAGTGTCGGCGATTTCGTGCAGGTGCAGCCGATCTCGCACCAGACGCCGGTGTGGTCCGGCTTGTGGGTGATGCCCCAGTCGCGGGAGAGGTGGTCCACGAGGAACAGCCCGCGCCCCCGGGTGGCCTCCGCATCGGCCACGCCGGGCCGCGGCCTGCCCGCGCCACCGTGGTCGTGCACCTCGACGCGGACGGCGTCGGCCAGATGGGTGATCCGCACCTCGAAGTTGTCGTCACAGCTGGCGGCGGAGTGCTCGACGGCGTTGGCGGCCAGTTCGGAGACGGCCAGGACCACGTCGTCCGCGGCGGGGTGGCCGGCCACGACGCCGCCCGCGAAATGACGCACGTGCCCGAGCTCTTCGAGCAGGGCCGGAAACTCTCGCATCTTGGTGCCGATCATTCCCCATCGCCTCCGCGAGTGCATCGGCTGGTACCGCCTGACACCTACAAGGATGCCGATCCCGCTTGTCGGTTCCCTGCCGCCCGCTTGCGGCTCGCTGTCGTCAGGCCGAACCCGCGCCCGGCCGCCTGGCCGGGCGCGGAAATCAGACACCCAGTGAACTCGCTCGGCATCGTCCTGGCGGGCAGGCTCAACAGCATCGACACCCGGCGTCTCCGCCCGCGGACCCTGCTCGAAAGCGGCGTCGGCGGGCGGGCCGGCAGCGCCTCGGCTGTCCTTCTTGGAGGCGAGCCCTGGATCTATGCCGACCGGCTCAACTCCCGGTGACGATCGCGCACCGGTGCCAGCCGCTCGTGGAATCCGCCGTCCGGGGATCGGGTGATGATCCCGGTCTCCACGCCATGCTCGGCCACGTCGCGGTCCGACTGCTGGAGCGCGAGGCAGATCCACCGGGTGACGACGAAGGCGACGACGGGTCCGATGACCACGGCGTACCGGAAGAAGATCGTCACTGTGTTGACGTTGAGGTGGAACTGGTGGGCGAGCTGGTCGTTGGCCGCGGCCGCCCACAGCAGGCCGTAGAAGGTGATGCCGGCGGCGGCGATGGCGGTCTTCACGGGCGTGTCGCGCGGCCGGTCGAGCAGGTCACGCGCGGGGGTCCCGCGGGCGATGCGGCGCGTGCTCTTCGGCCGGCCCAGCGCGTCGTGGCGACCGCGTCGCGCCAGGAGGAAGCGCTCGGCCATCGGGTACGCGGCCAGCGCGGTGAAGAAGACCCCCGGTACCACCACCGTGGGAAGGAGGACCGCGAGGCTGAGCGTGTAGTCCCCGAGGGTGAGCTCCCACCCGGGCATGATGCGCAGGGCGCCGTCGAGGAACCCCATGTACCAGTCGGGCACCGAGCCCGCCGAGATCTGCGTCGGCTTGGACGGGCCGTACAGCCAGATCGGGGCGATCTGGAACCCGAACCCGAGAATGATCAGCATGCCGACCGTCGCGGCCGCCATCAGCGGGCGGGCGCGTCGCCGCGCCGGCTGCGAGGCGACGAACCGCGAGTGGCCGTTTCGCCGCACCAGCAGCCCACGGGCGATCAACAGCGCGCCTATGACGGCCGCGAGCAGCAGGTGCCCCCCGTACATGACTGGAATGATCGTGTCGCCGGGAAAGCCCGAGCCGAACAGCAGCGACATCACCCACGCGCCCACCACCGGGACGGACTGCACGACCGACATGACCAGCCACAGGCTCCCGCCCGACAACATGTCGTCGGGCAGGGCGTTGCCGGTCTCGCCCGCGAACATGCCCAGCGCCAGCAGCGCCACCCAGATCAGCCACTGCCGGGCGCGCGGGCGGCGGAACGCGCCGGTGAGGAACATGCGCAGCAGTTGCGCCACGACGGCCGCCACGAAGATGAGCGCCGACCAGTGGTGCATCTGGCGGATGAGCAGGCCGCCGCGCACCTCCAGGCTCAGGTGCATGGTCGAGTCGAACGCCTTGCTGACGAGGAGCCCGCGCAGCGGCCCGTAGGAACCGTCATAGGTCACCTGGGACATGCCGGGGTCGTAGAACAGCATGAGCATCGCCCCGGTCACCAGCAGGACGACGAACGACCAGACGGCGATTTCGGCGAACATGAACGACCAGTGGGAGAACTGGAACGAGCGGCGTATGCCCGGCAACGAACGCATCTGAGGCCCCCTAACCTTGCCTACACACATGACGAGATCGGGCCGGCAGGTGTGACGTCGGCAGGGGCCCTTGTGACCGTGAATCACGTCACTGTGGAGGCCGGGCCGAGAGCTCTCCGCCGGGTAAATGGCCGCTCAATGTCCGGTGGATGCCCTGGTTCGCCCAGGTCGTGGCTCCCACAATCGTGCCGTGAACCTCCAGCGAATGATCCGGTTATTACACATCACAACCCTCTCCTTCTTATTGGTCGTCTCCTCGGCCGTGCTCTGGGCGGAGGCGACGCCTGCGCATGCGGTGCGGGGCGGGAGCCCGGTCGCCGACGGTACGTGGGGTTTCGTGGCGAAGGTGAACGTCGGTGAGACGCACGGATGCACCGGAGCCCTGGTCAGCCCGCAGTGGGTGATCACCGCCACCAGTTGTTTCGCCGCTGACGGGCAGCCCGTCAAGAGCGGGGCGCCGGCCGTGGCGACGACGGTGACGGTCGGCAGGACGGACCTGTACGGTTCGGGCGGGCGGGTGCTGCCCGTGGAGTGGATCCACCCGAACCGTGACCGGGACATCGTGCTGGTCCGGTTGGCGTTGCGGGTCATGGACGTCACGCCTGTCACGCTCAGCCCCACCGTTCCCGCCGCGGGGGACGCGCTACAGGTCGCCGGCTATGGCCGGACCGCCGAGGAGTGGGCACCCAGCCGCCTGCATGCCGCGCCGGTCACCGCCGGGGCCGTGGCCGCCGGCTCGTTCGGCTGGACCGGAGTGAGCGGCGGCGACGTGAGCGCCTGCCAGGGCGACGCGGGTGCGCCGGTGTTCCGTACGGGCGGGAGCCGTCCGGAGCTCGTCGGGCTCAGCATCGGCGCGGGGCAGGGGGGCTGCCTCGGCGCGGCCGCCGACGGGCCGCGCGGCGCCGACGCGGTACGGGTGGACGACCTGGCGACCTGGATCAGGCAGGTCGCGGCCGAGCCCACCACGTCCTTCCGCAACTACGGGAACAGCGAGACCGGGATCGGCGGCTATGACCTGAAGGATGCCCGGGACCAGGTGGTGGCCTTCGACTACGGGCATTCGGGGAAGGTGGATCACCTGCTGTTGTACCGGCCGGGGACCGGGATGGTCTCCATCGTCAAGCGGGGCGCGGACGGCGCCTACGCTTCGGTCTACTCCTCGGCCGACGGCGGGCTCGGTGGCTACGACCTGAAGAGCCCGGCGGACCGGATCACCGCTTTCGACTACGACGGTTCGGGCAAGCTTGATCATCTGGTGTTGTATCGGCCGGCGACCGGGATGGTACACATCCTCAAGCACGGCAGCGGCACCACGTTCACGCCGGTCTACTCCTCGGCCGACGGCGGGATCGGTGGTTATGACCTGAAGGGCGCGACGGATCAGATCATCGCCTTCGATTACGAGGGCTCGGGGAAGCTGGATCATCTGCTGCTCTACCGTCCGGGCGGGCACACGGCCTGGATCCTCGAACACGGCGCGGGCAACACGTTCAGGGCGGTGTTCCACAGCTCGGCCGGCATCGGTGGCCAGGACCTGATGAACGCGGCGGACCGGATCACCGCTTTTGATTACGACGGTTCGGGCAAGCTTGATCATCTGGTGTTGTATCGGCCGGGGACCGGGATGGTCTCCATCATCAAGCGGGGCGCGAACGGCGCCTACGCTCCGGTCTACTCCTCGGCCGACGGCGGGATCGGTGGTTATGACCTGAAGGGCGCGGCGGACCAGATCATCGCCTTCGATTATGAGGACACGGGGAAGCTGGATCACCTGCTGCTCTACCGGCCGGGCGGGCAGACGGCCTGGATCCTCGAACACGGGACGGGCACCACGTTCAGAGCCGTGTTCCACAGCTCGACCGGCATCGGCAGCTATGACCTGAAGAGCCCGAGGGATCGGATCATCGCCTTCGACCTCCAGGGGTCGGGCGGGCAGAGCCATCTGTTCCTCTACCGGCCGATCGACGGGATCGCGTGGTTCGTGGGCCGGGCCTATCCGTCCGCGATACCGGCTTGGGTCACCGTGCAGCCCGTCATCCGTCCGGACTCCATCCTGGAGAACTTCGCCTATCCCGTGGACTTCCATCACGAGTTCGCAGGCACCTCCGGTCGGGACGACTGGGGCACGGACGAGGCCGAGGCGCAGCACTTCCAGCTGATCTCCGGAAACGGCGGGATCATCTGGGTCTCGTGCACCGCGTCCCCGGAGAACGGGGTCGGTGTGATCAAGGTGTTCCCCGGCCTGTTGAACGGCCAGACCGAGGTCGGCGAGCCGCACCTCGGCGTGACGGCGGTGTGCTTCAAGGTCATCGCACCCAAGGGATACGTGAAGCTCCGGATCCCGAACGTCTACGAGGTCCAGGGGGACAGCCGCTCACCGGGGGCCGGCCACGACGTGGACGCCAAAGTTGTGAACGTGACGTCCGGCGCGGAGCGCACCAAGCGCGTCGAGCGGGACGAGAGCGAGCAGTTCGGACGTACGGACACCACCTGTGACGAGAGTCACCCGGACTATCCGGACAACTGCCGAGAGACCCTCCTGGAACTGCGGGTCGTCAACTGAGAACGGAACGGCCGGCTGACAGATGACAGCCGGCCGTTCCGCCCATTCATGTGTGGAAACAACGGGTGGAAGTGACTGGCATGCGCGACAGCGCCTTATGGCAGAAGACAAGTGTTATCGGCACCGTACTCTCGCTGCTTCTCATGGGCAGCCCCCTCGGCGAAGCACAGGCGGCATCAGCGCCACCCGCCGCGCCGGCCTGCGAACGACAAGTGGCGCTGGATGCGTGGGTCACGGGCGGCCTGAACGTCCGTCCGGCCGCGGAGGAGGCTCTGCTCGGAAACGAGGCGGCGATCTGCGCGTTCACCGCCCAGCTTCCCAGGCTCGCGGCGCAGGACGAGCGCGAGCAGCTCGGCCGCGTCAAGTCCCACGGAGGTCCCGAGGTCTCCGCCGCCGCCAACGCCGCCCTGCTCTCGGACGGCGCCGGTGCCGTGACGGCGTTTCTCGACGGCGGCTGGGAGACCGCTCGGGAGATCGACCTGCGCGCCAGCGTGAACGAGATGAAGGCGGCTGGTGGGCCGGAGGTCAAGGCCGCCGCGAACGCGGTGCTGCGCAACGGGACGCGTGCGGCCTTGGGGACGTTCATCGAGTCGGGATGGCGGCTGCCGTACAGGCTGGACCTGCGGGCGGTCGTCAATCGCGCGATGGCCGACGGCGGCCCGGAGGTGCAGGCCGCGGCGAACCGGGCGCTCGGGGACGGCAGCCTGGAGATGCAGGAGCGATTCATCCAGATCGACTGGGGGGTGGCCCAGGCCAGGGACAACGAGAACCAGACCTTGGGCGATCTGCGGGCGAGCGCCACGGAGGCGACGCGCCGCGCGGCGTTCGAGGCGATCTCCGCGGTCGCGCAGGCCGACCGCGCGAAGGCGGAGTCCCTGGCGGCCAAGAACGACGCGGCGGAGGCGGAACGCCTCGCCTCGCTGGCCGGACAGGCGTCGGCGGAGGCCAAGCGTCAGGCACAACGTGCGGCTGAGGCCGCCGACGGTGCCGCGGTGGCGGCCAGCGTCGCCGTACAAGCCGCGCGGGCGGCGGCGGACGCCGCGCG